>JAAYCU010000033.1 GCA_012729595.1 Phycisphaerales bacterium
AGGGCTCGTGGTCTTCAAAGGCCGTCGGGTCGAAATAAAACCTGCCTGACCGCACTTCTGGCGCGTGTCGGCTGAACCCACCCTATGTTTATTGACCGGGCGGAAATCTACGTTAGGAGTGGCAAGGGCGGCTCCGGCTGCGTGAGCTTTCGGCGGGAGAAGTTCGTGCCCAAGGGGGGGCCTGACGGAGGCGATGGCGGCTTGGGCGGCGACGTGTTCCTGGTGGCGGATGCGTCACTGGGTACTCTCCTCGAATTATCCGGCAAGCATCATTGGATTGCCCAGAACGGACAGCCCGGACAGGGCCGAAATAAATCCGGACGCAAAGGTCGGGATTGCATCATTCGAGTTCCTCCCGGAACGCTTGTCTATGATCGGGACAGTGGTCATCTGCTCAAGGATCTTGACCAACCGGATATGAAAGTCTGTATCGCACGTGGAGGCATGGGCGGGAAAGGTAATGCCTTTTTCGTCACCTCCGTGCGGCAAGCCCCGCGTTTTGCCCAACCCGGCGAGGAGCCGGAAGAACGCTGGCTGCGGATGGAACTCAAGTTGATCGCGGATATCGGGCTGGTGGGACTGCCCAATGCCGGGAAAAGTACGTTGTTGTCCCGGTTGACCCGGGCTCGGCCCAAGATCGCCGACTACCCTTTCACCACGCTCGAACCCCACTTGGGTATCGTGGAATTGCCCGGTTATAGACGGTTCGTGATGGCGGATTTACCCGGTCTTATCGAGGGAGCCCATGAGGGGGTGGGGCTGGGTGATGATTTCCTGCGGCATATCGAGCGGACGCGGGTTCTGGTGCACCTGATCGATCTGCATCCGTTGTCTTCGCAGCCGCAGCCGGTCGAAGCATACCGGATTATTCGTAACGAACTCAGTAAATACTCCGCGAAACTGGCCGCCAAGCCTGAACTGGTGGTGGCCAACAAGATTGATCTGGCGAATACCACGACGGCGGTGGACGAGCTGCGCGCGGAATTAGGCGTAGATGTCCTGGCGATCAGTGGTGTGAGCGGGGCGGGGTTGGAAGCCCTGGGTATTCGGTTGTGGGATATGATTGAACAGGTCAAGGAGCAGGACAAGGTTCGTATAGCGGCGGAACCGTGCGAGGATCCTTTTCTTGCCACGCCGGCCGATAGCCCGGAATCCGGCCAACAAGACACTGAGCCGATGGAAGATTCAGCTATTTGAAACCTAAGGGGCGTGTGCCCTTTGGACCGACTGTGCGGGAGCTGCTTGATGGTAACCGAAACGACCGATCCGGCCAAAGTGAAACTACTGTTAATGGATGTCGGCAATACCCGCGTGTCGCTGGCATCGTGGTCGGTGGACGGGCGTGGTACGGCCGAGCATCTGGTTGGAGAGAATGTCGATAAGGTACTGTGTACTGTACGCCGTCTGTGGGAATCGATTGCGGATGCCCAAGCCAGGGCGATGGTAGTCAGCTCGGTTTGTCCCCCCCGACTGGATCAGATTCGGGCCGGTTGCTCGGCCGCCGGGATCGATCCGATTCTGGTGGTTGGAGAACACCTGCATCCCCCGATGAATGCGGATGTCCCCAGGCCGGAGATGGTGGGTACTGATCGATTGTGTGTGGCCGCCGCGGCATATGAAAAAGTCAGGACAGCCTGCGTTGTGGCGGATTTTGGAACCGCAACCACCATCGATCTGATTGCGGATAATGGCGTTTTTCTCGGCGGCACCATCATTCCGGGGATGACCTTGGCCGCCACCGCGTTGCATGAACATACCGCGCAATTACCCATGGTGGATGTGGGTTGCCCGACGGAGGTGCTTGGCAAGGATACCCCTAGCGCCATACGCAACGGTATCTTCGCCATGATGTGCGGTGCGCTTCGCGAGATTGTTGAGCGTTACGCAACGGATATCGGCAAATGGCCGATCCTCGTCACGACTGGTGGAGATGCCGAGGCCATCGCCCGTTCCTGCGACTTTGTCGATCACGTAGTACCTGACCTTTGTCTGGACGGTTTGGCCCTGGCTTTTACCAAATTTGCCCGACAGCCCGAGGATTAACGTCCGTCTTGACGCTAGGGAGCCCGAGCGGGTAGTCAGCGTAACGGTATCAAGTTCTATTGCATGAATGCAATCATTCCTTATCGGGTTGCGGCTCGATTTATTGCGGAATCGTAAGGCTATGGATACGAGGCACGTATACGCTGCCTGTCTGACACCGCCGTCGCCTGGAGGCGTGGCCGTTATTGAGCTGGTCGGGGCAGAGCCTATCAGTCTTCTGAATCCGTTGTTAAAGGCTCGAAGACCGGTTGACTTAACCAACATGTCCGCGGATGAACTCCGGTTTGCCCGCTTGATGGATGGCGACGAGACAATTGACGATGTGATTGTTACGGTATGCCGACGCGCCAGCGATCAAGTTGTCGTCGATATGACGCTGCATGGAGGCCCGCGGGTTGTCCAGCGGGCCTTGCTGCTGCTTAAACGCGTTGGCGCGCAGATCGTGGATCAGACGGTATTATTATCCTGGACTTGGTCTCCGCGCGGACCACGACAGGGGCCGTGGCTGGCGAATTTGTCGCGGGCGAAAACCCCGGCGGTGGTCCGTTGGTTGATGCGGATGCGAGTCGCCTTTGCCGAAGAGATTGGGCGTATTGTCAATGCGCTGAAAGAAGGCGAGGCGGAACCGGCTGGTGCGGCGCTCCATGCATTATGCCTTCGAGGTCGTCGCCTGCCGTATGTGCTGGATGGTGTACGGGTGGTTCTGGCTGGTGGGCCGAGTGTCGGAAAATCTACGTTGGCCAACGCACTTGCCGGCAGGGAGGCGTCGATCGTCAGTCCCCTGGATGGTACCACTCGGGATTGGGTCGAACACCCGACCGACATACTCGGGTTGCCGTTTACGCTTGTAGATACGGCCGGGTTACGGGAGAGTGATGATCCTATCGAGCGTGAGGCGGTGCGTCGTGCCTATGCGCAAAGGGCTACTGCCGATCTGGTACTCTGCGTCATGGATATCTCCAGGCCGCTGGCTGACGCCGAGTTGGAGCTTCTTCAAACATTGGGGGGACGAAAAACCGTCGATCATCCGGTGGTTTATGTATGGAACAAGTTGGATTTATCGATGCATCCGGACCAGGAAGAGCGGATCAAGAGGCTCGGTGCGCCCGGTATCAAGGTCAGTTCACGGACGGGCGAGGGGATTGATATCCTTCGTGAAATCATAGTCAGCTCACTCGGTTTAGCCGCTTGGGAAACCGATGGTCCCACCCCTTTTGATGAGCAGGGATTGGATGTGTGCCGGGCCGCGTTATCGGAATTGAGCACCGGACTCGCCGGTGTCCATTCGGCCATTCGCCTCCTGAATATTTTGATTAGCGAACACGCGGCGGTCGCAAGATCATCGACGGGGGGGGTATAATCAATCGCAGAGGAGTATCCATGGGGTGATATTGGCATCTTGAATTAAGCACCCCCAATTCGTAAATTACGGACGCGTACTTTGGGGTATTAGATCGGCCGGTGCCGATCCCGTCAGGGAGTTGTGGTTATGTCGGATTCGATTAGTGAGTCGGTTATCGGCCGGCTGGCCATTGAAAAAAAACTGCTCACCTTGCGCGAGCTTAATGATTGCCTGGAGGAAAAGAAAAAGATCGAAAAGGAGGGCAAGAAACTCCAGCTCGTCGACGTTATGCTGCAATGCGGCTACATCACGCGATCGCAATTGCAAAGACTTGGCGCCGAAATGGATGATTCCATTACTCAGCGTGCGCAGCAGATACCGGGTTTTCAAATCCTGGGAAAGCTAGGTTCCGGCGCCATGGCGACGGTTTTCAAGGCCCGCCAGCTCAGTTTGGACAGAATCGTCGCCATCAAGGTTTTACCAAAGAAGCTTGGCGATAATCCGGAGTTTGTCGAGCGGTTTTATAAGGAAGGGCGGGCGGCCGCCCGGCTCAATCATAATAACATCGTGCAGGCGATCGACGTCAGCGAAAGCGGGGGCTATCACTACTTCGTGATGGAGTACGTCGATGGAAAGACCGTTTACGACGATCTCGCGACAGGCAAAATATACGGCGAGAAGGATGCATTACAGATAATCATTCATATCGCGCAGGCCCTTGAGCATGCGTCGGTACGCGGGTTCATACACCGGGATGTAAAACCGAAAAACATCATGTTGACCAAGGAGGGGGTAGCCAAACTGGCGGACATGGGGCTGGCCCGAGAGACTTCCGATTTGAAGGCCGCCATGGCCGAGGCCGGGCGGGCTTACGGAACCCCATATTACATCAGTCCAGAGCAGATTCGCGGCGAAGTCAACATCGATTTCCGGGCCGACATTTATTCATTAGGGGCGACTTTCTATCACATGGTTACCGGGCGCGTGCCTTTTGAAGGAACCACGCCGGCCGCGGTCATGCACAAGCATCTGAAAGAACCGCTCGTGCCACCGGACCATATCGTTTCAACCTTGTCCGCCGGGGTGGGTGAAGTGATCGAGCGGATGATGGCTAAAAAAACCACCGACCGATACAACTCGTTCAGTGATCTGATCCTTGACTTGGAGGCCATTTATCGGGGCGAACCTCCTTTGCAGGCTCGCAGTCAGGTTGACGCCGGTTTGTTACACGAATTGGGCGAGAAGGGCGAAGCGATCGAGGAACAGGATTACGATGTTGACGACGAGCCGTCACTTGCCAGGGTTTCTCTGGTCTGGGTTTTTGTGTTGGCTGCTGGGTTGGGGGTCTCGATCATCATTAATATCATACAGGTGTTGCTACGTTAGACTACTTACTGAAAAACAGCTCTATCCTTTGTTTACCTATGATTTTTAAGCAGACGGAATCATTCGATATCCTGGAGAAAAATAGTTTTTCGAATGGGTATATCCCGTATTTTTTATGGAGCTTGGATGTTAATTACAATCTTTTCCAAAAAATAAATAAAGGCCGTTGCTTGGATTAACGAGGTATCGGGTAAAAAATATTTGCGCTTAATCGGTTTAACCTCTTGAAGTTATCGGCCGTTGTGTTATATAGATGATTGGCGAATATGTTCGATTAGCGCTAGATAGCTTGTGTCAAGGGGTACAAACCCGGTGTCCGTTGGACCACTCCTTGGCCGATAATTGTGTTGAGTGCTGTCGTTCAGTGTTTGCTGTGAGCTCAGGGAAGAGCTTCACGTGTTGTACCGGCAAGGAGGCTGGCCTATCCAGTGCCGGGACAATCAATTTGACAACTTGGGCTGGCTTAGCAGGACGCAAATTTCTGCGAGCGCTCGTTGTGCGGTCCCAAGCCCGTCCGCACTTCGGGAAAAGCATGGCATACCCTGGTCGGTCGAAAGGGCGGAGCGCTTGCCGTTTGACTGATCAAGGGGCGGGCTGACCTGTGGTGCACAGGAGGTTGCCGTGAAACCGCCGAAGAACGATGTCCAAGCCTTGTGGAAGAAGTTTCTCAAGACGCGCAGTGATGATTTTCGCAATCTGTTGGTGGAGCATTACGCACCGCTTGTACATATGCAGGCTGCGCGGTTATCCCGGAAATTGCCTGCCCAAGTTGGTTACGATGAAATCTGCAGCGCCGGTTATGACGGCCTGATCGAAGCCATAGAAGGGTATAACCCGGAACGGAAGGCGAAGTTCGAAACCTTCTGTCAGCAACGGATCATCGGCGCAGTCATGGATTGGTTGCGCAGTCTTGATCCACAATCGCGAACCGTTCGGACTTTTGAAAAACGGCGTATGAATGTGCGCGAGATGCTGGATGCGGAACTAGGGCGTCCGCCGACACATGGGGAAATCGCCAAGCAGATGGGCATCACGCAGGATCGATACGACCAGTTGTCGCGTATATCGCAACTTGGCCGGGAAGTTCATTTCTCGGCCATGGACCCCCGCAACGGGACGGATTCGCGAGGCCGGACCAGTGAACGAGCCTGGGATGTCGGCGATCCCAACCAGACGGATCCGTGTGCCAGAATCACAAGGACCATGTTGACGGAATTCGTGACCCGCGGATTGAGCCGTGAAGAACGCCTTGTCCTGATTCTTTATTATTATGAGGATCTGACCATGGCCGAAATCGGTGTCGTGCTCGATCTCTCCGAGTCACGGGTCAGCCAGATTCATAAAGATGTAATCGCCCGGCTCCGAAATCGCTTCAAGGGTAAGCTGGAAGGCGAGCTGGTCGCTTAAGCCATTCTTGGGTGCATAAAGCCGTTCAATCATATCCAGGTTGCATGACGGACCCTTCCAGGCGTTTACGGGTCCGGCCGAGAACAAGTCTACATTTCAGCCCCGGATTGCCGCCGACGTACAACACGCTGGAAATCCTTTATCCGTAGATGCTGTCGGTTGTTGCATTGAAGACAAGTCGATCGCCCCATACAATCTCCGCATGCTGCGTAATATAAGACTGGTAATTGCTTATGATGGGACCGAGTACCACGGTTGGCAGAAACAGCCGGGATGGTCTACGGTACAGGAGATGGTGGAGCGGGCCGCTCGTAGAGTGGCCCGGCACCAGGTTACGATCACCGGAGCGGGCCGTACTGATGCGGGTGTCCACGCCGCCGGGCAGGTAGCTAATTTCTTAACCACCAGTGTCATGCCTTGCGAGAAATTACGTCATGCCATCGGCAGCCGGTTGCCTAAGGATATCTCGGTTATCTCGGCGGATGAGGTTGCTCTGGAGTTCCGGGCCACCCGCGATGCGCTTTCCAAGTTGTATCGCTATGTGATATTTCATGGAGCCCATCGACCGGTGGAGCAGCATCGGCAGAGATTTGTATATCATTTCTGGAACCCGCTCGACGTGGAACGGATGAATGCCGGGGCACGGTATTTCATCGGCCAACACGATTTCGCCGCTTATGCCTCCAAGGGGTCACCGCGAGAGAGTACTGTTCGCACGGTATTAAGGGCCGAGGTTTCGACCTGTTACAACGAAATTCGCATCGATGTCGTGGGCACGGGTTTTCTATATCACCAGGTCCGCAATATGGTTGGCACGCTGATCGAGGTGGGCCGGGGACACTGGCCGGTCGAACGGGTGGGTGAGATTCTCGCGAGTAAGGACCGTTCCAATGCCGGCCCGACCGCGCCTGCTCGCGGATTATCTCTACAGTGGGTCTGCTATCCGCCTTACCTTCTCAAAGGGGCGGTTCCAGTGCAGGGACACGACGCGCCGCGGGTTGTTGATTCCGCAAGCTCCGCGCTCATGGATACGACTTCATGATAATCTGCCATATCATTACCCGGCTGATTGTGGGCGGGGCGCAGGAAAATACGCTGCTGACTTGTGTCGGATTGGCCGAGCGAGGCCATAAGGTATATTTGCTGACCGGGCCGGACGCCGGTCCGGAAGGCAGCTTATTGGCCATGGCCGACCAAGCTCCATACCGCCTGGTCGTGATTCCCAGTCTGCACCGGGCGTTGCGGCCTCTCGCGGATTGGCGGGCGTTGGGAGAGTTGACTCGGATTCTCCGGGAACTTAATCCACATATCGTGCATACCCACAGCAGCAAAGCTGGAATCCTGGGACGCTTGGCGGCCAGGAAAGCGGGTGTGCCGAAAATTGTACACAGCATTCACGGCATGAGCTTCAATCGTACCCAGCGTTTCTTCACCCGCTGGTTCTATGCCGCTTTGGAGCGATATTGCGCACGCTTTTCTGACAAGCTGATCGGCGTGGCCGACGCCATGGCCCACCAATCGGTCGCCGCTGGCGTGGCGGGTGCCGATAAATTCGTCACCGTATATTCAGGTATGCTTACGGAATGGTACCAGCCGTCGCGCTACGATCGGGCCGCCGTCCGCCGGGCGTGGGCTGTTGGCCCTGACGATATCGTGGTGGGTACGGTGGCCCGGTTGTTTACCAACAAGGGGTACGAGGTTCTGATCCCCGCGATGGTCGAGGTTCTCAAGAGGATGCCGAACCTGTTTTTCGTGTGGGTGGGCGACGGGGCCATGCGCGCGGAATACGAACGGAGGCTGACAAGCGCCGGCATTCGTGGGCGGGTGCATCTGACCGGGCTGGTGCCGCCGGAACGAGTGGCCGAGTCGCTGGCCGGGATGGATATGCTGGTTCATGCCTCGCAGTGGGAAGGGCTGCCGAGGGCGGCCGTACAGGCCCTGCTGATGGAAAAGCCGGTCATAAGTTTCGATATCGACGGGGCCGGCGAGGTGGTAGTTCCCGACCGGACGGGGGTGCTGGTACCGCTGAACGATGTTCACCGGCTGGCCGGAGCCATCGTCGAGTTGGCCGCCGACCCGGTTAGACGGGAGCACTTCGGCCGCACCGGCCGCGAGGAATGCCTGCGGCGTTTCGATCACCGCGTCATGGTCGAAAAGATTGACGAACTGTATCAGGAATTGCTTGCAACATAAAAAAGGCTGAATCGCTGGGGAGCGATTCAGCCTGGAAATACCACATCCGGCTGTATATCTTTACTTGGCGGCCAGGGCCACGATTTTGTCAAAGGCGACGGGGTCATGAATGGCCAGCTCGCTGAGCATCTTGCGATTGAGGCCGACCGTAGCTTGTTTCAGGCCGTTCATAAACCTCGAATAGCTGATCCCACGCATCCGACAGGCCGCCGTGATCCGGGTGATCCAAAGTGCCCGATAATCACGTTTGCGAAGTCGGCGACTGGTGTAGGCAAAAACGCCGGCGCGCGTGATTGCGGACTTGCTTGTCCGGTATTGTTTGCTGCGGGCGCCGAAATAGCCGCTGGTCTGGTTACGCGTACGGCGTTTCTTAGCGGCTCTGGCGGCACCTGAGGTTGCCCGTGGCATCGATTTTCTCCTTACAAATGCCGGCCGATGTTCCGCGTAAGATGCTTGACTCTAGCCGACGCAAACTGACTTATTTACTATTATCCGGTAGATTCCGCCGCAAGCGACGGGTTGCTTGTTTGTACAAGCTTACACGCACAAGGCGTCCAAGGCGCGTTTTTCCTCGGCCGGGATCATGCCGGCCGGCTGACGCAGATGACGACGACGCTTGCCGGTCTTGGAACTCAGCAAGTGGCCTTTACCGGCCTTGTGCCGACGCACCTTGCCGCGCCCGGTTACTTTTACTCTTTTCTTCAAACCCTTGTGTGTCTTTCGCTTAGCCATCGTAAATCTCTTCCCTGCAATAAGTTACGTATTACCAGAACAGGGTATTATATCATATTCTTTCCGCAAAGCAAATCTAAAAAAGTATGGAAAAATCGGGGTATTGGCCGGTGGCCGGGCCCTCTTGGGCAGTCCGCTCGCGTATATTGTTTTTCATCCGCGTCTCGATCTCCTCGATAAAGCCATGGACTTCGGCCGGTTCGCCCTCGGCCTGAACCTCCACCCGACCGTCGGGCAAGTTACGGACAAAGCCGGTCACGGCGAAAGCGTGAGCGATACGCTCAGTGGTATAACGAAACCCTACTCCTTGTACACGGCCCCGGAAAAGAGCATTAACGCATACGAGTTGACTTGGTTTCGCCATGAGTGCGCCTGAATGCCCCGGAAATAACGCCCCTCATCCCGTGTCGTGTCAATCTTCCCCTGTTCCTTTGCGCTAGCTGTTGTCTGGGATGACGGATTAGCGATTTTCAAAATGCTCCAGGGTCTTATCGAAAGCCAGGGCCTGCTCGCCGGTCAACAGGAAAACCTTGTCGATATCGGCCAGCCGGGCATACTTACTTCGATCCGGATCATTTTCGGGACCGACGCTGGAAAGCACGATCTCCATCTTTGTCCCGTCCTGCAAAGTGATCGAAACCCGCCGAACACCTTCATGGAGCATGTAGGCCGAGGGATCCTCGATCTTGTATGCCGCGTAACGATGCGTACGCAGGTCACGAAAACGCTCGATCGCCTCTGTGACTTTTTGCGCATCGATTGGCAGGACCGGGTCCGCCTGATAACGCCATTCCTGGCCGCTTCGGCGGAACGTGACCTGATCGTCTGCAGAGGTGAAGCCGATCTCTATTACCTCGTCGGTTTCAAATTGTACCACCTGCCGATCATGCATCTCCGCCGTGGCGTCCTCGAATACCTTGTTATCCAGCATGTAGACTAGTTGTGCGGCGCCGGTCTGGGCCGGCCGACCGGCATAGGTTTTATTGTCCATTTGGTTGAGTACGAGAGTATAAATATCCGGCGGGGTGGCCGGCTGGGTATCAGCCGGTTCTGGTTCGACCTTGGCCGGCTGAACGGTGACGGATACGGTGACGGCCGGTTGATCCAGACCGGCCTTGGCCCACTCATCGGTGCCGGACAAAATGCCTTCTGCCCGCAACAGGGCGAGATCCTGGAGCAGGTTGGTTACAGACTCTGTGTTGGCCTTCGCTTCCACCGGCTCGACCATGTGCCACTGGTTGTCCACTTTGGACAACACAAGCCTGGGGCCGTTTGCCCGCACGATTTCAATGTTCGAGGCCCGCGCGGACGGAAACATCATGACGGTACGGTCGCGATATGTTGCCGGGGAAGCCAGGAATTGTGCAACATCCTCCTCACGCACGGCGGCTATCACCGGCTCGTTGGCTTTTCGCACATATGCCATGCGCCCGCTGGGACTGGGCGGTCCCACAAGCAGTACCACCGGATTAAGCTCGCCCTGAAGAGTCACGCTTACCTTGGCCCGCGGCCGCTCCCAGTTGGCGGGGATCAAGAGCTCGCTTTCGGTGACGAACTCGACCGCTTTAAGGTTCTTGATGGCACGCAGCAGGTCGGAGACGGCTACTTGGTCGGCCTCGTCCGTGTCCTTGAATCTCCAGAGGCTGCCATCTTTGACCAAGTGAACGTCGTGCTCGGCCGTCTCCACGACGACCGACATGGCCTTGCCCGGCTCGACCATGCCGGCCAGGTTCTTGTCGCGAAGATCAACAAGAGGTTTGGTAATGGTTTTATAGGTGTCCGGCCTGATAGTGAATACCCAGGGGGTCGTATCGATCTTGGCGAAGTAATGGGTATTCTCCGGGTCCGTCGGATCGATGGGGGCCCCAACCAGCAGAGTAAGGTTGTGTTCCTGTTCCGATGGCTGGGTGTCGGCCGGTTGCGTGTCCGGATCGCCGGGCCTGGCTTTGGCCGGGACGGTTCGTTTCGTCTGAACCGTGATTTTCACACGAGGCGGTTCCAGCCCGTAAGGCTGGAGCGATTCGGGGCTATCGTCTTTCCAGTCCTGTATATACAGGTTCATGACCGCCGAGGTGATGCTGTTGACTTCGGTTCTGTCGGCCTGGCCGCGCGGTTCCGAATCAATCACCCAATCCTCATTGTTCTTCACGATGGTATAGTGGACCACTCCCTCGGTCGTGACTGACTCAGCGTTTCCGACGAGGGTGGGGAATACCCTCTTGTCGCGATACTGCTCGATGGTACGCGTCGCGAAGGTATCCATCTCTCTCTGGGATTCGTATATATTTGCGGATCCGCTGATTTCTATATAACAGCCTCGACCGGTGGGTAACGGGGCCCCGATTTTTATCTCCGCCAGGAGTTTTCCTCTCGCATAAAGTTTGGCATCCACGGTCGGTCGGTCCAACCTGGTCACTTCCAGGCTCGGTCGATCCTTGTCCTTCGGCCCGTATTCCTTGAGGAACATTGCCGTCGAAAGCGTGTTGATGAGGTGGTTAAGGTCGGAATTCGTGGCTCGGCATTCAATCGGTTCGCGCATGAACCATTGATCGTCCTCGCCTTTTTCGAAGACCCCGTGTTGGCCGCGCAAGGTCAACTCCAGCCGATCCACGTCGGCCGGCTGAGGATCAAAAAGGTTTTGGGCCGTGGTTGTGGGCTGCTCGGGCTCCGGCCTGGTTTCCCAGGGTTTCTCTAGAAAGAAAATATAGAAGGCCACGACGGCGGCTATCAAAGCCAGGACCAGCGTTGTCTTGGTGTTCATGGTTCTACCTCGCGCGAATAACCATCATGACAATACCGAAGACCAGGACCACCCCGGCCCACCCCACGCAAAGAATCCAGAGCCGCGTATAGCTTTGCGGCTCAACCGTGGGTACGAGGGGAATATCGATGGGGCCGGCAGCAATGAGTTCGGGACGGTCGGCCAGCCAGTATAGTGCGTTGACTACCAGATCGATGTTCTCGGTGGGGGCCGGCTCGGAGACAAGTACCTGCTCCTGCCCGCGGGAAACCATGATGCGTCGATCGACATACCCATCTATGATGGATAACCCGTTACCCATGACCACCGCTCGACTGGCCGTTGTTTCCGACGGGGGGGGCGGTTCCTGCTCGTTCTCCGGCTCCGCGATGGTCTCACTGCCTGCCTGACCTGTCTTCTCGACCGCCATAATTACGGGGAAAGGCGGCGTTATGGCTGTCGGCCCTCGAGTGAACGTACTGTTCTGTTCGCCGGATAATACGGCCCGTAGGATCGGCTCGATATTATTCTCCGCCCAGATATCGGGTTGATTCGGTACTATCAGAATAGGCTCGATCTTGATGCCCTCAGGTTTTTGTGGTGACGGATGGACCGGGCAGGTTTCGAGCAGGAACATGCGTCTGGCTTTGAATGGGGAACCGATTGGATGGTCGGTGAAATTATTCAGTTGGAGGTAGGCCCAGCGCTGAAGATTCACACCGTAACGATTGGGGTTGGAGCTGTCGATGACTCCGCGCAGAACGCGATAGGTGTAATCAACCTGCACACCCCATTCATTTTCCAAATACGATTGATAACCGTATTCAGGCATCTGCCCGAAGGTGTAACAACAGAGGAATAAGGCCCGCCCGTTATCCGCCAAAGCTTCACGAACTTGGGCCAGTTCCGGTTCTCCGAAGCTTTTCATGTCCTGCCCGCGCATGAAGGGGTTCATCCGAGGGGTTTCGGCCGGGGGCAGAAATACATAGACCGCCCGGGTGCCTTCCTCTGGTTCTGGGCGTTCGCTTTCTTCACCCTCACCGCCCAGGTTCCATTCCTTGACCGCGAAATTGGCCTTGGTCAGTCGGTCCTTAAGGGTAGACAGCGCTTCGAGGGGAATGCGGCCGGTGTTCTTTCTCGTCTGACCGAATTGCATCATCTGCGGAGAAGGCGGAGTTTCATACGCGGTTAGGATTACCGTGGCGAACGGTTTTTCCGCCTGGAGTGAGAGGATCGCATCGCCAATGACGCTGTCTCCGTCAAAGATACGCCGTTGCTCCTCCTGGGCCGTCAAGCTCATCCCTCTCATGGGGTCGGCCACGGGCCAGACATCTCCGAAGGTCAACACGCGAACTTCCGCGTCGCCCTCGACCACGACAATGTTCTCTTCCTGCAGGCGGCGGGAGACTTCGTCAAGGTTCGTCAACTCGGGCAGGGCGTCAATCTTGGTGGTGAGCTGATCGATTTTTTCAAGAGGATCCTTGATGAGCTGGCCGGCGACGGCCAGGAAATCTCGACTGCCCTGATCTATCGCGTTGAATTCATTGAGAACCTTGATTATGCCTTGCGACCAGGATTTGAGTCGCTCGTTGATCTGGCCGGCCACCTGACGCAATTGCCTGATGACGTTCTGCTGCTGGTCAAGCGGGACATCGTTGCTGGCCAGGACACCCCGCAACTGTTCGCTCAGGTTCGTGGCATCGTTGGCCAACTGGTTAAGGATCGACGGGAGCTTGAAAACGAAGATCGCTTCATGGATTTCCCAGTCCGGGTGGTACTGGATGGCGGGGAATTGCTTTACGAAGTTGTTGACCCTGTTGGATTCCTCGATCAGCCAGTTACCCAGTTTCCGGGCGTCGTTGGCGAAATCCTTCATTACTTCCTGGGGGTTTTCCGGTACGGTCCGATCCTCCATGTCTCCGGCGATTTGTTGGAGCCGCATACCCAGTGCGGTCAGTTCCAGAATCTTGCGCTGCGTCTCGGTGACGAATTCGGATTGCTGAATGTCGCCCAGCTCCCGGACCAGGGCATCCATTTGTCCGGTCCAGGTCTGGGCCCTTTCCAGGTGTTCCTTGAGCGTGCGAGCGGTTTCCTTGATGGTCGTGTTAGCTTCCTGGTAGCGGGGTAGACCCTCCCCGGAGGTCAAATCCCGAAGCTCCGTGCGGGTTTTCTCGATGAGCTTCAGATCGCTGTCCAGTGTGGCCCGCAGGTTGGCGGCCAGGGGGAATCGCCCGAGCAGGGCGTTCCTGGCATACAGGGTATTGATCTGATTCATGATGCCCTGACACGCCTCTTCGAGCTGTTTCCAGGTAGTGGTGGCCAGTTCGTTGGTCTCGCGGAATTCGGCGGTCGCCGATCCGTACTTCTGCTGGATGCGATTACGCAGCGCGTGTCGTTCGTTGCCGCTGTGCAGATAGTCCACCTTGACCCGGTTGCTGTAGTGGGTCAGCTCGGTCAGGTAATCCTGGAGCTTGGGCAGGTATTTCTTGCGATCGCTTTGCGGTTCGTCCGAGGTGTAGACGGCCGTAATGCTCAGGTTTTCCTTGGCCTGGTCGACCAGCGTTTTCGTGCGCGGGCTCAGGGAGTGGCTGGTTAATCCACTGGCCAGGTCGCGGCGAATACCACGGTTATGGGCCAGCCAGTTGATCGCGATGATCACGAAGGCGACCAGCAGAATGGCCACGATAACATTCGTACCGAAGAAAAATCGGCGACCGGCGGCCGATACGTTGATATGGGTTTGATTTAGCGCCATCGTCGAGACTCCAATACTTTCGTCGCCAGGAACAGGAAGAAGCCTGCTCCGCTGACAAAGAAGATCAAGCTGGCCAGATCCAGAATGCCTTTGCCGAAGTCGTCATAGTGTCCCAATATGTTAAGGTACGCGCAAAGGCTGCGTACCCAGTCGCGATTGGCGTATTGGGCCCCATAATTAGCCACGAAGGTGAACAGGGCCAGAAGGGTCATGGAGATGATCGCCGCAAGAAGCTGATGCTTGGTGCAGGTGCTGGCGAAAATGCCCACGGCGATAAACAGCCCACCAAGCAGGGCCAGACCCAGATACCCAACCAGGATGCCTGACCAGACCGGCTCGGCGTAGCTGGCCAGGATCAGGGCGTGGACCAGAGTGGTCGCCAGCAGGGCGATGAAAAAAGTCAACGCGCCAAGGAATTTGCCCAGGATTACCGAGGCGTCCGTAACCGGGGCCGTCATCAGCGTTTCAATGGTTCCGCTGGCGAATTCGTCGGCAATGGATCGCATGGTCAGCAGAGGCAAGGCGAAGACGAGCACGGCGGCCATGCGCTCGAAGAGCAGACGCATGCTGGCCTCGCTCCCCGAAACCAGGGTCTCCGAAAGGAAAAACCAACCGGTCATGAACAGGAAGATGAAGCCAATGATATAAGCGATAGGGGAGAAGAAGAGAGAGGACAGCTCGCGTTGTACGATTGCCATGGTGGCGCTGCCGCCTCCCGCTTGTGTTCCGCCGGCCGCGTCGGTCAACTGGACGCGCTCGCCGGCACTCAGCCCCTGCGAAGCCGATGGGTTCGGGTTACTTGCCGACATTTTTAATCCTCTCTGGTTCCATCGTGTATTACCGACCGTATGATTGTTGTTTGCGGTATACCATCTTGAACCGAACTCATGCCCGCGAGACGGCCGCCGCTTCGGCGGTTATCTGAATGAAAAACTCTTCCAGGCTGCCGACCTCGAGCCGCAGCTCGCGGAGCGGCCAGTTCTGACGCGTGACCGCGGTCGCGATTTCCTCGCGGAGGTCGCGGCGGTTCGAACTTTCGATGCGCAGCCGGTTCCAGCCTTCGTTTGCGGTGGATTCGACGTTCTTGACGCCATCGATTTGGCGGATGGCCGCCTCTACATCGGTTTTAGGCCCCTTGACTTCCGCGAGGAGCCGCGAGGTGCCTTTGATACGCTCGCGAACCTCGTTGATCGTGCCGCTGGCCCGGATTTGGCCGCCGGCGATGATGATGGTACGCGAGCAGACAGCCTCCACTTCCGGAAGAATATGCGAGCAGAGAATAATCGTGTGTCGTTTGCCCAGTTCGGTGATCAATTTGCGGGTTTCCCGGATCTGGTTCGGGTCCAGGCCGACTGTCGGCTCATCCAGGATCAGAACCTTGGGATTGTGCAGCAGGGCGTCGGCCAGTCCGACCCGCTGCCGCATCCCCTTGGAAAGCTGACCGATGGGCCGATCGATGAAATCCCCCAGCCAGCAAAGGTCGATTACCCGCTGAATCGCGCAGATTCGTTGGTCGCGGGGCATGTGGCGGAGCTTCCCGCGAAAATCAAGGTACTCGCGAACCCGCATTTCAGGATAAAGGGGGTTCCCCTCGGGCAGGTAGCCGACGACCCGCCGCACGTCGATAGATTGGGTGAACACATCGTACCCGCCGATAGAGGCTTCGCCTCCGGTGGCGGGTATGAAGCAGGTCAATATTTTGATCGTGGTGCTCTTGCCCGCGCCGTTTGGCCCAAGGAAGCCGACAATCTCGCCTTCCTGGACCGTGAAGGAAATGTTGTTCACCGCCACGACCGACCCGAAAGCCTTGGTCAGGTTCTTGACTTGGATCATGGCCATCGCTGTTCCTTTCGTCCTAAGCAATTCAAGCTGACTGCACCATTCCCCGCCCGGTTTGTCCGCTAACGTCGCTCGAGTATTATTAATGATGTTTAATGCCGCAAGGGCCCAATCAGAAAGGATCCTGCGGCCTCGGAAACGGAATGCCCGTCGCCTACAAGTTCCAGCGGGCAAAAGGTTTACCTTGCCAGCGTTAGTTACGTTATTACCATTTCATCGGCGGCCTGTCAAGTAATTCTCAACGCCTCGACGTCATTGTTATGCCCTGTTGCCGCCCATCCGGTAGTGCCGAATGCGGTTTCGGGCCGTGCCTGATGAACCTCGCATGGGTTGCCGCGCTGCGCGCGGACCCATTGATCCTCTTGTACCCTTCAAGGACGATCAAGGTTCGTCATTCCTGTCAGGATTTGGCATTTTTTGCATATGACTTTTTCGTCTGGTAATGCCTGCCCGTCGTGTAATCCAAGGCGGCGGGGGGGCGTCATCCCCTCTCCGCTGGTTTGGTATGGATTGGGTGCGAGGGGTGGGCCTGACTCAGGGTAAACCCTGCCATATTGCCGACCCGGTGTGCTTTGGCATACTATGCCATGTACGATATGCTTCTAGAAGATTGCAATTGTTGGTCGTCGGGCATTGGATCAAACTGGCGAGCAACGGCGGCATTCAAGCGGCATCTTTCATCGCGGAACATGCTGTTCTCATAGGAATCGTATATGAACAATGTCTGGATCGCGTTTGGGCTCACTTTATTTGCCGGGATGGCCACCGGAATCGGCAGCATCATTGCATTTACCGCGAGTCGGACGAACTTCCGGTTCCTTTCGGTCGCGACCGGCTTTTCCGCCGGGGTCATGTTGTACGTTTCGTTCGTGGAAATTTTTATCAAAGGCGTGGAATCGCTGACGGAAAGCTATGGTGAGCATTGGGGGCATTGGATCAATGCGGCCTCTTTCTTCGGGGGTATGCTGCTTATCGGCTTGGTGGACAATCTGATTCCGTCGGCGGAGAACCCCCACGAGACACCTTCCGAAGAAGAAACCGCTCCCTTGCACGACATAACCGCCCCCTTGCCGGGCTTCATGGCGGCCGCCAAGGAAAGCGCGCGGCTTCCCGCCGGAGGCGGTCATGACCACGACCACCACCGGAAGCTGATGCGCATGGGGCTGTTCACCGCCCTGGCCATCGCCATCCACAACTTCCCCGAGGGGTTGGCCACCTTCCTGGCCGCTCTGCATGATCCGGCCCTGGGTGTGGCCATCGCCGTGGCCATCGCCCTGCACAACATTCCCGAAGGGATCAGCGTTTCGGTACCGATATTCTATGCCACCGGCAACCGCCGGAAGGCGTTTGTTTATTCTCTGTTGAGCGGGCTGGCCGAGCCGGTGGGCGCCGTGATCGCCTACTTTTTCCTGCGTTTCCTGGTGGGCGGAGGAAACAGTGAAATGATGTCCCAGATCATGGGTATCCTCTTCGGCGGGGTGGCCGGGATCATGGTTTACATCAGCCTGGACGAGCTGCTGCCGACCAGCCGGGCCTACGGCAAGGGCCACGACAGCCTCCTCGGGCTGGTGGCCGGGATGCTGGTCATGGCCTTGAGTCTGCTGTTGATGAGGTAGAACGCTCAACGGTCCGTTGTGCGGCAGTCGGCTGACGCGATTTTTGGGATAATAGGGACAGTCGCAATCCTGTTCGGCCCGGCAATTGCTATTGCGAATGCCGGAGGAGGGACTGCGACTTGAATCGGGGCGATCCTCTGTGAGATCGATGCTGTCACAGTATGTGCGGCTGATTCGCGCGCAGCATGAG
>JAAYCU010000034.1 GCA_012729595.1 Phycisphaerales bacterium
CTCATGCTGCGCGCGAATCAGCCGCACATACTGTGACAGCATCGATCTCACAGAGGATCGCCCCGATTCAAGTCGCAGTCCCTCCTCCGGCATTCGCAATAGCAATTGCCGGGCCGAACAGGATTGCATGGGGGCGTATTTTGCAAGGAAACGACGGATGGACCGTCAGAATCTTGCAAATATGGAACGGACGCCATGAAACCGAAGCTTCGGCCAAGGCGATGCGGCTGATGGTCGGGTTGCACTATCTCAAATACACGTTCAACGAGTCGGACGAATCGGCGGTGGCTCATTGGGTGGAGAATCCGTATTGGCAGCACTTCTGCGGCTATACGCACATGGAGCATGTCTGCCCGATTCACCCGACCAGCATGACCAAGTGGCGGAACCGGGTGGGGGCCGAGCGGTTGACGGAACTGCTCAAGGAAACGATCGCCCTGGCGGTTCGCGAAACACACCTGTCAGCCCGGAATCTGGCCCAGGTCAACGTGGATACCACCGAGCTGGTTGCGATGTGCCTCAAACGTAGCGTAACGTCTTACCCATCCTCGCCATATCTCCAGCTTTCTCGTGCAAACAACGCTTATGGGGCTTGGCACACTGTGCCGCAGATAACAACGCAACCGGCTCACGCTCACCTTTTTCCCGGGCCACCAGTTGACCGTATCCACGACGATGTAAAGAACCCGCCAATTCTCATTGTCGAATCGCGTCACCTATGCGATTATCGCAGCGTCTCAGGAAGGGTCTTAGTTAATCAAAAAGCGTGATAAACTATCTACCCGGAGCCAGAATACTGGAACCTTTTACCGAGATTGTCTGGGTTTTCATATTCCATTCCAGTGACTGCCCTGTCCAGATCGGGGCCTGACCGGTGATCGGGTTAATCTCCATGATCTGCGGCGGATTCATGGGGGTGCCGCGCAGGGTCACCGTGCCGGTTTCATTATTATACGTGGCAATATCACCTTCGGCCTGACGGTTGTCGGCTTTCATGAACACCCCGCCTGTGGCTTCAAATCCCTTAAGCATGGTAACGCGGGACAGCGGCGATGGGCCGGCCTCGCCAGCACGGCGGAGCCGGTCAAATTCCACCAGGAACTTGTCGCAGCTCATTTCTACTTCCCGGCTTTCGACCTGTGCGAGCATCTGTTCCTCAATGTCCATTACCGCCCGCAGATTCTCAAGGCGAACCATGTTCGCTCCCGAAACATGAACCATTTCCACCCCATGTTCAAACAAGGCAGTGTTGCGATTGTTCAGAAAGGTCATCGAGTTGCGCCAGCTAAACAATGTCTGGCTTGGCCCGGATTGGCCAAAACTGACCGGAGAAAGGGTATCCGTAAACGGGTCACCGCTGGAGGTCGTATCTTGCTTAAGCTGGGGTATACGGTAATCGAGTAGCAGTAGATTGCCGGCCCCTTCGACCATTAGATATTCCTCGTGCGTTTTGACATTGACGGCGATCTGCGGGCCGGCCACACGGACCAGACTGAGGGTTCTTTGCGGATCAACGCGTTCAATGGGAGAGGGGGTGACTACAGGAAATCTCCTTAATACAACGTCTGTTAGGGCTCGGCGTATCGGACCGAACGACGATGCATCCTCTGCCTGGCGGAAAGTTTGCGAAGTTACAACCGCATCACCGACCAGTCGGATGTAGACCGGTCGTTTACGAACGCGGCGACCCAGGCCATGGAGGGGTGGGGAATCGTCCTTGTCTTGTGGGCTCTTGAACAACGGCCCGGCAATCCGGCTCAGCGACGTAATAGTGGATAGGGACGAGATATCGGCGAGTGGCATCAGGCCGGCCATGCCGGTTACTACGAAAGCTCTCGTGGCTTGTCGCGGAGCCGTTGTTGATTGTTGTGTAACAGGTGGCGTAGATGGCGATAAGTCCTCGAATTCGACCCGAAGATCCCGTCCAGTGGCGGTGATTTC
>JAAYCU010000035.1 GCA_012729595.1 Phycisphaerales bacterium
GTAATACTCCAACCCGGCGCATACTCTACCGTAATATTTTCCAGCAGAATGTCTTTTGAATGCTCGAACAGGATCGTCAGGGGGCCACGGCTGCCGTCTTCATCCAGGGCCATATTGCCGTTGATCCTGCCGCCGCCGGTAATAGTGACATTGCGAACCCCGTGACCGTGCAGGAAAACGTATTTTGAGCCGGTAATATGCACGAAACAGTCTTTGGCCGTTACCGCGTAGTCCTTCATCTCCTTGCTTTGCCGGAGTTCGGCTCCCGGATCGAGATACAGGGTGGTATTATCTCGCAAATGCAATGTCCCCGCCTTGTAGATGCCGGGAGAAAAATAGACCACCCCGCCACCGGCGGCCGAACACTCGTCCATCGTTTTCTGGAGGGCTTGGGTATCGAGGCTTTCGCCGTCACCCTTGGCCCCGAAGATGCGCACATCGTACACCGGGCGTGGTGTTTGGGCATTCGCCGCAGAGGCCAGCAATAGCGTCAGACCCGATCCAATAATGACGCACCAACTTCGTTTCATGACCGAGACCTCCTGAGAAAGACTTATGAGCAACTCACCCTGGGGGGTAACCACGTATTCCGCGGCAAGTATCTTCCACGCACACCATACCTATTCCTATCCCAAGGTCAAGGTTACCGCAAAACGAGTGCGGGCATGAACATACGCCGAAAGAGAACTGATGCCTCAACTACGATGATGAAACCGAAGGACAATGGAATGCGACCTGCCGGGGCACCATTTGCCCCCCGAATATTATCCTCTCCTGCTGATGGCTTGAAGCAGCGGCCGGCCTGCGGGGTTGCCGTTCGGGTTCATGCCTCATCTCGATAATGGACCGCCAGCCAGATGGTCACCTGGCTGGGATCTGTCCAATCGACGCGATGTCGTTGATGGGCGGGAATATATATCCACGAACCCGCCTTCATCTCGACCGTGGCCGCGCTGTTTTCAAAACATAAGCGAGCGGCGCCCTGCAACAACAAAACCCATTCATGCTCCTCCTGATCCAGCCAGACTCCTTCGGGTGATGCATGGCCACGGGACAGGATACGCTCGATACGCAAGTCAGGTGTAGTCAACAAGGCCTGAAACAACTCGTGAGGTAGATTGGCTGGTATATATGCGAGAAGGTTGTTCACGGTTTCCAAAGGTCACCAGTTGATAATTCAATACGGGACTAATTCGCATCCGCCGCTGGCCACTATCAATTAATTCTTGTGTAACCTATTCGTAACGGCGGGAATAAGCAATCGGCCGTGCCATTCATAATCAATAACCAGCTCCCCCCGGCCCTCCCCAAGGTTGCTTCAAATCCGAACATGCGGCGCTATCTTGCTACCCGGCTTGCTCCTCGCCTCCATCCGACCCCTAAGTGTTTTATAAATCGGCATTTACTATACGTCCCGCGGCATCGGCGGACTCCATCCACGGACACCCAAAGTGCATAAAGTGCAAAATAACGAGTAGGATTATGCAAAACTTTCAAGCCAAATTATCTCGATTCAGGAACGGCAACGTGATATGATAATTTTTGGCAAATTGTATGCATTTTGTTACGCAGCTCCGAAAATAATTGGCATCGACAGATTACTCGCTAAGGGCAAAAAGGAGTTGGTGCATATCATGCGGCGATCGGCTGAGTGGGCTTGTTATAGGGCATATTAGGAGGGAGTAATCCTCGAACTTATACGCTGATCCAGAACCTGTATTCCGGTTCGCAATTATTAAAAGGAGGTGTCGGAAGCGTAAAACAGTGTAAGAAGCGTTTTAGTTGGACCGTCCGTTCGGTCCGCTATCCAAACCCAAGCCAAGTAAGGAGGAGTACGATGCAAGTAAGAAAACTAGAGCATTTCACGAAATAGCGTAGCATTTGCCGATATATATGCATGACCTACTCAATGGATTTACGGGAGAGGGTCGTGCTCGCCTGCGATGAGAAGCGGGGCAGTCGCCAGCACATCGCCAAC
>JAAYCU010000036.1 GCA_012729595.1 Phycisphaerales bacterium
CAACGATGATTGGGAGGCCTTCCAGCAACACCGCATCGAGCAGGAACGACACAGGCTGTATCCTTATCGTTCACGGGTACAGCGAAAACACAGGAAGGCCGCATAGCGGGAGGCGAGTTACGCCCAATCCATTTCGCCGGACCAGGAATCGATGGGGACATCATCAATGGAGAACAGCAGGAAGTCGGCGTCTGGCTCGGAGGATATTCTCCGGCAGAAGGAGATATCGCCGTCACGGCAATCGACCAGCACTTCCAGGGTGGAAGACTGGTTGTCGGCGATGATGCCGGAGCGAGCATTGTTGATGCCCGCGCAGGCCAGCGGCCCGGTTTTGATGGACCAGGGGGCGTCACCGGAATGGATCCAGGGCAAGGATCCCCAGGAGCCGCCCTCGAACGTGGTGATGGTGGAGCAGGTATCGGGAATCGGGCAGATGCGTACATCGTCGATATAGAAGCCGGCGAAATGATTTGCCCACTCGTCAACCGTTTGGAAGTGAAAACGAATTTGAATAACGGAGGCGGCCATGGCCGACAGGTCAACGGTGGCGGTTTTCCAGCCGTTGCTGGGATCCTGAAGTGTGACCAGTCCGAGACTCTCGTCGTTGTGAGCGACGGTCACGAAGGGTCCGTCGTTTTCGGAAATTTCCACGAAGGCGAAATCCCAATCGCTCGGATGCCCCTCGGTTTCGAGATAGTAATTGAAAGACAGGACCGCGAGGGTGGGATATTTGGCCAGATCGATCGGCGGCGAGGTGACGACGCCCTCGGTTGAGCCGCTGTCATAAGCGCAGTCACCGCCGTAATAGGCGAGGGTTCGGCTGTAGCTATGTCCATGGATTTCCGCCTTACAGGACCCGCTGTACTGCCACAAGCCGCGGCCCGTCCCGTAGTTATTGTCGATGATAAAGCTATCCATTCCGTTATCGAAGCTTTCGTAGTAATAGCAATAGCTCGGCTGGTACTCGTAAGCGCCCATGTCGACATGGGGTGTTTGGGGGTCGGAGTTGCCGGAATCGGGGACCCTCGGGTCGTCCACTCGGCGGGGATTCTCATCGCGATCAGTGCCCGGCAACTGATTTATATTGCCATGCCAGGGATCGGGATCGATGGTTGATTTCCCGGCATCAACACAGGGCGAAGCAAAGTTCAGGCGTAGGTCGCCGTAATCATCGTTGACGCCGTCCCATTGGCCGTCGGGGCCGGGATCGGGCATGCGCAGGAAGTTCGGGTTGTTGGCGATATTGTTCGGTCCCAGCCAGGGGTTGCTGGTGTTGTAACCCTGAATGCAGTTATATTCACCCTCAAGGTTACTCGGTACTTCGTCGATCTGGGCGGATTCGTCGGTTCCCCCGTTGTCGCGGTTGTTCCAGAACACGTTGTTGTAGAGGTAGGTTGTACAGGAGGCGGTAACCAGGCCACCGGTATCGTTTGCCTGGTTTTCGGTGAACGTACAGTTGGTCACGGCCGTCTCGCTAAGGGAAAACATTGCTCCGCCGGCCGCCGCCGAATTAGCCACGAACACGCAGTTCATCGCGATGGCGTAACCACCCGTTGAAAAAACACCTCCACCTTCCATGCGGGTCGCGGTGTTGCGGATAATGTCGCAGCCGGTCAGGATGATGCGGCCTTCGTTATAGATCGCGCCACCGCCGTTAAGGGCCGTGTTGGCGATGAACCGACAGCGAATTAAGCTTGACCCCTTGTCGTCGTTGTTGTCGTTGTTATGGTTGGACACCGCCCCTCCCCAATTGGCGTAATTGGATTCGAAGGTGCAATCCACTAAATCAAGCTCGCCATACTGACTCACATACAAGCCGCCGCCGCGTTCCCGCTCCCAGTTTCCGGTGTTATCCGCCCGGCCATGGGCAATGGTGATTCCATCAATGAGAACGTGCACGTAAGAATATTCCACGTGCATGACGTGGTAGCTGTTATCGCTATGGTCGCCGACGATGCCGATATCGCCGCTCAATGTCGTTTTGAAAGCATCGATATCGCGTTGGTCGGGATCGGGTTCGCCGTGGCCCGCATATCCACCCTTGAGGGTTATGCTGTCAGGGAGCTTGAAACTTTTTTCACGATCACCTGTATGCGTGCCGCTACCGAGATCATAATCGGGTGTGTAGGTGCCGGCCGCGATGCGGATTTCGCAAAACGGGGGCGGGGGGTTAAGAGCGGACTGCAACTCGACGAAGGCGTCCGCCCAACTGGTGCCGTCGTTAGCACCCGTAGCATCAGCGTCGACATAAATCACGGACTGGGCCTGAATCCCTCCGCTCATTCCACAAATAATGCAGATTGCGAAAACTATGGACTTCAACAGGCATGGGTGAAAGCGCATCATGTTCCCTCCTCGTAAAAAAGCGTTTTTTAACAAGTCATGCAAGACCGGAAATGTCCTCACGGGTGTGGCTGAACATCCAAGGGTGGTCCGCATGTCAGTTGACGGATAGGGCGCATTTTACCTCCAAAGCAATGCTAATGGTAGTGAAAAATGATAAAAACCGGGAAATTCAAAGAAAATATTCGCGGCCGAGTTCGGTAAATGTTATATATGCATGCCGGTCTGCTTGGGCGGGTAGGAAGGTTTTCATTCGGAATGCGCCGGTGTATGCTACGCGAACTTGTTGTCCGGCTTATGCTTGGGCTCCGAGGTTATAGGGGAAGCACGAGTAATCTAATGGTTGATCCTACTATTTCACGCAAGGGAGGATTTTGCATGCATGGCAAGTCGAATCTTACTCGCCGTGGTCTGCTGAAACGCGGAGCCGGGCTAGCCGCCGGCGCGTTGGCAAGTCCGTACATGCTGACCAGCGGGGCATTGGGTACCCCGGGCCAGCCCTCGGCCGGCAACCGGGTAACTCTGGGCTTTATCGGGGTTAACTGGATGGGGGGGCACCACCTAAATATTTTAGTGAACAATCCGAATTTCAAGATCGTGGGAGTCTGCGATGTCGACAAGAGACACCTGGAGAAGGCTCGCCAGAAGGCCGGCCCGGACTGCGAGGGGTATCATGACTATCGCGACCTTCTGGCCCGACCCGATCTGGATGCGGTGCTGATTTCTACGCCGGACCACTGGCACGCCAAGATAGTGGTCGATGCCTGCGCAGCCGGCAAGGATATTTATTGCGAGAAGCCATTATCGCTGACTATCGGCGAATCCAGAAAAATGGTCGAGGCCGTACAGCGTCACGGTATCGTATTGCAGACGGGGAGTATGCAAAGATCGTATCCGTGTTTTCGCAAAGCTTGCGAATGGGTACGTAGCGGACGGATCGGCAAAGTTCTTTGGTCTAGGGCCGTGATTGGCGGGGCGCAGACAACCGGTTTTCATACTCCACAACCGATACCGCAGGAGTTGGATTGGGATTTCTGGCTCGGGCCTGCCCCATGGGCGGAGTACACCGAGAAACGTTGTCACATTACTTTCCGTTGGTTGTACGATTACTCCGGCGGGATGATGACTGATTGGGGTGCCCACCACAATGATATCGTGCAATGGGGCTACGGCACGGATCACACCGGTCCGGTCAAAACCGAACCGATCATGGCCGAGTTCCCGACTTCAGGCTTGTGGGATACGGCCACCCGCTTTGAGATCAAGCACACTTATGCCGATGGGCGGATTCTTTATACTTGTAGCGAGTGGGAAAGCGGCGGCGTACATTTTCAAGGGACCGACGGATGGATCAAGGTTGATCGTCGAGGTTATTGGCTTAGCAACCCGGATATTGAAAAAGAGCCATTGGGCCGCGGCGACGTGCATCTCCAGCAGGTACAGGGGACGGTTTACGAAGGCCATCATGCCGACTGGTTGGAGTGCATCAAGACTCGTCAACGACCGATCACGGATGTAGAGATCGGGGCTCGCTCGGCGGACATTTGCCACCTCAGCAATATCGCCATTCGAAGCGGCAAGACCATTCATTGGGATCCGGTTAAACAGGAAATCACGAACGATCCAAGCCTCAATCGCTGGGTGAATAAGCCTTACCGGGCGCCCTGGAGGCTTTAAGTCGGATACAGAGTGTTGTTGACGCACCGTTGTTTTAGACGAAGGGCGAATATACATATGCGCCATCAGGAGATAATGACATGAAAAAGATGATGACGGCAGTTTTAGTGCTGGGATGGATGGCCACCATGGTCCCGGCGGCCGATCCTTTGGCGATGGACGATACCCGCATCAAGTCCCTGGCCGACAGCAATGATGCTGTATGTCGTGAGGCAACGAGCAGCCTCGTGGACGTGGGAGGGCCGGCCGTACCGGTTCTGGTCAAGGTTCTGGATACGAATGAGCAACCGGCGGCGAAAAACGCTTACGAAGCGTTGTTTCATATGTCCGGCAAATGGGCGAATACGCCGCGCCAGGCGGAGATATCCAAGGCTCTTGCCGAGGCCTTGGCGGCCGATCGTCCCGCCGCCACGAAATATGTGCTCTGTCGATTTTTGAGCCTCGTCGGTGATGGTGGGGCCGTAGCGGTTTTGGCGAAGGCCATGAACGACGAAGATCCAAAACTGCGTGAATGGGCCCGTTGGGCATTGACCCGGATTCCTGATATCCAGGCGGTAGAGGCGTTGATCGCCCAGTTGGGGCAGGGCGATACGGCTTGGCGACTGGCCGTGATTAACGCCCTCGCTGAACAGGCTAACCCGAAGGCTTTGCCGGCGCTCACGGCTCTGGCTCAGGATGCGGATCAACAGATTCAGGAAGCGGCCCTGTATGCTATCGCGCAATTGCCCAGTTCCGATGCTCTGAACGTTATGCGGGGTGCGGTACGCGAAGGTCGAGCCGGGGCGGTGACTGCCATGTTGGACTTGGGTGAAAACCTGGTGGATGCGGGTATGCAGTTTGAAGCTTTAGCCGCATTCGTGCCGTTGTGGAACGATGATAGGACGGAACCAGGCCAGCGCTGCCGGATTTTGCACGGTCTTGCCCGGGCGGGTACCCGTCCGGCGGTGAGCCTGCTTTTGTCGGCCCTGAACCATCCTGATGTCCAGGTTCGCGGCGCGGCGGTACAGGCTTGCAGTCTTATCCATGGTCAAGAAGAGTTGGATATGCTCGCGGGCAAGTTGGCGAGCTCGAATACAACCTTGAAGATCGACGTATTGACGGAGCTGGGCGGTTACGGTCATCCGGAAGTGTTGCCGATAATCCTGGCCTCGACCAAGGACGAGGATCAGGGGGTGCGAGTGGCGGCGTATAAGGCCATGCAGGAGCTGAGAAACCCCGATGGATTTGATGCCTTGCTGGCGGCTTTTGCCGGTCAGTCGGGTCCGGATCGGGAGGCCGCGGAGGTGGCAATGCTTCGTCTGGATGGCGACTCGATCACCGCCAGGATATTGGGAGCCTATGAGCAGTCGAATAATCTGCAAAAAGCCTCCTTGTTGTGGGTGTTGAGTTACCGGCAAAGTCCGGAGATTGCCCTCTTGATGCTCAAGGAGATCACGAATACGGATGAGCCGATACGGGCGGCAGCGGCGCAGAGTATCGGGCGCGTCGCCAACATCAACGAGCATATGGCGCTGACGCAAGTCTTTGCGAAGCTGTTTGCGGTAGCGAAAGAGGGACCGGAGATCGTTACGGCCGGTGCGGTGGACAGTCTGCTACGCCTCGCCATGCGGTTAGTGAGCCAGGATCGAGCCGCGGCGGCGGAATCCTATATTGAGACTCTCCAGCTAGCCGTTAATGATCACCAGCGTGCGCAGGCCTTGAACGGTCTAGGCGAAACCATGGATACGGCGCGGCTCGATTTGTTGGATTTGTTGAGGCCGTATGTCTTCGAGGGAACGGTACGTAAGGAGGCGGCCACCGTCGCCGCGAAGTTAGCTATCCAACTACCGGATTCTCGCAAAGATGAGGCCATCCCCTTCCTGAAAGAGGCAGTCGAACAGCGCACGGATGATGTGCAGGGCGTCCTTGCCCGGCTGGCGCAATTAGGCGTGGATGTGGACCCGGTCCGTGGGCAGGGGTTTATTACCGTCTGGTGGCTGCTGGGGCCGTTTCCCAATGCTGACAACCAGATGTGGGATACGGCCTATGCTCCCGAGGAGAATGTTGACCTGGCCGCCGGGGTCAAGTCAGGAGATGACACGCTCTCCTGGAAACGTTGGCAGACACTTGAACCTAATGGATTGGTGAATTTGAATCAGTCGATCAGCAGAAAAACGTATATGGGGGCATACGGTTATGCAGAAATCTCCGTGGACCAGGAACAGTATGCGTTATTCCGAATGGGTAGCGATGACGGCATAGTCGTGTGGCTGAACGGCGAGAAAATCCATGCCAACGATACCAGTCGCGGCGTGAAGGTAGACGATGATGAAAAGCCGGTCTACCTCGTCGCCGGGGTCAATAGAATTCTGGTCAAGATCCTGGATAAGGGTGGAGATTGGGGTTTTGTCGTCCGGGTCTGTACGCCGAACGGGACTCCGCTGGAGTTTGCCCAGAAGACGAACTAAGCGAACGCGAGCCTATACGGTTATTTCGCGAAACAATTATGTGCCGCATCCCCCGGCGATTCGGGGGATGCGGTATTTTATTGCTCAATCGAGTAATACAACACCGTTGCCCATCCGGGAATCGTCCAGCGGCGACCGACCTGGCCCGGCCGTACCTCGATGAAATGCGCCGCGGCTCCCAGCGGAAATAGCTTACTGACGATCTGCTTTCGCCCCTTCCCGCGCTCCACGCCTCGGCGTCTCCGCGCGCGATGATGTCATCAGCAAGGTCGTTGCCGTAACCCCCTTGGGGTATGTGGGGGGCGGAACAATAGACAGGTTCGCTATTGTATTTTGCTTCCCCCTTCGCGGCCGTTCCGGATTTCTCGAAAAAGGGCTTAAGCACTGTATCGGGCTGGTTCAATCGTCCTCCTCCGCATTCCACTTCCCCTTCACCGCATGCATATTCGGATCGAACGGTTCACCACCTTCTGGACAACGCGGCTCAAGCACGCCCTTTAGCAGATAGCCGCAATAAACGCATATTGCCGTACCGCGTATGTTGAGATGCAAACGAAGCTGTTGTTTAAGTGCGTCTCTGTATATCCAGACTGATACGAATTGCGGGAGTATGCCAAGGATAATCAACACTGGATATGATATCCGACGATAAATAATATTGTACGGTAATAAGAAGAACTCGTGGATAACAATATAAGGTATTAAGGAGACACATATAACAAGTCCCTCACGCCTCCAAGTATATTGCATGGTATTACGGGCGATACGGTAGGCGTCGACGCGTTCGTCATCGTCTGGGAAATAGGAGAGTTCGGGCTTTAGAATAGGAACAACCCACCTATTCATGTACATCTGATAAATGTTTCCAAACAGGCGTCGCATGCAGCTTGTATCTGTCTTAGAGGACAATGAGAACCTCCATGATCGGCCCTTTCTCATGCGACTCCTCATTGCATGAGCCGGGCGGCGGAGCGAAAATGGAAATTTCGGGCCGAACATGCCGGATATGTCCTATCGGATACCGGTCGCAGTCGCCCGTGTCCTGCGCGGCCGGGGAAAGTGTACCACGGTTATCGAGGGATAGGTAAGAAAAATATCCCACGGATGGATAATAGGCCCTTACACCGAAACTTCTCTGCGTTTTGCGCGCATGTTATCCGGTATCAAGCGGCCGGTCGAGCAAGGGCTTGGGGATAGTGATCATCATGAATCGCCAGGATAGCGGACATCATCGC
>JAAYCU010000037.1 GCA_012729595.1 Phycisphaerales bacterium
CCGTGAGCCCTTCCCGAGATGTCTGGAACATCCCTCGCCCTGTCGATATGTGTGTGCATACCGACTCGTCCACCACATAATCAAACCGGCGGATTTACAACATGTTCAAGCCGGCGCCAACACCTTTGTTGGTGGATGTCGGGATGGTCACAACAACGGACCGCTGGAGTAGCCTTATGACCAAGAAGCAACCAAGACCCGACCGAAAGCGAGAACATGGATCGAGATGGAGATCGCAATCGACGCCTACGGCGAGGACGAACGGGCGATGGGCTGGTACGACTGCCTTGAAGATTAGCTCCAGTTTCCGTTCACTGCAACCTGCATTGCCAAGCGCGCGATCTCTCCCTTGCGCGTTGGCGACGAGGTGGAAGTGATCGGCATGCCGGGTGAGGAGGAGTGTTCGCACGAAATGTACGTCAGTATCCGGTGGGACAGGAAGGAGGGCTTGGCCGTGCCGTTGTCTCAACTGAAGCCCATCGGCGACACGGACGAAGAAACCCGAGAGGCCATCGACGACGGGCACTATTGGGTCCGTATGGGCTACGAATTCTAAAGCTGTGCGGTTGCCGGAGCGTGAATGATACAGGAACAAGTGCACATCACGACGGACGCCTGCCAGCTCAACACGCTGGTATCGTCGTGACGCTGCCTTACTCCGGACAGGCATATCGTTATACTTATCGACTCTTATGCTGCCGCACGTTCTGCGCTTTCCATTGGAGCATCGGCTGCGATGCGATTCGGTGGACTATATCGGGATCATTGGTCAGCAGGGTTGGGACGATCTCTCCGTAATCGAGGATGCGATCCAGGAACTCCCTCTCCGGGTCAGCCAGGGGCAGGACTATGCTCAACCCCTGCCGGCATTCATTCAGGAGGGTATAAGCCCACGTTGCCGGCCCTGCCAGTTGCTCCGCGTCCACGACGCACAAAACGGGAAGGAGTTCGTTCATCAGTTCGGTGGCGTCGAAGCTCACATCCTCCACGGATACCGTACGCCAGTCCTTCCGATTCAATGCGCCGTACACGACAAAACCCAATCGAAGCTTGGCCATGTCCAGACCACCTCGCTGCAGCAGTCCATGAGCATCGAACAAGTCACGGCTTGCATGACGAGCAAGCAACGCGGCCAGTTTACCCGCAGCCAACTCGTGCAGATCCAGCACTGGGATACCCCGGGCCTGATACGAGCCCACGCGACGTGAGTCGTACGGGGTCGCAGGCCAAAGAGGAACACGAAGCATGAAGTTGACGTCCACAGCCAGCATGGCCGTCTCATGGACGGCCGATGCGTAACGCAGACGCCACTTGCCGCCGGCATGATCGGACGGAATGCGGGTGACGGTCATGTCTTCTCGGCTGCAAACTGCCTGGAGCGCCTGCTCGATCTTCGGGCGTTCCTGCAGCATGAGCTCGCGGTCGGCGGCACCGACATAATTCAGGTCGATGTCCACCGAGAGGCGGGGAACATCGAAGAGAAACAGGTTCAGCGCCGTACCGCCCTTGAGCACCAACCGGCCTTTGAGAAACGGATGGCTCCGAAACCCGTTCAACAGATTGAGCAGGTGAAAGACCTTCTCCAGTATCTCTGGGCGGTAGCCCGAGGCCTTGGAATCCTTGGCCAGTTGTTGAGGCGATATCTTCATAGCACCTGCTCCCAGGCCCGTTCGATCAAGGCCGTGGGAATTATCAGGTTCCACTTCGCAACCAACTTCTGCTCAGTCTTGGTGGCACGTTCCAGGTAATGCGGTTCCTTGGGCCGCAACGCCGTCAATCGGGCAAGATGGCCTTCTTCGACCATGAGCGATTCGCGATGCTGTTCGAGGAAGAAGCCTACCTTGGCGACCGTCGTGGCGTTACCCAGGATCGTCGCATATTCGATAGTCTGGTCGAGGTTGAAGAACTCGACGGCTTCGAGCGATCTCCAGATTTCTTCCCACCCGCCGCCGAGATCGGGACGGTCCAATACATCGACTAGGGTGCGCTCCAGTGTTGTGACATGCACGGGCAAACCCATTCGTTCCGCTTCCTGGACGCCGAAGATTTCTTTATTGGCCCGCCGAAGCGCCTTGGGAATGGAAACTGGACGGAACTGCCACGACCGAAATCTCAAGGGCCGGGCCGCGGTGGCCGTCAGAAACTCGAATTGCTGCGAGATGCTGTAAGCCCGACCGTGGAACGCGAGGGCCGTGTGATAGGCGAGCACCGCATCCGGCGCCAACCGCGAAGCCACCAAGTATGGATCGATCGGCGCGTTTTCGGATGTGCTGCCGGCCGGGATGACAGCGTAAACGCCGCGGCGAACACGAGTGATTCGGTCCCGACGCTCATAGTGTGCCAGCAGGCTCTTGCGCGTCGATGCGTTGCCGGAGCCATGCCGGCTTTGGAACTCCCGGAATTGCTCGCTGGTGAACACCGGGGTCTGAGCTAAGAAATCGCTGATCTGCATATCAATCCTACTTGATAGTATCGACTTCAAAGACTATATATATTAGTACTTCTAGTATTTATTGTCAAGTCAGTGTGGCGAACAAGTGCTGAAAAGGCTGATAGGATTAGCCATTTTTGCAACCAGAATCAAGTCCATTCCCTTTCCAGGGCGGTAATACACCCACATGCGGCATGTCAGGACCAGATACTGTCACTGCTCAGTCTTCACCACAAGAAACCGATCCAGCTCGACCCTTCGGGACAATACCCGTCTAGCGAACTTCGTCGCCTTCAACTCGCCCTGGTCGCGCCAGTGCTTAAGCGTCCGTACCACACCGTTCGGCGTACGGTAACCTCCCTCATCCAAGCGCAAGTACCGAGCCGCCTTGACGGGAGTCCGCAATTCCGGAAACACATGTGGTTTGGACGGCCATTCCACGGGAGGCTTGACCAAGTCTTCGTCGTGGTCAAATACCGCCGTCGTTGCAGCATTCTCAAGACCGTGTCCAGGCTCGATCAACGGTCGTGTTCTCTCAGCGTGCCTTAACATCTCCATCGTTTCACTCCAGTCATGGGTCGACTCGTAGCTCCTGGCCAAACGCCGACATTCGATTTATCAGACACTCGATCCCTGTGGCAAGCGGTCATCCAGCCCACCTGATTTCAGGCGACTCAAGCGTGGACGCTCGCACAAGATTTATCTGCCGCCCCCGAACACTCAGCAGTCGGAGGCTCCTTCATCGAGTGGGTCAAAAATGGGTCAGTCGCCTCGTGCCAACCACCTGAAAACCTCGTTTCTAGACTAAACGCCTGGCAACAGGTATAAGGTAGCCAGTCGGCGAGCGTTCCTTTGATCCCGAATAACTGGGCAACGAGTGCATTCCTCTCGCCGACCGCTCTATGCCTTTCACTCATACTTGTTTGCGAGGTCCATACATGCGCAACCGAATCCTGAGGCGTTTCGGCTGGATCGTTACCCTGATACTTCCGCTATATCTCGCGGGCTGTGGATGGTTGTGCCCGGTGGACCCGCCGCCCACCATCTACAGCCTGGATAACAACGCCTCCGGGGCGATCGAGACCAAGAACAATATTGTCAACATGACGGTGGTTTCCAAGGATGCGAACGACCTGAAGGCTGAATATCGAGCCGGCTTCATACAGGGTAAACTGCAAGGCGACATCGTCGTATCCGCCAGAGACAACGCCTGGGACCTGGCGTACCTGCTCGACCCATCGCATTCCTTTCCCAAGCAGCTCGGCCCCACCCAGGAAGAGCTCGATACGGCGGCCGACATTCTGAATGCCAATTACGCGGCCTTTTTGCAGTACCTGAACGCTCCCGATACGGAGGCCGTTACGGCCTATCGGCTCAAGCGGCTGCTGTTCCGGATGTTGGGTATCTATCACGGACTCACCCTCAATCAACCGGCCGGCCTCGATTTTTCCGGCGACTGGCTTCCGAACACCGGCTATTTCACCGCCGCGGAACTTGCCCTGGGTTACGAGACAACCGGTATCACGTTCATGGATATCTATTTCATAAACGCCTACTGCGATCTCATGGACATTGTCGCCTATGCGACGGAACTGGCCGTCAACGGAGTCACCCTGCTCGATCCTCCGGACAAGTGTTCGGCCTTCTTGAAACGCGTCGGCGACGAGATCATCCTGACCCACAATACCTGGCAGGGCTTCCTCTCCCAAACCATGACCCAGACCATGGTGGTCAACGACGATTGGGTCACGCTCAACGCCGTATGCCCCGGCATGATCGGTTCAGGCACCGACTTCGGCTACAACAACAAAGGCATCATGTTCAACGAAACGACCCATCGGGTGTCCAAGACCGAGGCCAGAACAGAACACCTATGGACCTTCTGGCGGGCCACGCTGGCGGAACAATTCTCGGCATCCATCCCCGAATTTTTCGAGGCCATCTCGTTGGACAACAGCGGCACCTATTTGAACGGTTACATGCTGGTGGACGCCAATACCCGTGAGACCGGCCTGGTCGAGATGTCGTATCGTTGTTTTGTCTTCTACCGTTCGACCGGCGGGGACTACGCGGTTACCAGCAAGTCAATGGACGGCGAGGCCTGCTCGACGGACTACGACAACGAAATGGTGACGGCCGACTATCTGATGGGTATCAATTATCCGGCCTCGCTGCAAGTGCGTAGCGATCTGCAATCCACGGACAACCGGCCGGCCAGACGCGAACAATTCCGCACCTTGCTGCCCGGCGTGATCGATGTGGAAACCGCCAAGGCCGTCATCACCTATACCGACCCCGCCAACCCGCTATCCATCTTCGGACGCTGGGATCTGGGATATGGGGAGACTCCGTATCCCAAGCAGATCCCGGACGGCTCCATCGATGCCAAGGTCGGCACCACCGGCATGGTCCGCGCGTTCATGAGGCTGTCCGGCATCCTGGACACTTCGGCCTCGAACACCGGTTTCTGGATGCTGTACGGCTCTCCGAAGGTGAACGACACCCCGTTCATCTGGAGCGAGTCACTCTGGAGCGACCAGAAACTGCGCGATGTACCCGATCGCGTCGATGGCCGCTTCACACTGATGCCGTTATATCTGAGGTAATGAAAGCAAGGGTCAGGACATCGAACCGGCCAAACGGATCACCGGGATCCGTTTCGCATTCAGTCCGTATTATCTCACTTGCCTATGCGAGCATACATTACAGAATACGCTGAGTGGCTCGAACACTGGTCAGTTACCAGCTCAAACTGACCGATTTGGTGGCTGATGCGGCTTGGCGCGAATAAAAAGCGGTGTTTCTGGCCGATGTATGTTGTGAACAGCAACACACCGGAGAACACCGCCATGTTCACTATCGACCGCATCCC
>JAAYCU010000038.1 GCA_012729595.1 Phycisphaerales bacterium
CGAGTACGCAGGCAGCAAAGAACATGGCCGCCAACACCAGCGGCATCAGGTTCTGCTGGACTTGGTAATTGAGGACGCGGACATTCTACAAGTCGTAGCAGGTTTTGACGCAGCGGATGGTCTCTTCGACGCGCCAGCACTTCTCTACAATAAGCGCAACAAAACAAAAGAACGGAGCCAAATCCCACAAACAAGACGCGGGTCCCACCGTGTTAACGTGTTGACTTGAGTTGCTCTTTCTGCTAAACTCGATAATCGGGAATGTGGATGGCGGGACAAGTGATTCTAAAGTGCAGTTGTCATTGTATGTAGCCTAGCAAGATATGGGGGATATCAGAATGCAGAAACAAAAGAGTGCGTTTTTGTTTACTTTTCCTGGAGTTGTCTCCTGCCTCCTTTTCCTGATTATGCTTTTCCCGTTTCAATCTACGGCTCAGGCGCCCATAGGGTCGGGAACCTATTCCCTCAAGATCTATCATGTCAATTACGGTTTCTATCCAATTGTGCAGGCATATCTTCGCACATGGGATAGTGAACGAGAACCGCTGGAAAACCTGAACATCGCCAATATTGGTTTGCAGGTGAAGGGTCGTAATTACGATCCCCACATAAGCGCACAGCAGCATCAGTATTCTATCGAGACCATTGAGCGCCGGGCCGAGGGCTTCCGGACTGTAATCGTGCTGGATGCCAGCGGGTCAATGCAGGGAGAGCCCTTCGCCGACGCCCTGAATGCCCTTAATGGTTTTGTTGAAGCCAAGAGGCCTGTAGATCAGGTGGCCGTAATTGCAGTCCGCGATCAGCCCCAGGGATATGAAGTGGTGTCACAGTTCGAGGCGAACGCCACGCTTCTTTACCAACGCATCCGAGACATTAAATGTGACGGCATGCAGACGCGGCTAAACGATTCAGTCGGCGCAGCGCTTGAGATGTGTGGCACCGCCTTCAGTGGTGACATGGCTTCTCTTGAATATGCTGTCCTTAGCACCGTCGTTGTTTTGTCTGATGGAAACGATGAAGGCAGTGCTATCTCTCGCGATGAGCTGATCAACAGAATTGGAATGATGGAAATCCCCATACCGATCCACTGTATCGCATTTACCAAGACGGATAGCCGCCAATCTCTCAAGAACATGGAGGCGATAAGCAGAGCCTCTTTCGGACGGTATTGGGATACGGAGGATACCAAGCAGATTTCTAGAGTTATGCAGGAAATCCATCGCATCAATCGTGCGGATTATGTGGTGACATTCCGTTCCTACGTGCCCGTGGACGGCGGCTTACATCCTTTCCGAATCGGTGTAGAGTACCCATCTGGAAGCGGGCATTTGCTCTATTCTTCGGCGTCGCTTGAAGCTATCGATTCTCCCGCTGTTTTCAATACTGCGCTTCGCGATCGCTATGCACAGTTGATGGCAGCATATCCCGAACTGCCCGGTACTCCGTTTGCTGGTGCCGGGTTGGCCCCGGCGCCGACGGGCGCCACGCTCAGCCAAGAGGCCATGGAAACGATGCCGGACGGCAATCTTTCGGATGCAACAGCACAGGTCACTACAGAACAGGCAATCGAACAGGTTGATGCTGCGGAACGTGAAGGAAGTGATAGTGATGACGACCAAGGCGTTCTAGCCTGGTTGAAGGAGAATATCCCGCTGATAGGTGCCGGTGCCGGTATTCTGGCTCTGCTTGGGTTCATTGTGCTGTGGGTGAAGTCCACTGGGAAATCTGCCTCGGCACCCGCCTCAAGGAGTACCACACCCTCGTCTTCTCATGATAGTTCCGCTTGGAAATCCCCCACGCACGGCGCCGTCGAGTCCGATACAAAAACGCGACCCATTACGTCTGTGGATCCCCAAGACCGAACGCGATGACCGCTCTTGCTTCCACGCGGCGAATTCTAGTTGCGCCCCATATGTGGATGAGGAACCATTGATGAGCGTAGGGAGAGCTGCGTTAATGGTGTGTGAATACCCAACGTCTGCGATGTCGATCATCCTGGGTTCATCCAGTTTTGCATCGGATTCGCAAGCATGGCTGGCCCGCCGATTGATCTGGCCGGGTCCTGGTTGCCGCCTCGGCACAGTATCAAGTCGCAGTGTTCTTGGATTGATGCAGTGAGGATATGAAGTTATGACCCGGAGAGTGGCACGCGGCTATCTCGTGGCTTTGGATCCGTTGCTCATCCAACCACAGTACCCCGTCTTTCCTGAAGGCACCACCATTGGGCGGGACTCTGACATATGTGAGGTCATTGCATCCAATGAATTCGTCTCCCGACGCCACTGCGCCATACTATGTGAACGGGATCGTACCATTGAGCTTGTCGACCTTGATTCATCGAACGGAACATTCGTTAATAGGGAACGTATCAAACGCTGCGTTCTGAGTCACGGTGATCACATAAGTTGCGGGCGTCCATCCCCGCCGCACTTCGTTTTCTCAGAGTCGCCGCCTTCAAACGCGCGGACCTATGTTCTTCCCCCCCAGAACGTTTACCGGATCGGACGTGATTCGAGCAACGATCTTCCGCTCGTTACGGATCTGACCGTATCCAGTTTTCACGCGCGCCTGCGCAATGTCAACGGAACGCTTTTCATTGACGATCTCGGCAGTTCAAACGGCACGTTCTGCAATAGCCTCCTAGTTTCCAATACACGCATATCGCCTGATGACACGATTCAAATCGGTTCCACGGAACTCGCGTTTGCCCTCACCACAGAGGGACTGCATGTGCGGTGCAGAAAGAAGCAGAACCAAATACGTCTCGAATCCCGAAACATATGTCGCGTACATCGTGGAAGACATCTGTTGCGCGACATTGATCTCGTCATTGAACCAGGCGAATTTGTGGGAGTTCTTGGTCCGAGCGGCGCCGGAAAGTCAACTCTGCTGAATGCGTTGAATGGATTTGTTCCAGCAGATTCGGGCAATGTTCTGCTTAATGGCCTTCCGCTTTACTCGACTTATGACCTGTTTCGCAATGCCATCGGGTATGTTCCCCAAGATGACATCATTCACAAGGAGCTCACGGTGGAGCGCTCCCTGTTCTACACCGCGCAATTGCGGCTGCCGAGGGATACGACTCAGGAACAGCTGTCGCAACACGTGACAAGTGTCATCGAAACGCTTGGACTTACCCACGTCAGGGAAAATTACGTCACGCAACTCAGCGGGGGGCAACGAAAACGCGTATCAATTGGCTGCGAGCTGTTGACTCGTCCTAGCTTGGTGTTCCTTGATGAGCCTACATCTGGACTTGATCCAAGCACTGAAGAAAAGCTCATGAAGCATTTTCGCCTCATGGCGGAGCAGGGCCAAACGGTCATCTTGACCACGCACATCCTGTATAACCTGGGACTACTTGATCTCGTTGTCTTGCTTGCCCGGGGTAGACTTGTCTATTTCGGACCCGTAGCCGAGGTCTGTTCGTATTTCAGCACACCTGATGTGCCCGTTGAACGGCCAATACAGGTATTCGACCTGCTCGAACCCGAGACTCCGGACCCCGAGGTGCGTGAAGAAAGGGCAGAGTATTATGAACGGAAGTACCGTGAGTCGGGGCTGTATCAACAATATGTGGTCCAAAGGCTTGATGCTTCGAAGGAAACTAATGCACACGTTGAGCTTGCGGCTGCAAAAGCACCCCTCATGCGCGGTATTGGGCCTCGTTTGAGAGCTTTCTCTCGCGCCCTGCAGTCTTTATTGGATACCCGCCAGTTGCTGATTCTGGTCAGGCGGACATTTGATCTCCGGTTTTCGTTTCCTTCTCGACTAGCCATGCCATTGCTGATGCCTGTGCTTCTTGCTCTTCTGATTTTGACTGTGTCTGTTCAAAATCAGGGCAGCTTGGACAGAGAGAGACAAGAATATCTTACGGATCATCAGAGCGGGCTTTCACTCTTGAATCAAACGGGCCTGATTTCGAGTGACGAGTTCATGAGGATGCGTTTTGAGGGATTCCCAAATCTTGGCATCCCTATAAGCATTCCTCTGATCATGGTTATGACGGCAGTTTTCATGGGGACTCTATCAGCATGCCTTGAAATCTCGGGCGAACGTCCGGTCTATCTCCGGGAGCGTTCGGTAAACCTCTCCATCCCCGTGTACTTGGCCAGCAAACTTCCTGTTCTTTTTCTCCTGTCGAGCGTCCAATGTTTCATCTATATCCTTCTGTCGATGTTTTCAATTCGCGCATCGAACGTCAATGTTCTGGCGCTGTTATTGACCACGGTCGGAGTCGCTTGGGTATCCTGCCTTATAGGTCTGTTCATATCTAGCCTGGATCCTACATCTGGTCATAACTCCGTCGTTCTTGCGGTTATTGTGGTGCTGCCGCAATTACTGTTTTCGGGGGCAATGGCGCCAAATTTCTGGGGCGGCATGGGAAGGATGACGCAGACAATTGCATCTCTATTTCCCTCACGCTGGGGGTTTGAATTACTGCTCACCACTTTCTATCGGGAAACCGACTGGGCAGGGGGTCTTATCACGCGGACGACCGAGGGGGGAATGGGATTCCGCTTTGGCCCAGATGTTTACTTCACGAATGGGCTGGCCTTGCTTCTGTTGGGACTGGGTTATTTTATAGCCACCTGCGTAAGCCTGAGGCGCTATGATACACTGTAATACCTTTGCGCATTTAACAGAGCAGTTCTATTGTCCACCATAAACAACTCACTTTGAGTTTGCGGGCCGGTGAGAATGGCTATGCACGGCGAGAATAAAGACGATACGGGCCTTGTAGACACGGCGATTGGCAACCGTTACCGGGTGCTGGAGTGTATCGGCGAGGGCGCGATGGGCAGTGTCTACCTGGCCGATGATCTGCAACTGCACCGCCGCGTGGCGTTGAAAGTGTTGCGGCGAGAATGGCTTCAACGCGTGGAAGTCCGTAAGCGACTCGAGCATGAGTGCCGAATCATGGCGCGGCTGGGACCTCATCCGCATATCGTCACGCTGTTTGATCGGCTTGAGCACGAGGGGAATGCGGTCCTCGTCATGGAGTATGTCAAGGGAAAATCCCTCGATAAGTTGCTCGATACCAGAAGAAAAGAGCTCGATACGGATACAGGAAAGCGTGAGACAAGAATCTTCGGTGGGAACCTGCCACAAGTGGTGCTTGACACCACAACCGTCCTCGAGATTGCAATCCAGTGCCTTAACGCACTGGCCTTCGCACACAGTAAATATGTCGTTCATCGAGACATAAAACCCAGTAACGTCATGATTTCCGTTGACCATAACGGCCGTATTGAGGCCAAACTGATGGATTTCGGTATCGGTAAGTTGCTCGACGATGGCGACGAAAGCTGGGAGCCCGAGGCCCAATTAACGTCATTGACCCTTGCGGGCGGCCCCGGACCAGGCACTCCAGCGTACATGGCCCCTGAACAAATTGACCCATTGCGCTTTGGTACGGTTGGACCCCAAGCGGACTTGTACAGTTTCGGCGTGATGTTGTTCGAGCTGCTTACATGCCACCTTCCGTTCAAAGGTTCTTACACGGAGCTTCTTCACGCTCACACAAACATCGAACCTCCAGATCCTGCCGCGCACTCTGGAACACTTTCCCCGATGATCATCCAGCTGTTGCAGCGCTCCCTTCGGAAGACTCCCTCAGAGCGCTTCCCATCGGCGGAAGCGTTCCTGGCCGAGATCAAGGCATTTGTTGAGGGCAGAGGGGCAGTCCTTCCTGGGCCGTACCCGGGTTCAATGCATGCTCAGCAGTCTTCACCGCAGCATTCCGGACATCAGCGCCCGCTTCTAGTCGGGCTTCTTGTCTTGGCCGTTGTGTTTATTGGAGGTTCCGGGTTTCTTCTTTTAGGCCGACGAACCGGACCGGAGAAGAAAGAGACGCTTGATACCGTCTCTGCTCCAGATAGTTCAACAAAAGAACACCCGGATGTATCTGTAACACGTTCAGACGAGGTGCAGGCATCAGAGCAGGATCCCGATGGGGAAGAGAGCCTTGAACTTCAGCAAGCGCGGCGCGAAGTCCGGGACGCTAAGAAGCGGGCGGAAGATGAGTTTGCGCGCATCAGAGAAACCCCGCATGCTGACAACGATTACCGCCAGGGAGAAGAGTTGTTGGTGAGAGCGGAGGCTGCCACAGCCAGGGGCGAACCCCAAGCTGCGCTTTCAGACTACGAAAAGGCCTCCCTCTGCTATTCCACCGCTGTCAAGAACGCAGAGAAACGTCTTGAAGATCTTGAGTTAAAGGCAACGGAAGCGCTTTCCAGTGCGGAAGCAGCGGAGCAAGCAGCCAAGAGCGCATTTGACGAAGCACAGAAGAGCATCAGTGAAAATGCCAATTTCACACAAGGCAATTCAAAACTTGCGAGCGGACGCGCCGCGCTCAACGCCGGTGACTATTCAAAGGCTTCAGAGTGCTTCCTGTCAGCGAGAAGATGCTTTGATCAGGCACGTCCTGCTCCTTTGGTTCAAGCTTCACAACCAGAACCAGTACCAAAGCCACAACCTGAGCCTGAGCCGGAGCCCGCGTCTGTAACTGCTCGGACACCAGCTTCTAAGGCCCCTACCCAAAACGCACCTGGAAGAGCCGCGGAGAACGATCGGGCGGATAAAGCTGCTGAAGAGAATCGGCGCCTCGCCACTGAATTGGCCATACAAGCGCTGGGCGAAGCCACGGCGGCGAAGCAGAGCGCGGTCGCACGATTCGAGGCGCAGAATTACACACAAAACGCGAGCAAGACATATCTGGAGGCAGAGAAGATTCTGCAAGAGGCGGCAGCCGCGGCAAAGCGGGGCGATTTTACCTCTGCTCAAGGTCTTGCTGAGAGATCGAGAGAGCGATTCAATCAGGCGAAGCCACCCGAGGCTCCCATTATTCGGTAGTCTTGGATGCCATTGTCTGAGGACAATCATGACAATACAGTGCAACAGACGGGTTTCAATCATCGCTAAGGAAGTTGTGCACTAAACAGGAGGTCAGGGCCATGAGAACGAGATGGACGTCTAGAACCACCAAGAAATGCCTTGTCGTATGCGTAATCATTAGCCTATCGGCAGTGTCCTGCCAGACAACCGGCGGAAGTGCCACCATGGGTTCATTACTCGCTGGCGCAGCCGGTGCGATTATCGGGCACCAGAGCGGACATGCCGTCGAGGGCGCCGCAATTGGTGCATTGATCGGCGGTTTATCGGGCGCCGTTATTCACAAAGCAAGGGAAAGACAGCTTGCAACCCGCGCAGAGGTTGAGCAGGAATTCCGAGCAAAGGGGGTTGATGTATCTACAGAGCCACAAGTGGAGATTGAAGCACTTCAGACATTACCGCAAAGCGTGCGCCCCGGCGAAACGGTGTCCGTACAAGGGCGTTATACTGCGATTGGTGCGGATGCACCAAAGCCTGAAGGGACGTTTCGACTCTTAAAAGATGACGCGCAAGTGGCAACGTCGCCACTGGAGATTACCAATACAGGAAGAAGTGAGTTTGAAAAGAACATCGCGGTACCGGCCGATTTTCCTGACGGCACATATGAATGCGAGGTAAGCATCAAGCAGGGGGATTCTCAACAAGTGAAACGAGCACCGTTTATGGTCGCCTCTGGTTCCTGATCATAGGAGGATTAAAAGAGATGTTACGCCCTGAGTTAATAGCCGCAGGGTGTGTCTTGGCCCTGATTGGCATACTTCTCTTCGTGGTTGGCAACCATAAGACACAACCCACCACAGCAGACAGAGTAGTAGGTTTTCTTGAGGAGCTGTCGGGGGAGTCGGCGCCAAACGACCTCAAGACAAACATGACCCCTGGTTATCTTGCATACGCAGGAGGGGCCACCTTTGTGCTCGCGGGTCTGGTTCTCATAGTCAAGAGCCATGGGAAAGACGACCGCTCCAAGACAGATAAATAGGTAAACCTTTATAAGTAAAGCAAGCGCCGTTCACTGCGGACTTGAGGAGGTGTCCATAAACCCATGTCCGGCGTCGCTTTGCTCCGACGGGTGATAGCCTCCGGAACAGGTGGATGGATTAATACGAAATCCGTGATCCGATAACTCCGAAATAACCGGGCGCTTTCCATTTGGGGGTTGAGGCCGAGGCGCCAGCTGTCTATCTCGAATAGCCTGCTCTTGATTTGGTGCGTATTCCAGTGAATCCGCCCGGTCGTTCCGAAGGATTTGGGGCAGGTCATGTTCCGAGTGATTGCGGCCACGTGTTCCGGGTGAATCGGCCCCTTTGTACCGAGCGAATCGGAGCGTAGCGACGCGGGTGTTTCAACTGTTGTTTGTGTTTGTAGTTGGACTGGCCCTGGGATGTCAAGTGGGTGTTTCTTTTTCGCATGGATTCTCCTTTGAGGGTGATGGTGTGGGCGTTGTGGATCAGTCTGTCAAAAATGGAGTTGTAGAAGAAGAAAACCCGAACGAGATTGGAACGGTGTCACGCGGGTGCGTCAAAAGGAATTGTGAAATGCATGGGCGGCCGTTTCCGACCGCCCGCATTTGTTGTCGCAGCGTGATGCATTGCAGGAAAGTACTGCTGCAACTGCTTTTGCATGCGTTCCGCCGTCACGCGACGCGGAGGAAGCTGCCGGTGAAGGCCACTTTGCCCTGGAGGAGGGCGTGGGCCAGCCGTTTCGGAACTTGTCCTGAGATTTCCCCTTTTTGTTCTTGCGCGGCTAACGTCCACACATCATCTTCGCGGGATCGTGCCAGTTAACTGGTGACTGTGAAGCTGACCCAACTCGATGAAAGGTTATTTGGATTGA
>JAAYCU010000039.1 GCA_012729595.1 Phycisphaerales bacterium
ACGATCATAAACAAGACTCCGGCCGTCAGCAGGCCCAGTCGCAACCGGGCGGGAAACCTGGGGTGAAGCAATATCGGGATCGCGGTCACCGGGAACAAGAGCAGCGCATGCTTGGTGTCCGTCATGAAAATAAAGTCGTAGGCGATGACCACCAGACAGACAAGCGCCCAAAAACGTTTCTGTTTGCTGGCCTTTGCCCCCGCACTGATCCACCACCCCGCCAGCAAAAAAATCGCGAACATGCTGATATACCCGACCAAATGGGCATTGCCTGCGCCATCCGGCCCCAGCATGCCTCCGCTGGCATCCGGATGGTAGCGTGGCCACATTCCCTTCTGCCATATAATGTTATAAATATACTGAACGGCGGCATATATGATGTAGATCCAAACCCAGCGTGAGAGTTGCCGATTGTTTTCAAACGTACTCGTCAGGCGGCAATAGTACCAGAGGATGTAGGACTTCAGCATGATCAACGTGACTTGAATGGCTGTAAATACCGAGCCCCGGCCGTTCACATACCAGCTCAAGGCCGAAATCAGAAAGAAAACAACGGGAAATACAGTAGCCTCCCGGAGCTGCCGACGCTGAATCCAATTCATCACGATGACGGCAATAAAAGGCAGGAAAAACACTTCGTCAATGAATCCCGGCAGCGGCAGTCCCAGCAAACCCAACAATCGATTGCGAGGCAAAAACATGAAATAGAACATCGTGCAGGCCAGCAAAAGCTTGGGCCGGTCCAGCAACATGGCTCCCGCCGTAAGCATAATCACAAGGGCGGCCCAGCCCAATGGCGCCGGGATGCCGAACATCCCCGCAATGAAAAACATGACCGTGAGTCCGATGGCGTACCCGGCCACCGACAACCAACCGATCCATTTATAGACCGGAAATTGATAGGCCGAGCGGCTGCTGGCCGGAAGCGTCGTCGTGGGAACGGGTTGAGCCATATGTCAGCCGATCACTATGCCAACACGGCTTGAAAAATACAACCAGATTCAATTATTCGCTTCATTGACCCTTCATTTCCACCCGCCCCCCCATAATCGTTTTTCGAGCCGTTCTCCGCGGGGTGCCCGGAAACGAGGCCACGACCCGCTTGCCTTATCGTCTTGGGCAGGGCCCGTCCATAAAATCCGAAGGACGAATCCGCCTCATCCTCGCCAGCCAGGGGATCACCCGCATGGTCCCCCAGAGATAGGCATATCCCAGAGGGACCGGCAACAGATAATGCAAATACCGGATTTTCCAGCCCAAGCCCATCGCGCGGAACACCCGCCGGTCAAACCGAGCGGCACCCCGGATTTCCCGCTGGTAAATCTCATAGGAATTGCCCCCCGAACGCCGTGCCCTCTCCGACAACTCCGATCGTCTGACCTCGATGTATTCCTTCAATGGGATATTTCCATCCAACCCTTCACTTTTCACAAATGAATCCATAAGTCGCAAAATGTTCATCCAGGATGAAAAACGCCGCGCCACCGCGTTCGACGTCATCGTGGAATTATCCCGGATCCGCTGAAGATATGTCGCTTGCTCCACAACACCCATCGTTTTCGCGCGACAAGCCACGATCAGCGACCACAGCTCATCCTCCAGCACGAGGCCTTCTTCGAAACGCAGTTGATTCCGCTCGATAAATTCCCTTCTCAAGAGCTTGTTCCAGGGCATCAACGGCCAATCCCCCCGAAGAAAAGCCGAGAGAATTTCGTCGCCACCCTCAATCAAGCCTGGACCCAGCCTGGGGGAAACCACAGGGTCTCCCTTCCCGCAAACGGCATGGGCTCCAATCACGAAATCAGGGCCGTCTTGTCTAGCGACCGCGGCCAAACGGGCGAGTCCGTCCGGCAGGAGTTCGTCGTCGCTGTCCAAATAAAACACGCACTCGCCCGTCGCCAGTCGGGTTCCCGTATTGCGAGCGGCCGATTGTCCCCGGTTCTGGCCGTGTATCTCCAGTCGAAATTCAACAGGCCCCCGATAGGCGTTGATCAAGCGGCGAACAATCTCCAGACTTCCGTCCGTGCTGGCGTCGTCCACAACAATGCACTCAATGTCCGGCTCCGCTTGTGCCATCACAGATGCCAGGCACTTCTCCACGTAC
>JAAYCU010000040.1 GCA_012729595.1 Phycisphaerales bacterium
CGCTCACTCCGCCCCACACGCGGAAACGATGCTCGTCCAGCCGCACCCAGGTCAGCTTCTCCGACTCCTCGCCCGGCAAGGTCAGCTCGCCGACGATCTCCTCGGCCACGTCCTCCATGCTGACCAGCCCCACGATCCCGCCGTACTCGTTGACCACCATGGCCATCTGCGAGCGTGTCCGGCGGAAATGGGCCAGGAGCTGCAAAAGATTGATCTGTTCCGGCACGAAATGCACCGGGCGGAGCAACTCGCGCAGGGGCTGTCGCGGGTTGAGGAAGACATCCTTCATGTGGATCACGCCGAGCACGCGATCGATGTCCTCTTCGTACACCGGAAGCTTGGTGAAGTGCTGCTCGCGCATCATCCGGCGCAGTTCGGCCGGGTTGTCATCGACCTCGAAAGCCTCGATGTCCACCCGCGGGACCATCACCCCGCGTACGCTGAGCTCGCCCATACGGATCACACCGTCGAGCATGATGTTTTCGTCCACCTGGACCAGTTGGTGCCAGTCGTCGATCTCCATCCATTCGCGCACCTCATCGGCCGTAACGTGTCCGCGCGACGGTTTGCCGCCGGTCAGAAGTCGAGTGCAGGGCTCGACCAGCAGGCTGCGCAATACGAAGGTGACCGGGGCCAGAATCCATTGAATCAACTGAATCGGCGGGGCCGCCCGGGTGGCGAACCGTTCGCGCATATCGATGGCCATACCCTTGGGCAGGATTTCACCAAAAAGGGTAACCATGATGGGCGAGATCAGTCCGAGCAGGGCGGCCAGGACGACATGCTGGCCGGTGACTTGCTGAAACAAGGCCAGACTGGTCGCGAAGATGAAGGTGTTGATCGTTACGTTGCCGATCATCAGGGTCAGCAGCAGGCGGCGCGGATGCCGCATCAGCTCCGCCACCAGACGACCCGCGCCCCGACGCTGCTGAAACTGCCGCAGTTCGTGGCGGCTCAGGGCGAAGAAGGCTGTCTCCGATCCGCTGAGGAACGCCGAACAGGCCAGGAGAAGCACCAGAAGAATTACCTGGAAAATCATCGTGTCTCGTGTCTTATCACCGGTCCCCGGCCCCGGCCATCACCCGCCTGGCGACCACACCTCACCTCGTCGGCTGGTCGCGGGCCGACGTTGCCCGGGATAAGAGATCGGCTTTGCCGGCTGATACAATGGCTTCATCGAGCGTGTGCAAGTGTATCGAAACGTGCGGCCGACACAAGCAAGTTCCGCGACTCACGGCCCCGTTGGGAGGTTCTCTCGTCTCCGTTTTCACCGCAGATGTCCTACCGACGCATGACAGCGTACACAGGACAGAGCATCCTCCGCCTTGGTCCCAACATCGATACAGCCCACCATCTCCGTATGGCAGCGTCGGCAGGCGTTTTCCGCCACGATCTTGTTCATATGTGTCGCTTGAAAAGGCTCCTGAAAGCGTCCGGTGGTAAACGCCAGCGAGTGATTGAACCCATTAAGCCCCTTGACCACGTACTTGCCGAAAAAATCGTGTGGCGTGTGGCAATCATTGCAGACCGCAACGGCATGATGACTGGCCTTGAGCCAGGCGTCGTAGTGATCCTGCATGACGTGGCAGTTCGCGCAGGCCGCCGGATCGTTGGTAAAATACGACGCTCCCCGGGCGTAGATGAACGTATACCCGCCCAAACCAGCGGCCGCGCCGCCCAGGATACCAAGAACCACGGCCAGAAAAGTAAGTCGTCTATGCACCAGACCGGCCCCGTTAATGCGAACGCCTGCTTCGGAGATAAGCGAAACTACGCCTGCAAGGTACGTCGCCTGCAACTGCCCGTCAATACGCAGAAAACGGCAAAAAGACTGGGGTTGAGCAGTAGAGGCGGGCTTGGATCCGCGCGGAATGATTGGAGGGCGCTGGGCGGCCAACGGAAGAGTAAGCTCGCCGCCCTAATAACGAAGAATGGGCAGATCCCGGTATGCCGAGACCTGCCCATGCGATCCCCCTGCGATAAGGATATTTACCACGACTGGTTAATAACGGCCGGGCATAACCTAGACTCGGGCACGTCGAAGAAAGACCAGTCCGCTGAGCGCGAGAAATCCGAGGGTCGCCGGCTCTGGTGTCGGGTATTCCTTGATTTGCACGTGGCCCACGAAGAGGGCGCCCGTTGTATCGTTATATTGAAGAGTTTTGCGAATACTGACCTGGGTACCGGGTGGCAGCTCGTCGAAATAGAAGTCGACAGAGCCACCGACGCTACCGTTTCCCGGGGTGTGGACCATGACCAGGCCTGGGGCTGGCTGGCCGTTGACATAAAACAAGGGGGGGACCGGTTCCTGCCACACCCAATCCCAGCCCGGCGTCAGGATTTGCTCATGCCAGTCCGTCCAGCCCAGGCTGGGGCAGACGATCAGGTTTTCGATCAAGTGGAATATTTGGCCGGGCTCAGCGACGATCGACTGGCCGTCGGCTCCGGTCAGAGTTTTAATCCACGCCGGACCATCCGGATCGCGCATTACGGGGTATGTCCCAATGGTCCACCCGCCCCCGCCCTCGTCAAGCGGGAATACCGAAGGCAGTGTGACAAGATTGCCCACGCCCTGAGCGTAGGCGTACCCCCCACTCAGCAGAATGCCCGACATGACCACACCGATCATTACCTTAGTTCTCTGTTTGTTCACTTGATTTCTCCTAATAATATGACCCGAATCCACGAACACCTATTGCGTAGAACATGCGGCGTGCCAAATCGGGTTGCATGGACATAACAAACGTAAATCGCTTATTGATTGGGAGTTAGCAGCATGGCCTTGCGGTTTTTAATATTGCCTTCGGCAACCGTCAAATTGGACCATAATGGTACTACCGAACAGAAAGAAGTGTGTTAAATCACGATTCCCTATTAGCTTGTGTTGCACAAACCATTATGGCCCCGGGTACCATTTAGGTACAACTGTATCGAAGGCGGGACCGATGCACCCTCAATGGGTCTGAGCGTTATCGCGCGATCAAGAATATGGATTTGAACATGATGGATGCTCCGGAAATGCTCTATGAAGGCGAATGCGTTGGAACCAGGCGAGGCGTGTCGAGGTTTGGATTACCAGCCGTTACTGCACAAGCTCCGCCAGGCCGTAACGGCGAATCTTGCGATACAATCGGCGACGGTCGATTTGCAGCATGTCCGCGGCGCGGCTTTGGTTGCCGGCCGCGGCGCGAAGGGCTTGCTTAATGAGCGCGCACTCGACCGTAGCCAACGGTAATATCTGAGTTTCCGTTTCCGATTTGTCCATGACGTGGGCCGAGCGGATTTCCTGAGGCAGATCGGCACAAGTAACCATGCCTTGCTTCGAGAGAATATGGGCCTGTTCCATGGCATTGGCGAGTTCGCGGACATTACCCGGCCAGGAATAGTCCAACAATAATTGAATGGCCTCCGGAGATAATCGTTTTGCCGACTCCCCATCCATCAGGGCAAATTGCTCCAGAAAATGCTCGGCAAGCATCAGTATGTCCGAGCCTCTCTCCCGGAGCGGAGGCACCACGATGGACATTACATTCAAGCGAAAGAAAAGATCCTGACGGAACCGGCCCTGGCCGACCATGCCTCTTAGATCACGGTGGGTGGCGGTAATAATGCGAACGTCGATCGGAATCGATTCCACACTCCCTACGGGTACCACCGTGCGTTCCTGGATGCACCGGAGGAGTTTGGCCTGCACGGGCAGGTTCAATTCGCCAATCTCATCGAGAAACAACGTCCCGCCGTCGGCGGCGCGAAGAAAACCGGGCGTGGCCTTGTCCGCGCCGGTGAAAGCCCCTTTGGCATGCCCGAATAGCTGGGACTCAAAGAGCGTGTCGCACAATGCGGTGCAATCAACGGGGACAAACGGTTTGAGCCGGCGCGGACTCATGGCATGGATATGATGAGCCAGCAGTTCCTTCCCGGTCCCGGACTCCCCTTGCAGCAGAATCGTACAGCTCCGACGACTTACCGTCTCGATCAGCGGATGCAGTCGCTTCATGCAAGGACTATCTCCGAGCGGATTGGAGGGTTCCCTGGTCAGGCAATAATCACACGCCGCCCCGAATCCTAATGTTTTCATGGGTTCTTCCTGCCCGATCTCGCGACAATCAAAGCCGGTGGGCACACTTAGCCACCGATTGACCCGAACTCACTGACTCGTACATTGACGAGACTGGTATGATTTACAGCCTTCTGCAATATAAAAAGCGGTCTTGTCCTCACATTCGCCAATCTGTAACCACTATAGGCCCGCCAAGAACTAGCGACCAGCAAACAAGCATTTTGACCGATGGCCAGGCACCAGGGTACAAACACGGTGAAATATTCTTGCTATTGCTGCCTCCAACGGGTTCCGTAACCCCTGGCGCCGAGCAAAGCCCAACTTTCCCAATGCATACGCGGAGGGATCATACATCTCATCTGGCAGCTTTTCCTTACGTTGTCATTTGCATTAGAATATTCCGATTCCATCGACAAGCAGGTGTACCATGCCTTGACTTGCCGATAAACTATGTGATCCAAAAGTCGAGAGGACCATGCATTTTCTGGAAAGATTCTGGACCGGTTGCGGGCACTGCCGCGGCGGAGAATCCTGCCCGCTCGCACAGGCGGCCGAGCAGGAGGGCTCGCCCTTCGGGAACGGCCGTCGACTGGTACTTTTGGTCCTTACCGTCTTCATCCTGCCGCTGATCATGGCTATCGTGACGGCGTTCGCGGCGGGCACATGGTTCGCCACGGATTCGGCCGCCTCGCTCGCCCGCTGGCAGATCGGCGGGCTTCTGGCGGGAATGGCGGTCGGTGTCGCTCTGGCCAAGTTATTGATCTTCGTCGCGACCCGTAAGCGGGCGCCTCGGGATATAAGGAGTTCGTAGATGATCACCGCTATTCGGGACCGGCTGAGTGGCCTGAAAAGTTTTCATCGCGGGGTCCGCCCGCCGCATCGTAAAAAATCTTCCGAGCACGAGCCGGTTCGCCTGTTTGTGCCTCAGAAGCCATTGATGATCCCCATGACTCAGCACATCGGAGCGGCCTGCGAACCACTGGTCAAGCCGAAGCAGGAAGTACAGTTTTGCGAGAAGATCGCCGACGCCACGCAGCCTATCGCCGCGCCCGTCCATGCCAGCGTAAGCGGGACCACAGGAGCAGGGACCATCGCCCTGCTACCGAATGGCAAGCGGGTGCCGGCCATCCCGCTGACGCCCGCGGGCGAAGGTCAGGCGTTACCGGCCGACTTCCTCGAACAGTTCATGGACCGCAAGTGGGACAATGTCGAGCCGGACAGCTTCGAACCTGATGCCATTGTTCAGGCCATCCGTGACGGCGGCGTGGTCGGGCTCGGCGGGGCAACATTCCCGACCCACTTCAAGCTCAAACGCGATCCGAAGCGGCCGGTAGACACGGTGATCCTCAACGGCTGCGAGTGCGAACCTTATCTGACCTCCGACCACCGGCTGATGGTCGAATGTCCGGAAGGAATCATCGTCGGCTTGCAACTGGCCATGCGGGCCTGCGGGGCCGAGCGGGCGATCATCGCCATCGAAAGCAACAAACCAGACGCCGTGGAAATCCTGGGCCGGGCGGCCAAGGATCGGCCCGGGCTGGAGATGGCCGTCTGCGCCAGCAAATATCCGATGGGCGGCGAACGGCAGTTGATCCCGGCGGTGCTCGGCCGTTGCGTACCCAGCGCGCCGCGCGGTTTGCCCCTCGATGTCGGCGTGGTGGTGATTAACGTCTCGACCGCCCACAGCATTGCCCGGGCGGTCGTACGCGGCCAGCCGCTGACTCACCGCGTGGTCACCGTAACCGGCGGCGGAATCGAACGGCCGGCCAATCTGCTCGTTCCGGTGGGAACCATGTTCGCGGACCTGATGGAAGCCTGCGGCGGGCTGACCGCCGACGCGCTCAAGGTGCTGGCCGGCGGCCCCATGATGGGCCCGACCGTGCCGGGGTTGGACGTGCCGGTCATCAAAGGCGTGGGCGGCATCACGATCATGAGCAGCCGCGAGAGCGCGATATGGCGGGAATCGCCCTGTATCCGCTGTTCCAAATGCGTCGACAACTGCCCGCTCCACCTGTCGCCAACCAAGATCGCCCACGCGGTCAAGTTCCGTGATTATGAGCTGGCAAGCAAGTACGACATGAACGCCTGCTGCGAATGCGGCTGTTGCGCGTATGTCTGTCCGGCGAATATCCCGCTGGCCCAGTATATCCGGGCGGGGAAGAACCAGTGGCGGTTGGAGCAGGCGACCAGGAAGAAATAGCGTGGACGTTTCCCGTCTCGATTCAATACCCGCGCGATGGGCGCGGTGAATATCGTTGAAGGAGCATGCGAATCCCATGAGTGAACAGGTCAACCCCGAGCAGGTTTCTCTACCGGCCGCCGAGGCCCAGGGCCCGCGCGCGCTGCTGGTCAGTTCCGCGCCTCACCTGGCCGTCGGACGCACTACCCAGGGCGTCATGTTCGATGTCGTGCTGGCGATGATCCCGCTGTTCGGCATGGGGATTTATCTTTACCGCGAGCGGGCGATCATGCTGGCCGCGATGACCGTGGCCGCCTGCTTGATCACCGAGGCGGTCTTTAATGCCGTCCGCCGCCGCCCGATGTCCTCGCTGTTTGACGGTTCGGCCATCGTGACCGGAATGATCCTTGCTTTTTCGCTTCCGCCCAGCCTGCGGCTTTACCAGGCATTCATCGGCGGGGTGGTGGCCATCGGGTTGGCCAAGATGATTTTCGGCGGGCTGGGCCAGAACCTGTTCAATCCGGCGATGGTCGGCCGGGCGTTCCTGATGGTTTGCTTTCCGGTTGCGTTGACCACCTGGACCGAGCCGGCCCCGATCAGGCCGGGCATGCCGCAGGTCGGGACCGCCGACGCCGTCACTCAGGCAACTCCTCTGGCCGCCTACAAGTTTCAGTCCGTTCCTGAGGATAAACGATCCGACACGAAAGACCTTTTCGTCGGAAAAGTCAGCGGTTGCATGGGCGAAAGCAGTGCCCTGCTGGCGATCATCGGCGGGTTGTACCTGTTGATCCGGCGTACCGCCGACTGGCGACAACCGCTGGCCATGCTCGCGGCGGCGGCGATTTTCGCGGCCATCGCCCATGCGGCCAATCCGGAGAAATATGCCCCGGTACTCTACCATCTGAACAGCGGGGCCTTGATGTTCGGCGCGTTCTTCATCGCCACCGATTATGTCGGCGCGCCCCTGACGCCGATCGGGCGGCTGATTTTCGGAATCGGTACGGGCATATTGGTTATGCTGATCCGCCTGTTCGGCGGCTATCCTGAAGGCGTCATGTACGCCATTTTGATCATGAACGCGCTGACCCCGTTAATCGAGCGTTGGACCGTGCCTACCCCGTTCGGCGGGCATGTACCGGCGGAGGCGTAGGTTGCCTAGAGTGCGTACTAAACCCGATAACGTCGGCCCCGCCGGGCCGACCAACACCGGCGAGACGCCCATCGTGAGGCTCTCGACAGGTGGGCCGAACGGCCGGTGCCACACCAAAGCGTTGGTGCATAGAAAATAGAAAGGTGAGACGGTGAATAAGTTTATCCATGAATCGTGGTTGATTCTGTTGATGGGCGCGACTTTCGCCGTCCTGTTGGCCGGCGCGCAGACCTCCCTTTCGGGCCGCATCAAGGAAAATCAAGAAAAGGCCCTGAACGAGGCCATCGGTGCGGTGGTCTCCGGAACGGTTACGACCGAACGGGTGAAAATCAACGGTTATGATCGCGATGTCTTCAAATGTCTGGACACAAACGGCAAGATGACCGGTTGGGCGATCGAGGGCGTCGGGATGGGCTTTGCCGACAAGATTCGTCTGGTGATCGGACTCGGTCCGGACGCCGCCACAATCAGCGGTCTCAAGGTCATCGATAACATCGAGACGCCCGGCCTGGGCAACAAGATCGCCGACGAAGGTCCGGACACCTTCGCCGAGCAGTTCCCGGGGCTGCGGGCGGTTGCCGAAATCGCCGTGGTCAAGGGCAAGCCCGACGAAGCCGGCAACGAGATTCAGGCGATCACCGGGGCGACGATCTCCAGTGACGCCGTGGCGAAAATTGTCAACGAGGCGCTGGGCAAGGTGCGGGCGGAGCTGGCCCGGACCGGCGCGGCGACCGGGAAATAAGGAGCATTCCGCATGGCGAACGCGACGACCGATCTGCAACAATTCAAGGCGGGGCTTTTCGAGAATAACCCCGTACTTGTGCAATTGCTGGGCATGTGCCCGACGTTGGCGGTCAGCAATTCGATCGAGAACGGGCTGGTCATGGGGGCGGCGGTGATCTTCGTGCTGGTCATGTCCAACCTGATTACCAGCCTGCTGCGCAACCGGATCCAGGCCCATGTGCGCATCTTGATTTTCACCCTGACCATCGCCACGTTCGTGACCATCGCCGATATGGCCCTGAAGGCTTATGTTTTCGAGGTGAGTAAGAAGCTTGGGCCGTTCGTACCGCTGATTATCGTGAACTGCATTATTATTTGCCGGGCCGAGGTGGTGGCCATTAAGTCTTCGTTGCGGCGTTCACTGGCCGACGCCCTGGGCTGCGGTATCGGTTTCACGATGGCCTTGTGCATCCTCGGGGCGATTCGCGAACTGCTGGGCGCCGGTGGCCTCACCGTTTTCAAGGACTGGGGGCTCGCCTGGCATCTTGATCCCAAGACTTTTGAACCGCATGCCTGGGTCATTATGATTATGCCGCCGGGCGCGTTTCTTACCCTGGGTATCGTGATTGGCGTGGTGAATCAGTATCGGGCCCGCAAGGCCAAGGGAGGTGCGTGATGGACTTTACTTCGCTGATCGCGGTTTTTCTGGGTGTGGTTCTGGTCAATAACTTCGTGTTCGCCCAGTTTCTGGGTATCTGCCCGTTTCTCGGCGTTTCCAAGAATGTGAGTATGGCCTTCGGCATGGGTTGCGCGGTAACCTTCGTGATGACCATTTCCGGCGTCGTGACCTGGGTGATTGTACACCTGATCCTGACGCCGTTGGGGAGCCGGTTCTTGGGCAATCCCGAATCTCTCTATTTCCTGAAATATGTCATTTTCATCATGGTCATCGCCTCGATGGTCCAGTTGGTGGAAATGTACCTCAAGAAGTTTTTCCCTTCGCTCTATACCGCGTTCGGGGTGTTTCTGCCGCTGATTACTACGAATTGCGCGATTCTCGGGGCTTGCCTGTTGATCGACATGAACGAGGTCTATCAGAGCAGTCTGGTTAAATCGGCCGTTTTCGCGTTCGGCGGCGGAGTGGGTTTCGCCATGGCCATCACCATCATGGCCGGTATTCGCGAACACATGCGCTTCAGCGACGTGCCGAAAGCGCTGCGGGGGGCGGGTATCACCCTGTTGACCGCTTGCATCCTGGCCCTGGCCTTCCAGGGTTTTGCCGGTATTGGAAAATAATCGGCGGACCGAAGCCGCCGTTTGCACGGAGATTCGATCATGAGCGTCGTTCTGACCGCCGCGTTGGTGCTTTTCGCCATCACCCTTGTGTTCGCCGCCCTGCTCGGCGTGGCTAAGGAAAAATTGCGCGTGCATGAAGACCCGCGTATCGGCCAGGTCAACGAGGTCCTGCCGGCCGCCAATTGCGGCGGGTGCGGGTTCGCCGGTTGTGCCGATTTTGCCCAGGCCGTGGTCGAGGAGCGCGCCCCCTGCGATGGATGCACCGTTGGCGGACCGGATGTGGCCGCCGCCGTCGCCCGCGTGCTCGGCCGTGAGGTTGTACAAACTTTCCCCTATCGCCCGGTGATTCATTGTCGTGCGCACACCGGCGATAAGCTCGGCGTAGTTGCCTATGACGGCGTACATAGCTGCGTGGAGGCCAACGCCGTGGGCGTGACCCAGGGCTGCACCTACGGATGCCTCGGCTTCGGCGATTGCGTACGGGCCTGCAACTACGACGCAATTCACATGGTTGATGGACTCCCCGAGATCGATTACGTGAAGTGTACCGGCTGCGGGGCCTGCGTGCGGGCCTGTCCGCGCAACATCATCGAATCGATCCCCTTCAAGCAGGAACAGATGCTTGTCGTCGCTTGCTCCAACAAGGAGCCGGGCAAGAACGTTCGCCAGGTTTGTAAGGTCGGTTGTATCGGCTGCAAGGCCTGCCAGCGCGTGCTCGCGCAACTATTCGAGGTCCGCGACAACCTCGCCTATATTAACTACGACAATTACACCGGCGAGGAAGACCTTAAAGCCGCCGCGGGCAAGTGCCCGGTCAAGAGTATCGTGTACTTCGGCAAACCCCAACCCGAATATGCAGCAATGCTCAAGGAGGAGGACACAGCGGTCACTCAAGTGTGACAACGCGAAGGGCAAGCTCGACAGAGAAAGCCGGACATTAGATTAGGACTCGGCATCTGTTGCGATATACTGACACCAAGCCAATGTGTTCCGGTCTCACGGCGAAGGGCTTTTTTAATAATCGAGAACCGAGATACGGGCAATTTACCGAATCAGTGACCAGGCGGCCAAGGCACTGATCGCCAAGCTTTTCTGCAAATCCGGGATATCTATGTATCCCTCGTTCCAGCGGATATTTTCGGGACGGCCGGCACCAAAGACGGCTACAGGGTGTTTACGGGTTTGATAGGCCAGGGCTTTGCCGCCGAAATCTTCGGCGGTCGGCTTGGGCCACGGTTCGCCGATTGCCTGAAAAGCCAGGCGCAAAGCTTCGACGGCCGCGCTATCCGTCGGCTCGACAAAGGCCTCATGTGACGAAGAATCCCAGTCCATCGCAATCATGTCCGGTTCGAATCGTTGCCGACGCGCCCGACAGTAGTTTTCCACGCCGCGGCGAGCAGCCGCGTTCAAGCGTTGGCGTACTTCGTCCAACTGGTGATTCGCGGTAAAGCATTGTCCGCCGCGCAGGATAAGGGTGCGGTCGTCGCCCCCATCGTCCAGCAGTCGCCCGCAAGCCTGGACAGCGGGAAAATGGCCGGCGATGCGGAGCAAGGCGCCTAACATGTACGCCGCCTTGCCAATCGCGTTGTCCCCGTCATCGAGCCGAGGTCCGCCCGCGCGACAGCCGAAGACATCAATGCGAAACCGTTGGGCTTCGGAGTCGGGTAGAATCCTGAGATCGAAATGCCTCTCCAGCCGGGCTTGACCGGTGGCCGAATCGTGTTCCGCAGCCTTGTCTCCATACTGGCCTACATAACCGTTCATGGCCTCTTCTAAAAATTCGATGATTTTCATGGCAATGCGCTGGGGATTAGCCTTTGAGTGAGCCACGATTTCGATGGCCACTTGGGGGCAGAATCTTTCGGTTACAGCGCCAAAGCTGCCCAGGCACGTCGGGTAGTGGCGTACCCTCGCGGCATCGAACGAAGGATGATCGGATTCGGCGCGGAGGCGATTGGATTCCTTTTCGATTTCCTCGACGACGAATGGGAAGATTTCGAGAGCGGGACTCTGCTGGCGATTAGTGCTAGTAAGGCGACAACTATAAGACAGCCAACCGAATTGCCCGACAACGGGGAGCAGTCCGGTAGGCTGAAGCAGTAATACCGGGAACGCGGCGTCATCCTCATCCGTCGCGTTTGATGGCGCGTCGTTTTCGGGGCAATATCCGCCGATGGTAAATTGATAGACCCGCTCACGAGTCGGTTTTCGCCCAAGCTTATTTTCTATTTCAGCTAGTAGTTTGATCTGGGCCAACAGGAGGGCGAATTGGGCTTGGCCTTCGCAGATTCCGCGACCAAAGACTCGTTCACCGGCCGAGCGCGGCGGCAGAGCGGGAGCAGCCTGGTCGATATGGGCATGCAGGATTAGGCCCGATCCGCCATCCGAGCCGGCACCGGGAACCGTGACCTTGAGATTGGCCCGACCGGCAGTGCAAGATTCGGTAGTGGCGGACTCCGCCTCTTCCGCGAGGATAAATTGGCTGGGTATTTGCCGGATCACCGCGTTTTGACCGATTAAGTCGTTTATCTCACGGCAGAGCCAGTCAGTTATGTTCGCATCATTCCGGTCGGCGTCGGCCGCCGTAGTTCGGTCCGAAATATCAATGGCCATCAGTTCCATCAGAGTGTTACGAAGATATGCGCCATAACAATCGCCGGTGGAGGTCTGGCGAATGAAGTCGACGATTTCGTTATCCAACGCAAATGTATTATTCATAAGCTTATCCTACACGGTGCACAACCCAATTCGTCTCAGGGGACTACTGACATATCTTTGGTGGTGGCGGTGTCATTGATCCGGCGGTCGAAGGGGATTTCCCGAAGGGTGTAACCGACCGCGCCCTGGAGCACACGGCGCTGGGCGGGGGAGGCCAGCTCAACCAGGACATTGTAGAGGTACATCGTACTTCCCCGTCGGCGGGCACGAAGGAAATTCACGAAGTCGGCCTGACGGCTCAGGATGATCTGACCAAGGAGGATCGTTCGGCGGGAATGATCGACCTGCAACAGGTTGGGATTATCCAGGGCGGCGGCGGCAGCGGCGGCCAACTGTCGTTCCAGATTGCTCGCCTGGAACGGCTCGGCAGGCAGGCCCGGTGTTCCCAGGGACGCGCGACAGGTGGCCAGGTATATCCGAGGGTCGTTGGAGGACTCTTTCAGGATTTCCTCCTCGATGGCCAGCAAAGACATCTTCCGTCCGTCAATACGGAATTGATAATCGCTTTCCAGCCGAGGCATATTCATGTCATGCATTGTTCCGACCGGGTACCAGTGGAGTACCGCCCGAACTACCAGGGCGTTATAAGCGTTCAGCCAATAGGCCGCCCGCTGCTCGCGGGTGGCGAATTGCTGGGTGGTCTCGGTAGGACCGGTAACACTTAACAGGGCGATATAACGGTCGAACGGGTCGCGGTTACCGGCCAGGGCGGCGTAATCCACCAGCCCCCCGCGTACATGTTGCCGCAGCACCTGAGCCCAATCCAGATCGCTGTACTGGTAGGGCTGTTCCCGGGGCAGGAACCGGTATTCCGGCTCTAATATAAGTTCCGAACAGCCGCCGGCCAGACAAGCCATAATGATCCCGCAAAGCCAGGTCGTCCGCGGTCCATGCATATATCTCCAAAATCTCATTCGGTCCATCCCACAAGATAAGGATACAGGCGAGTTATTGTAACTACCCGTCGTCCTCCGTCGAGCCCCAAGGTCCGAAAGCCTTTAATAAAAGGGCTACCGGGAGAGGTGAGGATATCGTGATCGCCGCTCGCCAACCAGTCCCTCTGTGGCTGGTGAGCAAGACGGCAAAACCATCCCTCCATCATCTCCCCTATGATTCTGCACGTACTACGGGCTTATTCCTGACGCTACTCGGCCATACGAATCGGCCATTCGTCAGAGCCTGCCCATATTACCCGATGCCCATAGCGACAGTGCAACAATACCCCAACCATCGGTAATACAAAATTTCCGGCATCTCTGTCAAAACTATCGAGATTCGCCAGTTCCGTATTGATAATTCCTTCTGGACAGCCCAGCGTTGTCCGTGAGTCTCATGACGAATCCGGAGGCCGCCTTTTGGGACTCGCCCCGATCCACTACAATGAGGGGCTCGTATACTCTTCCCAGCCGTAGGCTGGCGTGAAGGTTGGTTAGCAACCAGTAAATCAGAGAGCAGGAAACATCCATGGGTGTAAAGACCGGAAGTCAGATTCGCGAGGAGTTCATCCGCTTTTTCGAGAGCAAGGGTCATACGGCCGTCCCCTCGGCCCCGGTCGTGCCCGTGGACGACCCCACCCTGATGTTCACCAATGCGGGTATGAATCAGTTCAAGGACGTTTTCCTCGGCACCGGCCGCCGCCCCTACACTCGGGCGGTCGATACCCAGAAATGCATCCGCGTCTCCGGCAAGCACAACGACCTCGAGGAGGTCGGGCGCGACACCTATCACCACACCTTCTTCGAGATGCTCGGCAACTGGTCCTTCGGCGACTACTTCAAACGCGAGGCCATCGGCTGGGCCTGGGAGCTGCTCACCGGCGTCTGGGGCCTGCCCAAGGAGCGACTCTACGCGACCGTCTTCGCCGGCGACCCGCATGATGGTCTGGAACCCGACGAAGAGGCCGCCGCCCTCTGGGCCGAAGTCACCGACATCGATCCGACCCACGTGCAGCGTTTCGGCAAGAAGGACAACTTCTGGGAAATGGGCGCCCACGGGCCGTGCGGGCCGTGCAGCGAGATTCATATCGACCTGACCGACGACGGCTCGGGCGCCGCCCTGGTCAACGCCGGCGATCCGCGGGTCATCGAAATCTGGAACCTCGTATTCATCCAGTTCAACCGTGACGAATCCGAGCGGCTCTTGCCTTTGTCCGCCCGGCATATCGATACGGGGATGGGCTTCGAGCGGATCGTGGCCGTCCTGCAAGGCAAAAAAAGCAACTACGACAGCGACGTGTTCGCCCCTTTGTTGCAACACATAGCCGAACTGACCGGCAAACGCTATACGGGCAAGCTTGGCCCGGAGGCGGACATCGATAACGCCTTCCGCGTGGTGGCCGACCATGCCCGCATGCTCACTTTTTCGATTACCGACGGCGGCAAGCCCAGTAACGAAGGCCGCGGCTACGTCATTCGCCGCCTGCTGCGCCGGGCCGCCCGTTTCGGCCGTCAGCATTTCGGCCAGCAGCAGCCGTTTATCCACAAGCTCGTGCCGACGATCGTCGAGACCATGGGCGACGCCTTTCCCGAACTGAAAAAACGCGCCGCACAGGTCGCCGAAACCATCCGCGAGGAGGAGGAAAGCTTTGGAAGAACCCTGGACCGCGGGATCGCCCTGTTCGAGCAGGCGGCTGGCAAAGACCGGGCGGTCAGCGCTGAGAACGCTTTCAAACTGTACGACACCTTCGGTTTTCCGCTGGATCTGACCGTCCAGATGGCCGCCGAGCGGGGCATGACCGTTGACGAAACCGGTTTCGAGAAGCTGATGGCCGAGGCCAAGGAAAAGGCCCGGGCCGGGGCCAAGCAGCATGTGGCCGTCGCCGTCGAAGGCGATCTGCCCGCGACCGACGATTCGCCCAAATACGAAACCGATCAACTGGCGTCAACCGTTGTCGGCTGGGTGAAAGATAACGCTTTTCTCAAGACCGGAAAGCTGACCCCCGCCGACGGCGAGGCGGCCCTGCTGGCGGACCGCACCTGTTTCTACGGCGAGCAGGGCGGCCAGGCCGGTGACCGGGGCACGATTGCCACCGACACCGGCCGCTTTAACGTCTTGACTACCCAGAAGCTCGGCGATGCCATTCTGCATATCGGCGAAGTCGCCGAGGGCAGTATTTCGCCCGGCCAGCCCGCCCGGCTCGAAGTCGATCCGGCCCGCGCTCTGGTTCGCAAGAACCACACGGCCACCCACCTACTGCATTGGGCCTTGCGCACCGTGCTGGGCAGTCATGTCGAGCAACAGGGCTCGCTGGTCGAGGCCGACCGCTTCCGCTTCGACTTCAACCACAACGCCCCGGTCAGTCCCGAGCAGCTTGCCGAGATCGAGCGGCTGGTCAACGAACAGATTCTCGCCGATCATCCGGTGACCACCCGCGTGTTGCCCATCGATGAGGCGAAACAACTTCCCGGCGTCCACGCCTTCTTCGGCGAGAAATACGGCGACGTGGTCCGCGTGGTGTGTATCGGCGAAGCCCTTTCGGCCGAGTTCTGCGGCGGCACCCACCTGACCCACACTTCCCAGGCCGGCTTCTTCAAGATCGTCAGCGAGGAATCGGTGGCCAAGGGCGTCCGCCGCATCACCGCGGTGACCGGCCCGGCCGCCGTTCGCCATGTGCGGCAAATGGAGGAAAAAGCCCGCCAGGCTGCCGCCCTGCTCAACGCCGGCGTCGAGCAACTGCCCGAGCGGGTGGCCGCATTGCAGGAGGAGATCAAGAAACTCCGCAAGCAGTTGCAGAAAGGCGCGGCCGCCGACATCAAATCCGCCCGCCAGAAACTGCTCGACGAAGCCGAGAAGGTCAACGGCTCGACGGTCATCGTCGGCGAATTGCCCGAGGTCCCCGTCGAACAGATTCGCGAGGCCGCCGACTGGCTGCGGACCCAGGCCGGCTCCGCCGCCGTCTGTCTCGCCTGCCGCACCGACGGCAAGCCCTTGCTCATCGCCGCGATCACCGACGACCTGATCGGCAAGGGGCTCAAGGCCGGCGACCTGATCAAGCACGTCGTCCCCGCGATCGACGGACGCGGCGGGGGCAAGCCCAACCTCGCCCAGGCCGGCGGCAACAAGGCTGAGGGCATCCCTGACGCCCTGGCCGCCGCCGCCCAATGGATACGACAAAAGCTAACCTAATGCCCGGCTAGTGATGTTTGCGTCAGCGTTCCGATCCGAAGCGGGATTGACATCAGCGAGCTGGTTTCGATTAAGCCCGGCAAGCGCCGAGGTCGGTCATTGCCAGCGATTAGCAGGCGGGGCATAATGACCGATTCGACATTTGGGCTACGGTCATGGATGAGGTTTGAGTGTAAAGGGTGGATAACCTGATGGACGAACAGGACCAGGGGAACAATCAGTCAACAACAGGACGCATATTGATCATCGGTTTGGACGGAGCGACGTTCGACATCCTGAGACCGATGATGGCCGCCGGGCGCATGCCCCACCTGGCCAAGTTGATCGCGGAGGGTACCTCAGGCGTCCTTAATTCAACCGTCCCCCCGATAACCCCGGCCGCCTGGACCACATTCATGACTGGTAAAGGCCCCGGCCGTCACGGGATCATCGACTTTGAGCGTTACGACGCGACTACCGGAAAGCTGGCCTTCAATAGCACCTATGAAATCCGCGAGCCGACCATCTGGCGAATACTCAGTGAACGGAACAAGCGGGTTGGTTCGATTCACGTGCCCATGACCTATCCGCCGCCGAAGGTTAACGGGTTCGTCATCTCCGGCTTTGAAACGCCGGGCATACATACGGAGTTTACACACCCCCCCGAGCTGAAGGCGGAAATCCTCGAGCGCTGGCCGACATACAGTTATCAGACCAACTGGCGACGACGGGCTTTCGGCGGCGACGCCCTTTTTGCCGAAAACCTCCGCTACATCGAGGACAGCTTCCGCCAGGGCGCCGCTCTGACCCGCCATTGCGGCGAGCGGTACGGCTGGGACGTGCTCATGGTCCTGTTCAAGCTGGTGGACAACCTCCAGCACAAAACCTGGAAATATCTCGATCCGAAAACCGCCGGGCGATATCCAAAACGCGCGGAGATGGCCGCCCATTGTTTTAACGTATTGGACGAAGTGCTAGGGGATCTATTCGATTACGCCCGTTCCAATAAATCAGCGATCCTGATAATGTCCGATCACGGCCACGGCAGCCTTGATGGCAAGGCCCATCCTAACCTGCTTCTGCGTGACTGGGGTTATTTGCAGGTCAAGTCTTTAGATACCGTTACCGCCCATATTCAGCGGCGTCTGAAACGCACACTCGACCGGCTTCGCGGTCGGACGCGGAAGAAATTCGAAGCCAATCTCGGCCTGGAAACCGACATGGTCGTGGACTGGTCGCGCACTCGGGCCTGTGTGATGCATGCCGGGATGAACGGTTTTCTGTATATCAATCTTAAAGGGCGCCAACCAGGCGGCGTGGTGGAACCGGATAAATACGAAGCGTTGCGCGACGAACTGGCCGCCCGATTCCGAGCGATCACCTGTCGTAGTCTCAATGGCGAAACGATCCGTGTCTTTCCCGACGTGCATCGACCGGAAGAGTTGTACAACTGCCGGCGCGATGAGCAACCCTGGATGCCCGATCTGCTGTTGGTTCCGCATCCGGGATTAGCGGTGGTGCGTCGGATTAGAGGGAGGCGGGCGGTACAGTGGCCGAGGCTTCATCATCTGGGCGGTACGCATCGGATCGAGGGCGTGCTGGCGGCGGCCGGTCCGAATATTCGCCGGGGCCATACGATAAACGCCAATATCGTGGACATAACCCCAACCGTGTTGGCCGCTCTGGGCGTGCCCGTCCCGGAGGATATGGAAGGCAAGGTTCTGGCCGACATGTTCGAGCAGCCGCCAACAGTCACCTACGAAAAAGCCGATGGCAAACAGGCCGGGCCTACCGGTGAAGTTTTCACCGACGCGGAAAAAGACGCCCTTACCCGGCGCCTTATAGACCTTGGCTATCTGGAATGAGATACGCCCCCAATAGATTATGCCTCCCGGATCATGGTGATGAATCGGGTGGATGTCATAGATTGTGTTGGTTCCCAGGATTTATCTGGCCATGCGCAGGCGGATAAGAGCCCGGGCCTCGGCGCGGGCTTTGCGTTGAGCGGAGAACTCGTCCGTAACGGGCATCTGTCGGGCCTCGGTCAGCATACGCAGCACTTCGGAACGTTCGATCTTCTCGCGCGGGATTGCCTGCTGGGTAAGAATGCGTACATGGTTTTCCAGCACCTGAACAAACCCGCCATCCACGAACCACGATTGAAAGTTGTGACCGATACGTACGCGAAGCCGGCCGACCCCCAACTCGCACATAAGCGCGGCCCGGCCCGGCAAAATACCGATCTCGCCATCGCGAGCGGGAAAGGCCACGAAATCAACGTCCCCCTCGAAGGCCAGGCCTTCCGGCGTGATCAGCGTGCAATGAAGCGTTTCCTGGGCCATGTTTCCCGCCTGATAACCTCTTGCTTGTGAATTCCGGACCGCCGGGACCGTTATCCTGCTGCTTTCGCCAACCGCTCGGCTTTGGCCGCGGCTTCCTCGATCGGACCGACGTACATGAAGGCCTGTTCGGGCAGATGGTCCCACTTGCCCGTGCAGAGTTCCTCGAAACTGCGGATCGTGTCCTCTTTATGCGTGTAGCTGCCCGCGAACCCGGTAAAGGGTTCGGCCACGAAGAACGGTTGGGAGAAGAACCGTTCGATCTTGCGGGCTCGGCTGACGATCAGCTTGTCCTCCTGGGACAGCTCTTCGACGCCGAGGATCGCAATGATGTCCTGTAAATCACGATAGCGTTGCAGAATCTGCTGTACCTCGCGGGCCACCCTGTAATGCCGCTCGCCGATGTACTGGGCGTCGAGGATTCGGCTGGAGGAGGCCAGCGGATCGATGGCCGGGTAAATGCCTTTCTCGCTGATGCTACGGGCCAGAACGATGAAGGCATCCAAGTGGGTGAAGGTGGTGGCCGGCGCCGGGTCGGTCAGGTCGTCGGCAGGCACATAGATGGCCTGTACCGAGGTGATCGCTCCGAACTTGGTCGAAGTGATCCGCTCCTGAAGCTCGCCCATCTCCGTGCCCAACGTCGGTTGATACCCGACGGCCGAGGGCATGCGGCCGAGCAAGGCCGACACTTCCGAGCCAGCCTGCGAAAAGCGGAATATGTTGTCGACAAAAAGCATCGTGTCCGTGCCGGATTGGTCGCGGAACCATTCGGCCAGGGTCAAGGCGCTCAAGGCCGCCCGCAAACGGGCGCCGGGCGGTTCGTTCATCTGCCCGAAGACCATGGCCGTGTGGTCCATGACCGACTTGACGTTGCCTTGGGCGTCCTTGAAGGTGGCTTCCTGCATTTCGAGCCAGAGGTCGTTGCCTTCACGGGTCCGTTCGCCCACCCCGGCGAAAACCGAATAACCCGCATGTTCGCGGGCGATCCGGGCGATCATTTCCTGTACGATGACCGTCTTGCCCAGTCCGGCCCCGCCGAAAAGACCGATCTTTCCACCGCGAACAAACGGGGCCAACAAGTCGATGACTTTGATGCCGGTCTCCATCAGCTCAGATTTGGGGGTGAGGTCCACGAAAGGCGGCGGTTCATGATGAATCGGGCGATACTCTTTGGCCTCGATCGGGCCGCGATTGTCGATCGTTTCGCCCAAGAGGTTGAAGACCCGACCCAGGGTTTCAATGCCCACGGGCATCGTTACCGGTTTGCCGGTGTCCACAATGGGGGTGTTGCGAACCAACCCGTCGGTTGAGCCCAAGGCCACGGCCCGGACGCTGCCGCCGCCCAGGTGCAAGGCCACTTCGCACCACAGAGTTTCCTTATGGGTCGAACCGAGCACCTTGCGCTCGACTTCGACCTTGAGGGCGTTATTCAACTTGGGCAGGTGGTCCTCCGTAAACTCCGCGTCCAGCGTCGAACCGATGACCTGCGTGATCCGCCCGATGTTTTGACTGCTTGCCTGAACCATTGTGTTCCTTTATCTCAATCGTGCGGCCGCTTCCGCACATCAGGTCATTTCGCTCGTCCACCCCATCGCTTATGTGATCGATTACGACAGGGCATTGGCCCCGCCGACGATATCCAGCAGCTCCAGGGTAATCTGCGTCTGCCGGGCCCGGTTGTACTGTTGGGTCAGGGTCCGGATCATATCGTTGGCCGCGTCCGTCGCCCCTTTCATAGCCACCATGCGGGCGACCTGTTCGCTGACCGCCGCGTCCATGAAACACTGAAAGAGCCGGATCTTAACCATTTCCGGCAACAGCTCCGCGAGGAGGACATCCGGTTCCGGGTTGAAATCAAACTGAACCGGGGTCTCGGTCGCTTGCCGCGATCTTATTTCCGCTGGTCGGTCGATGGGCAACAAGGAAACCAACTCGGCGCGTTGCACGGCGGTGGAGACGTAACGGGTATAACTGACGTAAACCGCGTTGATTTCCTGGCGGGTGTAGGCCTCGATGATTTCCGAGGCCATGGCCTCAACCTCGGCGTATGCCGGCCGGTCCTCGAAGCGGGTGTCCTGCCGGGTCATCGGCCAGCCGGCAAACCGGCTGTAGGCGATCCCCTTCTTGCCGATCATGTGCAGATCGACGGTTTTACCCTGCTCCCGGTTTTTGTTCAGATAATCGGTCGCCTTCCGCAGCACCGCGCCATTGTAACCTCCGCATAGTCCGCGATTACTGGTCAGTACGAACAGGACCGAACGCTCGGCCTGCGTGTTTTGCTTGAGCAGCGGGTGTTCCAGGTCTTCCAGACCGCGGCACAGGTGGCGGGTCATCTGGTCGATACCCTCGGCGTAGGGCCGGGCCTTGTTGGTCTGATCGAGCGCGGCCTGATAGCGCGCGGTGGCGATCAGTTGCATCGTCCGCGTGATCTTGCGGATATTCTGCACCGCCTTCAAGCGTCTTACGATGGCACGAGCTTTGGCCATGAACCATGATCCCTCGTCCGCCGAGCAAGCGACCCCTGTCCGTTATCTCACGCGGAGGAACCCTTTCTTGAATTCGACGATGATTTCCTTGATGCGGGCGACCAGGGCGTCGCCGAGCTCGCCGGTCCCGATCAGTTCCTCACGCACTTCCGGAAACTCATCACGGAAATAAATAAGCAATTTCTCCTCGAACTCGTTCAACCGGGGGGTCGGAACATCGTCACAAAGCCCCTGAGTCCCCGCAAAAAGACTGATCACCTGATCGGCCACGTGGTAAGGTCCGTATTGACCCTGCTTGAGCAGCTCGACCATCACCCTGCCCCGATCCAGTTGCCGCTGGGCGGCCGTGTCCAATTCCGTACCCAACTGGGCGAAGGCTTCCAGTTCACGGAAGGCGGCCAAATCGAGCCGCAAAGAGCCGGCCACTTTTTTCATCGCTTTGATTTGGGCCTTGCCGCCTACACGCGACACACTGATACCGACGTTGATCGCCGGCCGTACCCCGGCGTAAAACAGATCCGGTTCAAGATAAATCTGCCCATCCGTAATGCTGATCATGTTCGTCGGAATGTAGGACGAGACTTCGCCTTCCAGCGTTTCGATGACGGGCAGGGCGGTCATCGAGCCGCCGGTGCCCGGCACCATCCGCACCTCGAGATCGTTGTTCCCCGTCTCCTTCAAGTGGCGTTGGGCTTCCCATCTGCCCGGCACGCCGAAATAAGTTTGCTCATTGATCCCCGGACGGGTGTCAGCCATCGCAGATTTAGGAGCAATAAAGTACTTGCTAGCCAGCTTGCAGGCGCGTTCGAGCAACCGGCTGTGCAGATAGAATACGTCACCCGGATAGGCCTCTCGGCCGGGCGGCCGGCGCAGCAGCAGCGACAACTGACGATAGGCGGTGGCCTGCTTAGAAAGGTCGTCGTAGACGCATAGGGTGTGCAGGCCTTTTTCGTACATGAAATACTCGGCCATAGCCGCCCCGGCATAGGGGGCGATGTATTGCAAAGGAGCCGGGTCGGCGCTGCCCGCGGTCACCACGATGGTATAGTCCATGGCCCCATGAGCGCGCAGGGCCTCTACCACGCCTGCCACGGTCGATTCCTTCTGTCCGATGGCGACATAAATGCAGATAACGCCGGTGTCTTTCTGGTTGAGAATCGTATCTACGCCGATGGCCGTCTTACCGGTCTTGCGGTCACCGATGATCAGCTCGCGCTGGCCGCGACCGATGGGGATCATGCTGTCGATGGCTTTGATGCCGGTCTGGAGCGGCTCGTCCACCGGCTGGCGTTCGGCGATACCGGGCGCGTTCGATTCCATCAGTCGGCGATGGGGGGTTTCGATGGTTCCTTGACCGTCGAGCGGTTGCCCCAGCGGATTCACCACCCGACCGATCAGGGCCTCGCCCACGGGTACCGAGAGCAACTGCCCCGTGCCCCGAACGGTATGTCCTTCCTTGATGCCGAGATAATCCCCCAGAACCACGGCGCCGATTGAGTGTTCCTCAAGATTGAACACCTGTCCCATTACGCCGTTTTCAAATTCGAGCATCTCGCCAGCCATGACCTTGCCCAGCCCATAGATGCGGGCAATGCCGTCACCCACTTCCAGAACTTTACCGATCTCAGCGACTTCGATGTCCGCTTGGTAGCGGACGATCTCCTGCTTAATGACCGATGCGATTTCATCGACTTTGAATTTCATACTTATCAGGTTCCTTGCCTGGAACGGTCAGGCCGCTGCTTCCTCGAATCCTTTACCATCATGAATCGCATGTCCGATCCGTGATTTCATCTGTTTACGCAGCCGTTGAAACCACGCGGCCAGACTGCCGTCGATCCGCAAATCGCCCGTTTGCAGGATCAATCCACCAATTATCTCCGGCCTTATCTCCTCGATGATAACCGCCTCCTTGCCGAGCCAGGCGCTTACCTTGTGTTTAATAAGCGAACGCAGAGTATCGGACAAGGGCGTCGGGGTTTGCACGGTCACCTCCTGCTGGCCTTTGCGTTCTTCCATCCGAAGCATCACACGGCGATGGACCTGCAAGATCAAGGTGAGTCGTCTTCGAATATTCATCACCTGAAGCAGGTTGAGCAACGCATCGTTCAACCTGCTGCGAAAAAGAGTTTCCAGGGTGACCCGGCGCTGATGAATATCGATAGCGGAAGACATCAAGAAATTCGCAAAGGTCTGGTCCTTTTTCAGGTAATCAACCAGGTCATCGAATGCGGCAACCGCATCTTCGAGGCAACCTTGGTCTTCAACAGCCGACAAAAATCCCTCGGCATAGACCTTTACCAAAGCCTTATTCTGTTCGTTGCCTGAAGCCATCTCTTATATCCTTATCGCCGCCCGGTCGATTCATGCGGGCGGGGGTCGATTATGATGTTGCCCCCAAAGCTTAGTAGGGACTGTCTGACTGGCCGTCCATCTGCTGCAACGCCTCCTCGACGAGTCGGTGATGATCCTCTTCCGACAAGCGGCGAAGGAGAATCTGGCCCGCCAGGTCGGTAGCCAGATGGGCCGATTGATCATACAAGTCACGCAAAGCCGAATCGCGGGCCAGCCGGATTTCCCGCTGGGCCCGCTCGAACAGGGCTTCGGCGTTGCGGCGAGCCTCCTCATCAACGCGCCGACGTACGACTTCCGCATCTCTTCGGCCTTCTTCCACCAGGGCGGAGGCTTCCTGCCGGGCCTGACTGAGCTTCTGCTCATATTCCTGGAGCTGGGCCGCCGCCGCCTCCTGGTTCCGAACGGCTGTTTCCAGAGAGTCGCGGATCAAGTTTTCCCGTCGCTGCAAAATATCCAACAACGGACGCCAGGCAAATCTCCGCAGAACCCACAGGGTCATTATGAAAATAAGCAGCGTCCACACAAAATCAGCGATATCGCCGACGAACAACGGGTCGCCTACCTGTTCCTGGTTCGAGGCCAAGGCCGACGAAGCGAACAGAAAAACACTTGCCATTGCGAACAACGCTTTGTGTGTTTTTAGAGCCATCAAGCTAACTCACTTTGCGGTGGCCCGGTCGATTAAGTTGGCCGACCTGTACCTCGCCGGCATGTTGTCGCAACCGCCGCCCATTACCGGGAGTAATCGATACCTTTCGGCCTCCGTCGGTCAAGCCTTAAATACCGCGAGGAGGCATACCACGATGGCAAACAAGACCGACCCCTCGATCATCGCCGCGGTAATCAAGGCCATGCCGTTAATGGAACCGGAGGCCTCCGGCTGGCGAGCCATCGATTCCGTGGCGCTGGCCCCGATACGCCCGATGCCGGCCGCTCCTCCGAGAACAATCAAGCCTGTTCCAAGCGCGACACCAAGAAATGTTGCCCCTTTATCCTGAAGGAGCAAAAACTTCGGATGCTCGCTCTCTTCAGTTGCCGGGGCGGTTGTCGGCGTGTCCTGCGCCCATGCGAGCGAGGCCACGTGTAACAGAACCATCATAGCCAGTAAACACCAGACCTTTTTCATGATACTCATCCTTTTTCACGACCCGCTGCCGGCGGGAACGACTTCTCGGAATTCTTTTGTCGCCATTGCCTCTTGGTTTTGGACCCGCGGTCCCACACCGCGGGTACGGAGGCTGGTTAGTTTGTTGTGATATTCCCTCTCGATCCTGCTTTACGCCTTATGTCCATCCTCCGCGTGTTCCGGATGGATGTTCACGGCCAAGCCGATGAACACCGCGCTGAGGAACGTAAAAATATACGCTTGCAGAAGCGCTACGAACAGCTCCATCAGGGTGATCGCCACACTACCCAGTACCACCGGGACGGCGACCAGGAAACCCAACATCGCATGGGCGGCGCCGGCCATGCCGATGAAACCCACCAGAATGGCCAGCAGAATATGGCCGGCCACCATGTTCGCGAAAAGACGAATGGCCAGGGCGAAACACTTGACCACCACCCCGATCATTTCGAGGAAAGCGATCAGGATGTTGATCGGGAAAGGCCCCATGAAAAAATGCCGCACGTAGCCCAGACCATGAAGTTTGAGTCCGTTATAAACGATCATACAAAACGTACAGAAAGCGAGGGCCGCGGTTACGAAAATGTTGCTCGTAGCCGTCCCATAGACGCCGTGAGTACCGTTAAAATACTTGATGATCGGCAGGGTGATCGGTTCGAGCGGGAGCAGGCCGATCATGTTGCAGACCGCGATGAAGAAAAAGGCGGTCCACAGAAACGGCATGAAGCGGTCCGTGTACGGCCCGAGTTGGGGCTGAACCACGTAATGACGAAGAAAATCGCAGATCAGCTCGAAGAAATTTCGAGCGCCCCGGGGCGTTAATTGTTCCACTTCGTTGCCGGTGGTTAATCGACGAAAGGCTCGGGGTAGAACCACCAGAAGCAGTGCCGCCGCCAGGATCATCATGATGACGTGATTGGACAGAATGGTGAAGGTGAACGGCCAGGACTTGCCCAGTTGCCACCAGGGGTAATCCACCACGTGGGTTAGGGGGTTTTCAGTTGATGCCAGAAAGAACGTCATGGCTGATTACTCTGCGAGCCTGTTCCAAACCCCGCGGGGTCATCCCGACGCAGCGGGGACGGTATGCTTCCAACGTCTCGGGCTGGACCGGCCGTAGTGTATCCTGAAACCCTCGGGGTATTTCCGGCATGGTGGAAACGGTTCGATTTCAGGGTTTGAGGAAGCACACTAAGCTGTTTTATCCTACACACCAGGATCAGCGTTTCCACCATCAGCATGATCAAGTAGGAAATCGCCAACCAGATCAGGAATACCTTCGCATCAACGACACCCCACCAGAGGATCAGGCCGGTCGACACCAGGGTTACGAGGAAACGAACAACCGCCGCCCGGAGAACCAGTTGAAACCGCGCGGACGCGTCATTTCTCGTCATGCGCCGCAGCGCGGGCACCATGGTCAGGTAGACCGTAAAAACCACCAGAACCTGCGCCGCGACCATGGACCGAATACCGTCGGTATCGGCTATGATCCGTGTCGGCCAATAACCGGCCGCCAAGAGAAGCCCCGCGACGACCACGGGTAGAACATACATTCTTCCGACGGAGATTCCAGGTTTTCCGTATGCTGTCATCGGGGGTTCACCCCAAGGCAACTACCTGTTTGTCGGCCGCGACCCGTGACGAGCCACGCGGGCGGTTACCCGCCGGGTATCGTTTTTCACGTTATTATTCATCGACGACAAGCGCGGCTCAGCATCATCCAAGTTTAGTGCATGCGCCCCAGCGGCCGCATCATTTGTCATCGTTTTTTGTTTTATGGCTCTGATTCTCCTCTCGGTTGTCAGGGCGGAGCATTTCACGAACCGCCTTGCGAACAAGATTGTACAAACCGCCCACAATCCCCAGGATTGCGCATATCAGCAGCCCCCAGGGGCCGGTTTTCAGTTGATAATCGATCCAGTAACCCAGTAGCGAGAGACCGATCACCGCGGCCGCCAGTTCCACGCCAACATTGGCCAGCCGCATAACCTCCGGAGACAACCCTTTGATCGGCTTCGGAGCCTTCATCCGGGATATCCCTTCTTCCGATCCCAACGGCCGTGCTGTCGGACAACGGTTGGCCGCGTGTTGGGTGTCCGTGGGTTTTCACTATCGTCCGCCATCTCGGGCCTGGCGACGACAGGATCATAAAGATTGAAAGTCTATCTCTGGTTTGCATAAGCCGTCAAGCAACGGCCACCATAAATCTTAGTTATGACGGCCGTTGCCCGATATTGACGGATCCGATAATGAGAGAACATTTTCTCCGAAGAGATAAACCTCTGATGGATGGAGTGTTACGCTCCGATTTCGGCCAGCAGGGGGGGGCGGCGACGGCGACGACGTTTCTTCGGGGCCCCAGGAATACGTACCACCGGTTTTTTCGGTTGGGCTTTCGAGGCAACCTCCAGAGCCTCGGCGGCCGTAGGGGCGAACAGGTCCGCGTTGACCTCCTGCCATAACCCCTCCGCCCGGTTAAAGACTCCACCCGATATCATTACGTTCATCGTGGGATTGCTGCCGACTTCTCGTAGGGCGTCAATAAGCTTGCGAACCCCGGGGACACCAGTAGGCTGAGTACCAAAAATCATCAGGATTTCCGGCCTAATCGAACCCACCAGTGACAGAATCTCGTCGTTAGGTACGCCACCCCCTATGAAATGAACCCGCCAACCCTCCGCCTCGAACAAATCGGCACACATCTGCGCCCCGAGCTCTTCCGGCTCGCCGTCCGCACAGGTGATCAATATCTGTTTACCGTTCGGTTCCTTTTGGGATAGGTGGGGTTGAAGCTGGTCAACAATCGTACGATTGATCCGCGTGGCCATGTGCTCAGTAGCCAGATTGATCCGATCCTGACGGTATAAGTGGGCGACGGCCTCCATGGCTGGCCATACCGTATGTCTGAGTAATTGCTCGGCTTGTTTTCCGTCGGCAATGGCTTGGGATAGCACATCGCGACATTCCTGACGATTTCCAGCCAACAAGGGTGACATGAACCGTTCGAGCAGACGCTGCGAATCCATAAAAATCTCCATGTTTGGCGGAAGCAACGACCGGGCCAATCCCCTTTCCTGATAGGACGCCCAATCGCGTTCAATCCCATCTTGAGCCTCATGCTGGCGGTGGGAGACTTCCGCAAAGGAAGCCTGAATTCAGCCAGTTGCTCCGCAACGGCTATCCCAACTGACGTGTGCGGACGAACAGATGATTTTCTAAACTCCGCATTTTACACAATGCCCCATTATTATTGCCCAACATGTTAACTTAGGCAAGATAGTAATGATAGCGAATCTAGCTATCGGCCTTAGCCCGAAATTTTCTTGAGGGGTATTTGCCGAAAATGCGCTAAGCGGGCAAAAAACGCGAGGGGGGATTTTCCCAATAATTGAGCGTACTTTCCAACTCAAGTATTCCCGGCTCTTTATGGAATGTTTTCGTTGAGCCACGCATGGCCTCGTTTCCGAGGCTATCGTGATTATCGGGCAAAAAATGCGCGGTGCGACTTTGTAATACCTAATCTTCCGCGTCGCCTACTGAGGCTAGAGCATTTCACGATTGGGTGTATCGATAGCCGCAATGTTGAAACCACCCCTCGGCATCCTCGGCTGTGACGGCCTGCAAGGCTTGAGTGATCGCGCGTAGCAGTGCCCGTGGCGTGCGGGC
>JAAYCU010000003.1 GCA_012729595.1 Phycisphaerales bacterium
AAAACAAAAAAACTTTTTGGAACTCGCCGCTGGATCATCAAGAATGCAGGTCACTGCGGGGAAGGATTTCCGGACCGCTCGAATTCACTCCGCAAAATAAGGCGAACGTAAGAACGCAAGCGCCTCAATCTTGTGAAATTTTCCTTGCGTTTTGAAGGAGGGGAGATAAACTATAAGTATGGAGGATCACTCTTGTGTTAAGGGGTATGATTACTTCGGTGGAAGGAGGTATTCTGTGTATTCTATTTTAATCATCTTAACAAAAGGGCCTGTTATGCTTACGATACACTAGGGAGCGTTCTAGTGTCGTCATTATGGACCATCCCGATCGGCGAGGGATTGAGACGACGTTGGCGCAGAAAATCGCGGGGAGTGGAGTAATGGAGCTTGTAATGTCAAGTTGGAAAGAAACTGAAAGGGTGCTGCTTGCGATCATCGCGGTTTTCATGGTGGCCAACGGTAGTGCATGGGGAGATGGGATGTCCTTTAATTTTAGTGTAGCCACGTTGAGGTCAAATTACACGGCAAGTCCAGGACCGGGTGGGGTGGTCGGTACGCTTGTCATTGAAGATGACAACCTCAATTTTGCATCCCGCTTGGTTCTTGCCCAACTCGATCTCGGTGATGACGGACTATTGGGCGGGGGTGGGGGGAACGCCGATACGGAGTTGGATCTGGCCCAAATAGAGTCGTCCGGATCCTTCGCTATGCGTTTTGTGGGAACAGTGATCAAACTTGGAGACAACCATTACCAGATTTTCGGACCGTTGGAAATTACCGACACCACGAATGATCTCAATAGCCCCCAATTTCAAGGTTGGTTTACCAGTTCTTATGTGTCGGTTGACTACGGGGTGCTTCATTTTGACGGACATTTGTCAGTGCTCGGGACCAACGACTCCTTGCTCTTGCCCGGACCGGGGAACGCATGGACTTACAACGGCATATCCGGCGATACTCCCGTTTCTCCGGACGAGGATGGCGTACGGGGCCGGGTCACCTTGAATGATCTTAGAACGACCTTCGATCAGGGACTTTACGCCGGAGGCGGTTATTTTGGATATTTCACTGGTGATATGGACGCATGGTTTGCCGGGAATCGAAGCTGCGAAATGTTTGACGTACAGGCGGTCGCTTTGCCGGAGCCGACCACGGTGTTGCTGGCGTTCATGGCCCTTGGTATGGGATGCAGGAAAACCAAATAAAGGAAATGAGGGTGCGGTAGACAGGCGAAAAGCTGATAATACTTTTTCGATACACAAGCGTGTAGTTTATCGGTGCGATCATGCGGATCATGCGAAAACCAAGGTTCACTCAGGCGTTTCTTATTATCGTGGTGCTATTTGCCCTGACGAGGACGGCGCCGGTTGCCCATGCTGAAATTGGCCTGAACATCGATGCCACGGCGTTGCGTTTTATTTACACGCCCGGGGCCGGCGGTTTCGGCAGTATCGGCCGAATCGATATCACCCGCGGCAGCTCATCGGCGCTGACCGCACAAATGCTTGAGTTAGGGGGGGATGGACTCGGTGGTGGTAATGATACATTGATTGACTTGGCGAAAGTTACCTCCGAATCGTTTCCGACATTTGACGCGATCTTCACCGCCGATGTATTTTATCTTGGCCAACCCAACTCATACGCGATCGTGGGTACCTATACCGTAAAGGATACTACGGGAACAACGGTGCTCGAGGGCGATTACACAAGTGACTTTGTCACCCTTTCCTCGAGCACCTTGTACATGGGTGGGAATCTGGCGAATGCGGACGGTATTCTGCGCCCGGGTAGCCCGGCAACCGGTTGGGCTTTTGTCGGGGATTCCGATAAGACGCCGGATAACATTAACGGTGTATTCGGGGGCCAGGACGGTATCGATGGCACCATTACCATGGATCGCTGGCGGGACGTTTCGACTCTCGCCAATCTGTTCAATTTTGAATTCGTGGGCAGTTTTCCGGATCTGGATGCCTTTTTCAACGACGCCATTCAGGCTAGTGTTCACGCCGACATGAAAGTCAGCGTGGTCGTCCCGGCCCCCAGCGCGGTTTTGCTAGGCTGGATCGGATTGGCTCTGGTCGGCTGGATCAAAAGACGCTTGGCCTGAAAGCAGCATTTTTTCCGGGCAAGGAAAACGTGCCGAGGCGCATGGAGCATCGCCGTTTATGAGTTTGAAAAATTGGTGGTATCAATGTTGTGGATGAGTGTTCGCATAGTGGACATGGCCTTGGTCAAGAGCCGACTGCCAGACTCCGTGTCCTGAGCTGGTGGATCAGGCCCTTACAACGAAACTTTTCTGGTAGAAGAAGGACGGTGGATCGTGAATATGAGATGGATTGTACCGTTGTTAACGCTGGGGTTGTCGCTCGGGACGGTTGATGCCGCCTGGGGCTATCCAACCCTGATGATCATGGATATGCTCGGTGACCCTCACAGCACTACTGTCCAGGCGGGTTCGCCGTTTGAAGTTTTGGTGCAGATCGATACCACGGTGAGCATCATGGGTCTGCAACTGCGTGTGCGGGAGACCACCGCCGCCCCCTCCGGTTCCTTTGAGTTGAATTCGGTCAGTTTCAGCACCCTGCCCTGGAGTAACGACTCTAACGATCAGATTGTGCCCGCCTTGCCGGGCCTTATGGACGGCCCGGGCTACGAATCCGATTATATCGCCAATTTGGCCGACGACTTGGACAATGGGACGGGCACCGGCAAGTTCCTTTTCGCGACCCTCAACCTGACCTATGCCGGGGCGTTTATGGGCGAGTATCGCCTCAATCTGTCGGATATCCTTTACGGTGGCACGAACTTCGACGATTTCACCGACGCCCAGACAGGGCAGGACTACACCATCACGGTGATCCCCGCTCCGGGGGCCGCCGTCCTCGGGATGATCGGCCTGGGCTGCGTGGGCTGGGTGAAAAAACGCCTGCGGGAACCGGGCGGCAAAGGCGGGAACTACGGATTTCAGGTAGGTGGGAGGACGGTGGATCATGAATATGAAATGGGTAGTACCATTAGCGATGCTGGGGTTGTCGCTGGGGGCGGTTGATGCCGCCCGTGGCTTTCCCACCCTTACGATTGTGGACACGGTTGGCGACCCGAATAGCGTCACCGTAGATAGGTGGGAGTCATTTAACGTACTGGTGCATATCGATACCGACGTGAGTATGGTGGCCCTGCAACTTCGTTTGCAGGAGATCACCGCCGTGCCCTCCGGATCGTTTCGGCTGAATTCGGTCAGTTTCAGCACCCCGCCCTGGAGCAACGACCCTGGCAGTCAGGTCGTGCCCGCCTTGCCGGACCTGATGGACGGCCCGGACTACAAATCCGGTTATATCCTCGATTTGGCCACCGATCTGGTCAATGGGACGGGCACCGGCGAGTTCTATTTCGCAACCATCAACCTGACCTATGCCGGGGCGCTTATGGGCGAGTATCGCCTCAATCTGTCGGATATCCTTTACGGTGACACGAACTTCGACGATTTCACCGACGCCCTGACAGGGCAGGACTACATCGTCACGGTGATCCCCGCTCCGGGGGCCGCCGTTCTCGGGATGATCGGCCTGGGCTGCGTGGGTTGGGTGAAAAAACGCCTGGAGAAACGTGGGGAAACCGACTACATTAGTCAGGAAACATAGTAGAATAGGCCAAACCACCCCCGATTCCGGCATTGGCCCGCCGAGGATGCATGTAATGTGAGGGACCGCTCCGGTGTTTTCCTCTTCCGCAAGAGGCGGTTTCTTGTCCTCCGGGAGCGGGTTTGGTTTTTACCGGTTCTTGTATTGTGGACAAAGCGTCCAATACCCGTATGAGCATGGGTTTGCGTTTCCTTACTTTGTGAGTTAAACCAAATGCTCCAGGTGGTTGCATATCCTGCGATCTCGAATACTTTCGGAAAACGCCCTCGGTTCATAACCGGATTAGCGGCCTCCTTGGTTTTGGCCGCCGCCGTTCCCACGGTCGCTTGGGCCGATTTCATGGGAGGGGTAACCGAAGATTCCGTGGGGCAGATCGAGAAGATTCCCAGACATCTGCCGCAGCCTGTTGCCGTGAATGACGAATCCGTCGCCATTACGGACCGCCTTTACAACGAAATGACCTTGTCGAGGCGGCCGTCGGAGAAGCGCTGGATGGACCGCTGGGGGGGTATCGTGGCCGTGGCGGCTGGGGCCGGGCTGCTGGGATTATTCGCCAGCCGTATGCGAAAGTTTGCAGGTGGTCCACGCTGAGCCGAATCATCCGGCAATTGCGAACGCAAGCTTCAAACGACCAGATCTCACCGAGTGGCGGCTCATGGCCGGGAGTTTCAAGGTTGAGGAATGGGGGGACAACACGGCAAGCTTATTTACCTTGGGCGTGGATGATCGACCTGGAACAGACCTTTCTGACTCCGGGTCTATTGCCGCCCTGGCTCCCGCCTCCGTGGTGAAGTATGAACCTCGATCCAGGAAGGCGGATCTATCTTTTCGACAAGATCGCTAGCCACTTCGACACTAACACTTTGACCTAAAGTGGTCACATTCAGGTAAAGTTTGGCGCCTTTGGCATGATACTCGATCACTCCTTCCATACCCTGTAACGGTCCAGCAATGATCCGGACCCAGTTTCCGCTTTTTAAATGACTGGTGACGAACAACTCGGGACTACCGGTCAGCAAGCGCTGAATTTGTTGCAATTCAACGACCAGCTGCTGCTGATCAGGAACATCAAGCACCTGGGCGATTCGATTGGTCTGCAATGCCCGGTAACGCTCCGCCTCGCTCCCCTTGAAGAAAAGGTATCCTGGGAACAGCGGCAACATACTCCGGGAAACCCGCCGGGTGGCTCGACTACGTGTTACGCTCTGCCGTAACGGCAGATAATAATAAATCCCGAGACGAGATAGCTCCTCCGCCAGCTTTTTTTCCTGGCGGGTGCGGGTGTGGGCGACATGCCACAGGCCGGGCCATTCTGTCATTGATATTGGCTCGTATTGCATCGCAAGCGTCATGTAAAACCCCGGAGGCTGCGGGCCTCGATACTCAAAGTTACCACCGGCGATCATCAGCCGCAGGGGCGCAATTGGTTCAATTTGGGGCCCGCAGTATGTTGAGTCAATCGTGGATCCCCGGCGGAAACCCGCTAACCCCAAACCGCTCAGATTCAATGGCTCGAGTGTTAGTATATCGGCAACCATCCGGTATGGGAACTAATTTTTCAAATCGTGAACACGCCGCAAATCCTTATCCAGGAGACATCGCCCAACTTCGAGAATTTCCACCCGATAGGCCGCTTCTATGCATTACGCATGAACATAATTAACGTACGCCGTGCGTTGGTCTCTTCCTCTGGCGGCCTTCCTTGCGTTGCCTGATGACCTTCACCGCGGTTTCCCTCCGCCGCGAAATACCGCCGGAATCTGGGAAGAATCATAGATTTGCTCGATGGTCAAGAGCGGCCGGTCGGCGAACGGCCGATAAAGCGGATCACCCAGAAGCATCATCATCCACGAATGACCCTGGTTAGTGTAAGCAAAACACTCGGCTAGGGTGAACCGCCCGGTCAGCACAAGGCCGAAGAAATCTTTCGGTATTGGAAACGCATGCAAATAAGGTTCGGCGACCGGACCGAGTGTGGCCGTCGCTCCCGATTCGAGCATGCCCTTGCACCACCCCCGCTCATCCGCCTTTTTCAGGCTGACCGCCTCGAAGCTGGCAATGTGATACCCGATGGCCCCGGGCACGAATTCGAAAACATCGGTATATTGACGTAGGCCGTACCAGCCGCAGTAGAGCATCGCCTCCAAACAACGATGGGGGCCGAGCAATTCCGGCCGGTTATCCAAGCGTACCCGCAGGTCGGTTGTTTGCCATAAAAGATGGGCCAGATCGCGCAGGTTCTGATCGTACCTGGCCGGTTCGTCATTGCCTTGGAGTCCGCGGGCATCCAGATAAACCTTGCCGGCCAGCCCGTTCTGCTCGACCGACAAAGCATCGTCAATCATCCGCCGGACGATGTGCGGGGTCGAGGCGTCGAGCCGGCTGACCATCAATACGGGCCAGTTTAGCCAGGCCGCCGACATCTGCCCGCGTTTCCGCGGGTCCGCTTGCCAACGCCAGTTGAGCGGATTCTGTATCCAGCGATGTTTCGGGTAATGATCCCACCACAATAGGCTCAATTCGCTGTCGACTGCCGCCCGGGTTTCATCCGTGCGTAACCAGCTTATGTCCTGGTTAAGGTTTGCCAGAAGCCCGAGCAAACCATAACCTTGGCGAATCAACTGTCGCACTTCGTTCCGGGCGGGGTCCATCAGGCCCCGGTTGAGCATTTCGCGTATTCTGTCGTCCCCCCTTTGTATTTCCTGCTTAATACGCTCGATGGAATCCTCGGTCGTTTCCGGCAGGTCATCCTGCTTTTGAAGTTGTTTAAGAATAGTAGCCGAGCCCTCGGCCTTTTGGATCACCATCAGAAATGCGGACAGCAGATGGGAGCGTTCCGATTCGGTTGATTGCTGAATCGCTCTCCAAGCGGCGATTCGGCTCTGCGAATACCGCCTGAACAGCACCCCATAATCTTCTTGGACGGGAGCCGTGGTCGGCGGGCGAGTTGGCGCGAGTGCGCCTATGGCTTCCAGCTCAACGACGATCTCCTCGAACTCGGCCAGCGCGTCGACAAACTCGTGTTGCCATCGGGCCAGCGCTATTTTCTGCTCAGCCGTGAGGGTTTGGGGACCGACGCGAATGGGTAAACCCCAGAAGGTAACCAGGCAACGAACCTTTGAGTGCAACCGATGTTGTTCCAGATGGTCCCGTAGCGGGACAGAAATAAGCCGCTCATAGTCACTTCGGCTGATTTCCTCTTTCTTGGCCTGGATTTGCAGGGCCACCAGCCGATTCTCCGGTATCTTCCGCTGCCGGGCATAGTACTCGGCCAGTGTCCGCGATTCGGGATCGTGCATATTGTAGACAAGCAGCAATTCGTCAGGCTTGAGCGGCGTAGGGGAAAACGGTGACTCCGGTTGGGGGGGCTGGGGCAACGCGGGTTTACTCAACGCCGGGGGATCGTTCGTTGCGGGGGTGCTCCACGACGGTGGCTGACCTGCGGCGTGCACGCCGAGTACGCCAGGCAACAGGAAAAGAAACACCTTACGCCACTTCGCAAACTCCCTGCCAAGTTGCGTTTTTGTTATCCAAATAGGTCTGGTCGGTATAAACCTGTTCAATGGTATCATCCTGCACGTTGCTTATGGCCAAGGATTATTGTTTTCCAATACCCGTGTCCGGCCGTAAGTCGAATAATAGCAATTGGTTACACCTTTGATTTATTTTGTTTACGGATTAATCTTCCGAAAATCCCCATAAAATGGGCGTTCTTTCGAATAGGCCGACGCTCAAAATCTGTAGGATTGTGTAGTGGCTCTGATCGAGCCCGAGCCACTTCTTCACGATGGCCACGAGCACATAAACACAGACGGTTATCCAGTGACCTGCCCCCGACAATGATACCACTTCCTATGTCGGCTTGGTACCCCCTCCGGACGGACTCCTCGCATTTCCCCCGGTGCTATCCGGTTGGGGTTTTGAAGCCGTGGGTCCGGGGCAGAGCCCCCGGTCTGAGCTTTGGCGGTTTATCGACGAATGCAGATCACACCTCATCGTCAGACCGATCAGAAAAATGGTTCCCCTATCAGAAACTTATCGCAAACCGCCAAAGTCAAAAGATGGGATATTATTCAAACATCCCATCTGGACTTTTTCTTGGGAGGGCAGGTCAGATAACGGGCAGCTTGGCGATTAAGCCATGATTCATAAAGGTTCTACACGGGAATAAGAATTGTGCTTGTTCGGGAAAGGAAATCATCT
>JAAYCU010000041.1 GCA_012729595.1 Phycisphaerales bacterium
CGAAAAGGGAGGATTATGGCCTGAATGCTGTACCGAGTTGAAATCGAAAAAACGCAATTCTCAGCCTAACCTACTGAAACATAAAGGATTACGTCATATTCAAAAACCGTTAACCGGACACCAATGCTGTGTAATATGAATTCACGGTCCCCCAGGTATTATTTTGAAGAATGTGCATAGATTGAGCGGTGTCCAGATCATACTGGGCAAGGTCCGAGAATATCGGCAGTCGAGATCATTAAAAAGGCGAAAAATTCCTTTTTTGATTTGGAATCGGGACGTTTAGGTTGTATATTTGGTGTGGATACAAGTTGCCCGTTATGCTGACCATTATCGATGGATATAACCTACTGCGTGGTGCCGCAAGCTGGGGTCCGGTTAAATCGCTTGGACAGCTTAACTTATGCGAATTGCTGGGGCGTTGGTCTGTCATTTCGGGCCACAAAGTTACCATTATCTTTGATGGGGGCGAGCCCCCTTCCGGTTATGGCCGACAGCTTCAGATGACCGGTATCCGGGTTTTGTATAGTGGGGCGGGGCGTAGTGCGGATGAATTGCTGATTGATGAGATCCGGCGGTGTAGTGCTCCTCGCCGTTTGAGCGTGGTCAGTGCCGATCGTGAGATTAGGGCGGCGGCCCGACGACGGCGATGTCGGGAAGTTGATCCGGAGGCTTTTTTCGCAAGCATGTGTTCGCGGTTGGCCGCGTCCAAGCAACACGAAATCCGGACGAATGAACCGGACACCAAAAGACGCGGGCTGGATGAAGGTGATTTACATTTCTGGTTAACCGAATTCGGCCTGACAGGAGAAGACGACGGCATGAATACAGACCATTCGGCCCGGTCATAGTCGGGTTCTATGATCCTGACGGCCGGTATGGTTGCCTTTCTCGTTGCAGGGAGGTTTCACATGTCTATATACACACCCGCCTTCAACCCGGACATTTCCGAACGCAAGGGATCGGTCGCCCTCGGATACCAGGCCCGTCATCCGGGACAGATGTTTACCTCACGATGGCATGTCGGTCTGCGCGATGAGGAGAAACGTCAATGTCCCCGGCGCAGCCTACGCTGCCCCACCGCGATGATCGAAAATCTGACGGAAGCCGATCATGAACCGCGGACCGTTCCCGTCGAATGCGTGAATGTCTGTGAAGACGGCCTTTATGCGATTGTGCCCATTGGTTACGGAGTGGCGATGGGGCAACGATTTACCTTTCGACTCAATACCGGCGAACGAGGTCCGGAACCGGAGATCGACCAGATTGTCATGCAGCAAGGCCGAGTCGTGCGCACCGAGCTCCTGCTTAGCGAAAACGGTCAGACCGATCGCGTCGGTGTCGGGGTCCAACTCATCGGCCCGCGCAATGGCATGCTTCCCATGCCGACGATGGAATCGAAAGCATAAGGCCACCCAAACCTTATCCACGCATTATCCGGCCCTGCCGGATTTCATCCAGGCGTCTGCCATCAAACCCTAATATGACAGCGCTACGTCTTTTTCATTCTTTCCGCCTTACGTCGGCGGCTGGCGTATGATATTTCATTTCGTCGTTGCCAGTAAGCACATCGCTTGGCCACTTCAATAGGGGAACGCCACCAG
>JAAYCU010000042.1 GCA_012729595.1 Phycisphaerales bacterium
CTGGTGGCGTTCCCCTATTGAAGTGGCCAAGCGATGTGCTTACTGGCAACGACGAAATGAAATATCATACGCCAGCCGCCGACGTAAGGCGGAAAGAATGAAAAAGACGTAGCGCTGTCATATTAGGCAGGCGAACCATGACCTTGACCTCGTTGCGGCCTCGCTGCTGACGGAGGGCTTCGGCCCCGTAAAACGAGCTGCGTAATTGCCTGGCCACCTCCGCGGCGGTCAGCCCAAGGCTCCGCCCCTCGGGCCGCATCTGGAAATCGAACTGCTGCTTGCCGGGGGTGTAGCCGTCGTCAATGTCACTCACGTTGGCGAACTGGGCCAAGGCCTCGGCTAACTCGGTACTGGCATGATCCAGCGTGGGAATGTCCGCATGGGCCAGTTCCACCGTCAGTGAAGGGCCGGAACCCGGCCCTCCCCGGTCCGATTGAAAGCGAATGGATTCCAGTCCCGGAATAAATCCGACCCGCTCTCTCCACTTCTCCGTGAATACAAACGTGTTGATCGGACGGACATCAGGATCGGTCAGGTAGGCCACGACGAACACCTGATTTTCACTAATGCTCGCACGAACCCCACGCATCAATTGCAAGCCGCCGTTTTCAGCGGCGACCTCCTGCACCGAACGGACCAACCGATCGTTGACCTCCTCCAGGACCGCAAGAGGTGAACCATAGGGCAGCACCGCCGTCACTACGGACTGATCCGATTCGACCTTGGGAGCCATTTCGAAGCCCAGACGGCCGCTGGCTATATAACCCACCACCACGAACAGCGTTGCCATACCTATGGATACTGTCAGATAACGGGCTCGTAGCACCAGGTCCAGTAGCGGACCGAAGATGTTTTCGATCGAACGTGCGATAAAAGCGCTCAGCCGATCCTGAACTCGGTGGATCGCACGGCCCAGGCTTGTGGCGTTGTCCTTTTTCATATGGGCCAGATGCGCCGGCAATACGAACAACGATTCGAACAGCGAAACGATGAACACGGAGCACACCACCAGCGGCACCACCCGCCAGACCTTGCCCATAATGCCCGGGATGAACAACAGCGGAGTAAAGGCGGCAATGTTGGTCAGAATACTGAAGGTGACCGGCACGACCACATCCTGCGCCCCGCGGATAGCACTGGCCAGGCGATCCTTGCCCTCATTGCGATACTCGAAAACGTTTTCGCCGACTACGATGGCGTCATCCACCACGATGCCCAGGGCCACGATGAAAGCGAACATGGAGACCATGTTGATGGTCACGTCCACCACGGGCAGAAAGCACATGGCCCCCATGAAAGAGACCACGATTCCCATTGTCACCCAGAACGCCAGCTTGTATTCGAGGAAGATGGTGAGAATCACCAGCACCAGAACCAGGCCGAGCAACCCGTTCTTGGTGAGCAATTGCAGACGCTGGCGATAGATATCCGATCTGTCACTGCGAATATCGATGTGTACGCCCGGCGGCAAATCCGGTCGAATCTCCTCCAGCTTGTTTTTCACCGCCTTCGAAACTCCAAGGGGCGTCTGATCACCTACGCGAAAGATCGCGAGGTTCACCGCGGGTTTGCCGTTATAGGTAAGGAACTCATAGCTCTCGGCAAACTCGTCCCGGACGACGGCGATGTCCCGGACCAACAGTTGCGTACCGTCCTCGGAGCTGATTACCGGAATCTCGCTGAATTCCCGCGCCCAGTCCCGGCGTTCCTTCATCCTCAGGAGGATTTCACCCGCATCCGTCCGGATACTGCCTCCCGGAATCTCGACCGAAGCCGTTCGAATACGCGCCGCCACCTCGCTCAGCGTGAGGTTGTAGGCCCGGAGATTCTCCTGCGGAACCTCGATGCTCACCTCGAAGATGCGATCCGGCTCCAATTCGATCTGGGTCACCTTGCCGTCCTGCAGAATGCGATCGCGAACCTGCTCGGCCAGCACCCGCAGCACCCATTCATCGGCCTCCCCGTACAGGATAACGTCCATGACATCACGTTTATTGGTGACCAACACGACCTCGGGTTGCTCGATAGCCTCCGGAAACGTGGTGATGCGATTGACTTCCTGCTGAACCTCTTGATAAACCCGTTGTCGATTCACCCGAGGTTCCAGCTCGGCGGTAACTATCCCCGAACCTTCCCGGGCCATCGCACGGACTTCCTTGATACCATCAAGACCCCGAATGCCCTCCTCGATGGCCAGGATGATGCCCTGCTCCACCTCTTCCGGACTGGCTCCCGGGTAGGGAACAGTAACCGTAACCAGGTCCAGCTCGAATTCTGGGAAGACCTCCTGCTTGACACGCAAAACGGCGATCAGGCCGCCAATGATGAAAAACATCATCAGCAGATTAGGAGCTACCGAATGCCGCGTCATCCAGGCAATGGCTCCGCGACGGTCGGCATTATTCGGCAATCGAGGTATCTTCGTGAGATCCATTCAATTCCTGTCCGCTGACTGCGGCTCCATGGGAAACACTGGCTGAGAAGAGGCGTCCGGCTCTTCATACAGTAAACGCAGAGCCATACCGACCACCGGCGCTGGTATGTCGGTTACCACCACTAGCTCACCAGCTTCAATTCCCTTTCGGACCAGTACCGTATCCTGATTACTCCATACAATCTCAAGTCCCCGAATCTCCAGTTCGTCACCGGTGTTCATCACCCAGGCTTGCCGACCCTCGCGCAGGGCTGTTCGGGGCAAGGCAATCACACCCTCGACCGGCTTGCCCTCGATAGTCACCGTGACATAGGCGTCAATCAACAGCGGAAGGCCCTTACCATTATCCAAATCGATGCATAGTGGATCAGCCACCGAGATCAGCACCCGGGCCATGCGGCCGCGCGGCTCGAGATCGCCAAGCAATCGGACCGCGCGACCAGTCCATTCGCCCTGCACGCCCGTGCCGAGTTCCTGACGGATCACGGCGTTCGCCCCGCCCTCCCCGGCCTCATCGGGAAATTCGATCCAGCGCAGTTGGTCGATAGGCACGGCCGCTTGGATCCAGTATTCGTCCGTGCCCACCAGGGTCGCCAGTTGAGTCTGCGGAGACACCTGGGCTCCGACATCGACGTGCTCGGAAATAACCATGCAGTTGAAGGGCGCACGCACGGTGGTCCGCTCGAGATCCAGTTCCGCCGAACGCAGCGCCGCCTTGGCCGCCTCGACCGCCGCCTGCGTCTTCAGCAGGTGAGGCCGACGCAGGGCTAGCTCCAATTCCAATTCGCTGGCCTGATCGTGCATGGCCAGCAGCTCCCATTCCCGTTCGGCGATCTCCCGATAGCCCGCCTCGACCTTCGCATCGTACTCGGCTTGGGCGATTTGGCTTTGCGTTCTGCGAACGGCGAGTTCGTAATCCACCGGATCTATCTGAAGAATGAACTCGCCGGCTTCGAATTGACCGCCTGGCTGGAGTTGGGGACTAACCTTGACCACCTCGCCGCTCACCCGGGGTTGTAGAACGACACGCTGGGCCGGCATCACGGTACCCATGACCCGCACGGTGGCGCTGGCATCCGTTCGCTGGAGAGTCATGACCTCCACCGGCACCGCCTGCCGCTCGCGCGGGCGACGTTCGGCCTGGGGGGCCGTGTCGATCAGGTGCTTGGCCCCGACCACGCCGCCCACAATGATCACCGGGGGAAGTAAATACATGATCACCACGCGTAGCGCGCGTAACAAGACGCCCCCGAGGCCACTGCGTTTTGGTCTTGGCGGCCTCTTGGAGGGTGCCCCCTCCGTCAGGTGGGTCGCGTCCAGGGATTCCATGGCCGGAACTTCAATACTCATAATGCCGAATCCTTCTCTGCGACGTCTTGTTCGCTTAAGCGGATGGGGGCCTGTAACTCCTGTGTCCAGGTTCCCCCGAGTGCGCGATAGAGATTCAGTCGAATCGTCAACAACTCCCGTCGGCTGTTTACAACCATTCTGGTCAAGGCCTGCGTACGCTCCAACGCGCTAAGTACGGGAAGATAGTCGGTAAGGCCCCGGCGATACCGCTCACTCGCTTCGCGCAGGGCGTCTTGGGCATTGTGCCGTTGCTCGCTCAGGGCCGTCATATATTCACGCTGCCGATTCTCCTCCACCAGCGACGCTTCCACTTCCTGGATGGCCGTCAGTACCACCAGCCGATACTCGGCCAGACGTTCCTCGACCACCGCCCGCGTCCGCTCAACCTCCGCTTCGCGCCGAAAACCGTCGAATAGCGGACCGGCCAGTCCGGCGGCAATGCTCAGGAACCAGTCATCGAACAGGTGCCGTATTTGGCCCGTGTTATAGCCGATGCCCCCGGTAAGGCGCAGTGCAGGGAGCCGTTCCGCTCGTGCCGAGGCGACTCGATAATCGGCGGCTTGCAGGCGCGACAAGGCCGCACGAATGTCCGGCCGATGAATCAGCAACTCAGCGGGGATGCCCGTCGGTGGCAGCGGGGGAACCTCGGCGAGATCATACGCGCCCACCTCTACCGCCGTAGTCGGGAGCCTGCCCAACAACACCGCCAGATCCTGCCGTAACACCTGCTCGCTGGCTTCAACCAGCGGAATCTGACGCCGCACCTCGCTGACCACCTGCCGTTGTTGATAGACATCCAGCGCTGAAACCAATCCGTTTCGAAAACGCAGTTCGACCAGGTCCAGATAAGTATTGTTGGTTTCCAGTTGCTCGTTGAGAATCCGCCGCAGTTCCTGCTGCTCCAGAATACGAAGCCAGCGGTCGGTGACTTCCGCGGCCAGAGTAATCGCTGTCGCTTCCAGGTCTTCTCGTGTCGCGTTCACCTCGAATTCGGCCGCCCGGTACTGCGTGAAGATGCGGCCCCACAAATCCACTTCGTAGGTCGCTGCCAAAGACAAATCAAACTGTCGGGTCTCCGTTACGACCCGCTCCTTGGTCTTATTGGATGAGAGCCCGGTACCCGTTGAGACACCGGAGCCAGATCCTGAGCCCCCGCCGGACCCGTTCAGTCGCTGCTGGATAACGTTATTCAACCCATTAGCGATACCGCTGGCTGTGGCGTCACGGAGCTGCGAGCCTATGGTGGGTTTCACAACATCCACATGAACCGACGTACGCCGGTAGCCCGCGTTTCCCCCATAATCAAGTTGGGGATAAAGCCCCGAGGCTGCTTGGGTGGCCACTGCCCCCGCCTGGTCGAGCCGAGCCCACAACTGTCGCAGCGTCAGGTTCTCCTGCATGGCCTCATGGATCAGTTCGTTTAACGGTTCGCTTCCGAAATCGTGCCACCATGGCATGGATCGTACATCATCCGCGTCGCCCTGGCTGAACTGCTCGGGCAACTCCCCCTCGGGAGGAGCGGCCCGCTTGGGCAAGAACGCCGTACAGCCTGCCAGCAAAGGTATTATCGACGCGTACACCAGGCTGAAAATCGCCCAAACGCAGCACACTCGGTTCATTGGCCCTCCCCTTTCCCATTTCCGTTTCCCATCTGCCTGAGGGCACACAATGAAAACTCCGATACGTGTTCGGCCATCCGCTCCAGATCCTCTGGTGTATATGTCAGATAAGGCATCAGACGCGAGGTCACCGCGCGGCTGTTAACGAGGTGGACACATTGGCCGATGATGCTCTGCACGCATAGTTCCACCTGCTGCTGAGAAACCTGCTCGTCCATCAGGCCCCGGACAATCTCGCCCAGAAGCCGAAAACGCGGCCGGATAAACTTGTCCACGACCATGTCCAAGGCCCCCGTCGGTTCGGCCAGTTCCATCATCATCAGCCGTCCCACATGAACCGCTGAATCCTGGCCGCCCATGACTCTTCGCAAGAACACGGCGATAAAAGCCCGCAACCGGAGCTTCGGATCGAGGGTGGGGTCTCGCGCAGGCTGGAGTTCCTCGTCCGCGTCTATAGCCTCGTGTGCCGCCTCGATGACGGCCCGATAAAGCCCTTCCTTGTCCCTGAAATAATAGTTGACCGAATTGAGGTTGGCCCCCGCCCGCGCAGCGATCTCCCGGACGGTGGCTTGACGGAATCCCTTTTCCGAAAAGACTTTACCGGCCTGCTCCAGAACCTTGTGCCGGGTGCCCAATGATCGCTCCGTGGTATCCAAAACCGCCCCCTTATACGCGCGTTTAAAACGGGTGAATGATACAAGAGTAATGGGTGTGTCCGCAATCGGGTGATTACCCCATAAGCCGCGGAACGACCTGCCCCAGACCCCGGCCACCCCAATCCTGGCAAGAACCTGATATTTTAACAGTTTTTTAATTTCTCGAGGTCTTTGTAGGCATGATAAATCCCCTCACGAATCATCGTTTTCAAGGGGTTTCTGCATTGGGTAGGGCGAGAGTTGAACTCGCGACACACGGATTTTCAGTCCGTTGCTCTACCACCTGAGCTACCTACCCTGCGGATATAGTGTATCTTGGGCTGTCGGCATGGCCTACTACCCGGAACCGCTGGGGTGTAGTATAGAAACCCGGTTAAGCTGCGTCAAGATCACGACAAACGGTCCGGAAACCCGTAGGTTTTCAGAAAAAGACGACAAGCGGCGGCTTTTCCTGGAAGAAAAACGTCTTGTCCGGCAACTATACGGCTAGCGGCGCCGCTGGTGCCGAGCGAGGTGCGCCAGGTGCCTGAAGATGTTGAACTGGTGCGAAAGATCGGCCGCGGAGACCGCGAGGCTTTCCGCACGCTCGTCAAGCGCGAGGGGCGATACCTTTACGGCATTGCCCATGCGCTTACGGGCAACGCGGCCGACGCGGAAGACGCGGTCCAGGAAACCTTTGCCGCCCTGCTGAACACCCGGTTTCGTGGCGAATCGTCCCTACGGACGTGGTTGGTGCGAATCCTGGTGCGGCGGGTGGGAATGCTCAGGCGATCGCGTCGTCGGTCCGGAAGCCACCGGACATGGGAGGCCCAGCCCGCCGAGGGATCGGAAACCGAATTGGCGATACCGTCCGGGACGGCGAGCACGGAGGCCAGATTGGATTTGGCGACGATGCTGAACAGCCTGTCGCCCGAACACCGGATGGTGCTGATCTTGAGGGAGTTGCACGGATTGACCTACGCGGAGTTGGCCGCCGCCCTGGGAATACCACAAGGCACGGTCGAATCGCGATTGCACCGGGCCAGGACGGATTTACGTAAGCGGTTCAAGGGTTATCTGTAAGACTCTGATGGGCAAGAGGAACATCGCCGGATTTCGGACCAATAAGATGGCCTGCAACAAGACAACCCGGATTCATCGCTATCACGACGGCGAGCTATCCGCGGACGAGCGGATGGCGACGGAGGCTCACCTTCGTGCTTGCGACGAGTGCCGACAGACTCTCGCGGACCTGCGGCGGCTGTCCCTGCTGATTACGCAGGCCCCGCTGACGGAACCGCCGGACGACGCGATGGACCGACTGCACGCATATCGGCCGGCGGCCGGCGATCGAGGGATTCTGCGGATTACCAGCGGGCTGACCGCCGCGGCCGCAGCCATTCTGATCGCGGCCCTGCTGTTCGAGCCCGCCGATACCTCCGATGCGAATAACCAACCGGCGATATGGGAAACCATCGCGGTGATGGCCCCGACCGTGGTCCAGGACGACGGTAACGTCGAACTGTTGACCGCCGCCCAGTGGATGGCGGATGACTTGTCGACCGGCGAAAGATGGTGATCGAGCATGACCCGACTGCTGATTATCGCAGGTTTTCTGATTGCCTTCGCGGCGGGTTGGGTGGTTGGTCTTAAATGGCCGGGCACGAAAGAGTCGTCGAACACCCGCTCCGGACGGCACGGTGGCTGGCTGGCCGCCGAACTGAAATTATCACCCGAGCAGAAGGAACAGTTACGGGAGATCTGGTCGGATACGGCACGACGCGGCGGTCGGGAACGGATGGATCGCCGCCGCCAGGCGGCCCGCGAACGCGACGAGGCCATCGCCGCTCTTATTCGCCCGGAAGATAAAACCCGCTACGAGGAAATACTCAAGGAACACGCCGAGCAGTCCGGCGAACAGGATCGCGAGTGGCGCGAATCGTATCAGGCCGCGGTTGAGCGCACCAAAGCGATCCTCACGCCCGAGCAACGTGTTCGGTACGAGGAATTACTCCAACGCCAACAATGGGACCGGCCCTCGCGCGATCGACACCGTGGGGAGCGGGAATCGGGAAGGCGAGGCGAGCGGCGCGCAACCACGCGACCGGAGTGATGTTGTTCATACGCGAATAAGAGAGTGAGATTTCGATACACAGGTTTGTCCAAAAAGAAGGGAGTGGATCATGCGTACTCATTCGACAGGAATCTTTCGACGTCTGGCGACGATAGCCGGCATTCTGTTCGTTCTGATCGCCGCCCAGACGGCTACGGCCCAGGAAACTCGCCGGGGCGGCAGTAACGCTCGCGACGAACGGGGTGGCCGGGAATTAACCCCCGAGCGTCAGGCGGAATTGATTCAGCGTTATCCGGGTATCGACGCCGACGGTGACGGGGTAGTAACCCCGGAGGAAATGAGGGCGTTCTTCGAGGCTAACCCCGAGTTGCGGCGGGGGCCGAGGGCTCGGCCGGAAGGCGGCCGTCAGCGGACCGAGATCGTGAATCGCTTTCAGATGATCCTCCAGCAGAACCCCGGACTTGATAAAGACGGGGACGGCGCTCTCAGCTATAAGGAGTTGATGGCGGCGGAAGGCCCGGAGGGTGAGGCGATTCGCACGCGCCTACGGGCTCGAATCCTCAGACAAAACCCGGAGGCCGATACGGACAAGTACGGTAAGCTCAGCGACGAGGAACTCAAGGCCTATATGACCAAGGCCGAGGACGACCGCCGAGCCGCCCTGCTCAGACGGTATCCGGAAGCCGACAAGGACGGCGACGGCAAGCTGAGCAACGAGGAGCTTAAGGCCCTCAACACCGAACTCGAGGCCAGGCGGCGCGCGGACCTGCTCAGAAGGCATCCGGAAGCCGATAAGGACGGCGACGGCAAGCTCAGCGATGAGGAGCTCAAAGCCCTCAACGCCAAACTCGATGCCGAGCGGCGGGCCGAGATTCTCAAGGATAATCACGAGGCCGACAAGGACGGAGACGGCAAACTGAGCGACGAGGAATGGAGGGCTTTCCGCGAACAGAATCGTCAACGACAACGCGGCACGGAAGGCGGTCGTCAAATGCAACGCCAGCGTGGACAAGGTCGGGGCAGAGGCCCTGCCGCCCCGTCCGCGCAATAATTGATTTTCTCCTTAAGCCCGGGGCGACACCGAACCTCGCGCGGCGACCGGCAAAAGGCCTGTCCTGTGCAGGGTCGCCGGGAAACCCTCAAGGGCATGAACGCTCGCAGATGGCGGTAGGCTTCTGAACCAACGCCGTCATGACCGACCTTAGCGGTGGACGAAACAGAATCACGATAAACAACGACGTAGGAGAACCGTCATGTTCGGCATAAAACGTTTAAGCGGCGTGGTAGTCATGGCCGTCGTCAGTATGTTCCCGACTTCCATCGCCATCGGACAGGAAGCGCAGCGGGAAGGCGGGCGACGGCAACGCCAGAACGGCGATCAACGGCCACGGCGGGAACGAGGCGAGTTTAGCGGTCCGGACGGATTTCGTGGCTTTGGCGGGCCCGGAGGACGGGGTGGCCCGCGGGAGTTTACCGCGCAAGACCGGGAACGCTTCGAGGAAATGATGGTCGATCGCTATATGGATCGCCTGACCCGCGATTATGAACTTGACGACGAGCAGCAGGCCCAGGTCCGTTCCCAGTTCGATCAGCTCCGCGAGCATCAAAAAACATTCACCGAATCACGGTCGGGCGAATTCGAGACCCTGCGTAACCAGATGCGCGAGTTACGCTCGGCGGCTGACGAGGGTGGACAGTTCGATTGGGGACAGGCCCGGGAGCTTGGCGAACGCATGCGAACCTTATGGCAGGATGCGCCGCTGATGAACCGGGAGCAGATTCGGGAAAACGTGGAAAAACTGCTGCCCGCCGAGCAGGCCGAACTCGGCCGAGCCCGCTGGGACAGCGAGGAGCAGGAACGGAATCGCCGGCGTGAGGAAATGCGGGAGCGGTTCGCCGAACGGCGTCAAGAGTGGGAGGCCCGGCAAGCCCGCGAAGCCGACCCGGAAAGCGCGGACGGGGCGGTTGAGGCCAGGGATCCGGTCGGGCTGGATGAAGCCGCCGACGCGGACGGCGCTGAGCGACGCCGTGACCGGCGACAGGGGCGCGACGAATTGCGCCGCCAACGTCGAGAACAGCAGGAACAGTCACAAACCCAGGAAGAATGGTCGGGCCAGGGACAACTATCGGAGACGGAAACCCGAGACCAGGGAATAAATGTACAACGCAACTTGCCCGAAAATCCCATCGGCCCCTGGGAGCAGTATGTACGCGATTTCACCCGGCGTTATCGACTGGACGCCTCGCAGCAAGTGACCGCCCAGTCCGTCCTGCGCGAAATGCAACAGCGTCGGACAACCTACGAACAAACTCGGCGTGGCGATTTCGAGGCCGCCCAGCGGATCGAGGACGCGGTCCGGCGACAACAGCGAATGGAAGAGTTGCATCGTCCCGTGGCCCGGCTTTTCGAGGAACTCAAGAGTCGCCTGGAACGTATCCCGACCCCTCAGCAGAGACGAGTGGACGGCAATCGCTCTTCTGCGACTCAACCGGCGACCTCCGAGCCGGCGGATACGACCTCCCGCCCCGCCGATGCCGGTCAACAAAACCGCCGTACCCGCGAGGGACGCCGCAACCGAGGCGACTAACACGATGGCGGCCGCGAACAAGCTTTACGTTACAGTGCGCTCGTCATGCGCATCACACGCGACAAGCCGATAACGACTTCCACCGACAGCATTAAGCTGGAACAACGCAGTAGCGGTTCGCGGAATATGTACCCAGTGCAAATATATTCCGTAACTATGGGGTACCCGCCCGTTCACGGCGCAGGATCGCTCTCTACCGGCCGGGTGGCCACCGATTTTTGTGTAAATACCAGCAGATCTGCACCCGGCTTGCGAGGATTAAAGCCCGTTAAACGAAACAGCTCCCTCGCGGGTAGCCGCGGAATCGCGGCCAGTAACATTTCGTAGTTCTCGATGTCCATAATCATGTATACCGGTTCGGGTTGGTTCAGCTCTTCCTCGATGCGACTGACCATCTCCCATTTCAGATCGTCGGGAACGTCCGTACGGTTTTCCCGATACGCGGTTATTTCCATTTCGTTCATGAGCCGGCCGATCCGCAGCCCGCTGTAATAACCCACCTTGGCATCGGGCCGGTTATCAACCCAGATGATTCGATCGGAGGGAGTGACGGAGTGCGCCTTGAAGCCGGCCGCCAAGGCATCGGCTTCCGCATTGGTAGTGATCACCAGACCGATCGTAGGCCAAATAAAACAGACAATTACCAGTACACTGGCCTGCAAAAAACCAAATGCGAGGATCCGCCGCTCGCGAGCATAAGCCCGACACGCATAGGCCCATAGCAGCCATGTACCCAACGCCACGGGCAAATATATCAGGATGTAAGCAGGATACTCCCGGAACACGAAGATCCCCGCACCGCTCACCCCGAGCAGCAGACCAATGACCAGCATATTACAGGCCGCCTCCATGGCCCGCTTGGATACCAATGTCGGCCCGAAAAACAGACGTTCCACGACCGGGGCCAGCAGGAGCCAGTAGGCCGGCAATACCGAGATAAGATAGTGTGGCTGCTTGAATTGGGAACTGCTGACAAAAACAGTTCCAACCACCGCCCAGGTCCAGACAAACGCAATGCCGGGACGTTGGGCTTGATATCGCTTCATGAATAACGCCCCCACTGACTCGGGAACGGACAGCATATACGGAGCACACATGCCCAGAATAAGGGGCAGGTAATACCAGAATGGCTTGCTTTTAGGACGCAAGCCGCCGACATAACGATCGAAGAATTCGGTTTCCCACAGTTCAAGTGCATTGGGCACTTTGAAATAGGCGTAGACCCACCAGGAGAGCCCAAGAACGATGAACAGAACTATGCCCGGTATCAGCCAGAGCCGGCCGAGATCTTTGCATTGGCGAATAAAAGACGTCAGAAAACCGGCGCTTCCGTCGGCTGCGCGTAAGGCGGGTACCATAATAAACCAGAAGACGGCCAGCGGAAGACCAATAATCGCCCCAGGAAGCGGAGCCTTGGACATCCAGGCCGCCGCGAAGGCCACGTAAAACAAGGCCATGAACCTTTTGCTGCGCGGCTCGTGCATAACCCCCCGCCAAAAACAGGCATAAGCCAGGCAGACGAAAAAAGTCATGGTCATATCGACCAGGGCGTTGCGGGAGTAGAAGATCAATCCCACCGTGCCCGCTGAGATAAAACCGGCGATTAGCCCGACTCGATAACCCCACATGAGTCGACCAAGCCAGTACATTACCCAGACCGTTAGAAAACCAGCCACCGCGGAGGGCAGTCGGGCGACAAACTCTGAAATCTGTTGGCGGTTGGCAGGATCTAAGAGCAGCGACGACAAGCCGATCAGCCACGTACCCATCGGCGGTTTTCGGATCCACTCGGCCCCCTCCGATAGAGGAATCAACCATTTCTCGGTCTGGAAGGCCTCCCGAACCTGCAATGCGTTGATACATTCGTGATCGCCCATCGGTGGGCCTCCAGCCAAACCCATAAAACAGGTCGCCAGAGCAAATACGGCCAACAGGATCAGACCCAGCCCTTTCTGCTCACCGGCATGCAGCAGAAACGGTGTACATGCCACCGGATCAGACGCGGTGATTTCTTGATCTGCCATCGTGTTCAATTTTTTATCCTTTGTTAAACATGGTTGCCTGGTATTCGGATTCCCGCGACATACTGCCAAAACCACATATTGGCCGCGTACCGTCGTGGACGTTGCCGCCCCCCTAACGAGGGAGCGAGGGATGTTTATACATACTAGTTAGATACGACGCCAATCATATTTTGTTGCTTTTACAAATAATATACCGAGAACTTATATATTTCACTATTCATGCACAACAATGCATGATTCTTGACCACCGAATATTGTTATCGGGCGTAATCCAGGACCGGTAGATGAAAACGACTTCCCATCTCGCTTATAACTACCTAAAATAGAATAAGTTACACAATGGAAGAGTTTTTTGCTCGGTCTGTCGATAACTTGAGTCTACAAGTAGCGTAATCTTAAGTAGTTGCTCGTTACGATGAGCTGTCTGGCACGATGCAACAGTGTATGGGCCGAGATAAAACGGATCCTGATGGTGTTACAACACTGAACTGGTGACTGGCGTGATCATTATTGCCCAGAAGATAGAGTGGTCCCAAGAGCCCGGGAGTGGCCGACGGGTATCACGTATAACGATCCGAGGCTGGCGTGGTGTTTTCCTGGCTATTGTCGCCGGTGTTTTTTCCCCCGCGTTCGCACAGGCCCAGTATTCCCAACCGGGGCATGATCGAGCAAGCCTGAACACGGGCGTCACCCGTCAGGGATTATCCAGAGAGGCGTACCTGCGAAGCACGGGACAGAAGGATCCGACGCTGATTAAGACGCCACTGAACCGGGTCGGGATGGCCTCCAGTATGGATGGACTCGGGTTATCCAGGCAATTCTCCGGGGGATATCACACTTGGTTTCAACCGGAAGTGGTAATTCGAAGGCAGAAAATCCGTGATCACGATAATACCGAATCAGTGGACTTTGGCCCAACCGCCGAGCAGCTTTGTTTGAACGAGATGGCCGTTAATTACATGTCCGCGCGGATGGAAATGTATTTCGCTGATGGATGGCGTTATTTTCAGGATGGCGATTACCGGCGGGCTTACGAGATGTTCGGATTGGCCGATCGGGCTACCTCGCACAATTCCGAATTACGGGCCCTGGTCAAGTTGTCGCAATTTCACGCGGCCGTGGCCCAAGGACAATATGCGATGGCATCGCACGCCTTGTTCTGGCTGCTGCGTCCCGACCCGGCAACCCAGAGATTGGTGGACCCCCTGTTCCTCTTGCGGATTAATGATCTGCCCAACCGATATGTTAGTCGGGAAAAATTCGAGGAGGATGTACAGCAAATCGTGGCCTTGGCCAGGCGGAGCGCGGAGGAAGTAGCCCAGGCGCGTACGCCGGGGATGAGCGACCAGGAACATCGGCGTATGGCGGCCATTGTGGTATCCCCGGTCCGAGGGCTGGCCGCCGTAATGCTCTGGTATCGCAGCCGCAATGAAGGCGAGTTTTACGCGCGAAGCCACTTGGTCGGCGAGGAGGTGCCGGCCCCGTGGTCGCAGTTGCCGGATATCATGAAAACGGCCCTGGAGGAGGAGCGCAGACAATCAGGGGCCATGGCTAGTGGGTTATTGCCGTCACTGGAACGGACCGACCAACGAATGCCTTGGCGCGTATCGTCCGAAAGCATATCGTCTGAATAATTAAGGACGATCAAGCGTAGCCGGCGGGACCATACCTCCCCCTGAAGCGAATCGGAGCATTGATGAACGAGTCTTTTTTTCAACCTCTATGGCAGTGGCGCATCCGGCACCGGGTATTCGTATATTTCTGGGCCCACGCGGTATTGTTCGGATTCGCTCTGCTGATTTCTTTTCTTCTTCGATACAATTTGCGCATCGATGGGGAGTGGTTTCTCCGCGAGTACCTGACATATCTCCCCCTGACCTTGGTGATCAAGCTCTCGGTCTTCGGAGCCATGAAGCTGTACCGCGACTCCTGGCGGTACGTGGGGTTGCGGGATCTGTTCGGCATATGCAAAGCTACGCATCTGAGCACGATTTTTTGCATCGCCGCGGTGTACGCCAGCCGGCCGATCTGGATTGCCTTCTGCGAGGAAACCGGTTATTGGATCCCGGAATCAATCTTCCTCCTTGACTGGGTATTCACGATCGCCACCGTATCAGGGGCCCGGATAGCCTTTCGTTTCTATAACGAGGAGCTCCGCCCGCTGGAGGGGGCAAAGCGCGCAAGGCTGCTGATCGTCGGGGCGGGCGATGCGGGGGATTCCATTCTTAGGGAAATCGTGCGGACCAGCGAGAATCGCTATCGGGTGGTCGGCTTCCTGGACGACGACCCCGGACGCCAGAGCGTACGGATCCGGGGCATCGAGGTTATGGGCAAGACCGAACGAATCCGGGAAATCTGCGATGAGCAGGACATCGATGAGGTGCTTATCGCGCTCCCCTCTGCGCCGCAACGCTGGGTAAGACGGCTGATTGAACAGTGCCAGGGCCTGAATTTGCAATTCCGTACCGTTCCGGCGGTGAGCGATCTGATCGAGGGAAAGGTCCAGGTCAGTCAGATTCGCCCGGTTGATATCGAAGATCTCCTGGGACGCGAGTCGGTGACTTTGGACACCGAGGCGATCGGCCAATATATCCGTGGCAAGGTGGTCATGATAACCGGAGCAGGTGGCTCGATCGGCTCTGAGATGTGTCGACAAATCGCTCAGTTTAATCCGAAAAAGCTCTTGCTGATCGAGCGTATGGAGAACGCCCTGTTCGAGATCAATCGCGAACTCGAACGGGAGTGTCCGGCGCTCGTCCGCGTACCTTATGTGGCGGACATCGCCGACGCGTCCCGTCTTGATAGAATTCTGGCGGAAGAGAGACCCAGCGCGATCTTTCACGCGGCCGCCCACAAGCACGTACCGATGATGGAATGGAATCCCGGCGAGGCCCTCAAAAACAACATCGTAGGCACGCGCACGCTGGCCGATCTGGCCGCCCAACGCAATGTCGAGAAATTCGTGATGATCTCCACGGACAAGGCGGTAAACCCGACCAGTGTCATGGGCTGCAGCAAGCGGGTCGCCGAAATGTATGTCCAACAATTGGGCGGCCGGGTCAAGACCCGGACGGAGTTTGTCACCGTTCGTTTCGGAAACGTACTTGGTAGCAACGGAAGCGTTGTACCCATTTTCAAGGAACAAATCGCCCAGGGCGGGCCGGTCACCGTGACGCATCCGGAGATGACTCGGTATTTCATGACCATACCGGAGGCCTCGCAGCTCGTACTTCAGGCCGGGGCCATGGGCCGCGGCGGTGAGATTTTCCTGCTGGATATGGGCGAACCGGTTAAGATCGTCGATCTGGCCCGCGACCTGATTACGCTCAGCGGATTGCGCCCGGGAGAGGATATCGAAATCCGGTTTTCGGGTATTCGGCCCGGAGAAAAGCTGTTTGAAGAATTATCCATCACCGGCGAGGATGTCAGTCGTACCAGCCACAGCAAGCTCGGTATTATTAAAAAACGACCGGAGGATTTCGAACGCATCTGCGCGGGTATCGAAAATTTAATTACGATCGCCGACACCTCCGGGCCGGCGGACATTCGCGCGGCACTCAAGCAGATCGTGCCGGAATACGAGCCGGTCGTACCCGCCACCGAACAACCGGCGTCCGTCAATTTACCTGATGCCCAAGCTGCCCCAGTCGCGTAAGAACCACCCGTACAAACCCCGGTTCGCCATCTCTGGCCTTACGCCAGGAACCTGCCTCAGCTATATCTGCCCGCTCAACAACGACTTCCCCCGATGAAGGCCTGAATAGCCTCAGCGTGAGCAGCAATGGTTCGCGCCATCATTTCACCAAAGATGACACGCCTGCGTTACTATGGAGAAAATCCCCTTCAAGCCAGTAATGCCAATCCCGTTTGTATTCTTCCAGGTTCGCCGCTCTTACGATACGTAAGGGAGCGTGGTAGACCGTCTCAAAAAGCGTGGGCGTTCCCAAGGCGGTCAGACAATACATCAGGGCGTATGTCCCCAAATCGCCGCCATGCGCGGCCACCGCGGCGGTAATGGTGCCGTCCTCGATCAGGGGCCAATGCGACGGCGTACCCCCGAACGTAATCAAGCGACAACCAGGATTGAGGAAGGAATCCGTGGGCCCCGCATCGCGAAGCGGCCAATCGTCCACCATCACCCATGCGGATAAACGCGGATACCGCGCGGATAGATCGGCCATCACGCGGCGAGAATCACGCGGATTACCCTGCCCGCTGACACGTGACAGCACATGAATACCCGGATGAAGTTGGAGCGCTTCGTTAAGAGCGGTAAGCCGCGGACCGAAAACCGGGTGCTGCGGGTCGGCATGCAGGATCATGATATCGCCCTGTCCGCCCAGAGCCTCGACCGTCGCCTCGGCCAGCAAACGCCCGATGGCGAACTGGTCAAACCCGACATGACCGACCCGTATGGACTCGGGGGCCGGTTGGATCATGGACACTACCACTACCCCCCTGCGTGCCAACTTCTCCAGGGCCGGTCGCACGGCTTCGGAATCGATAATCTGCACGCACAACCCCCGCATACGAGGATCGCTCAACGATTCCAGCATATCGATCTGGGCTTGGGGAGATACCAGGTGGGGATTGAGATATCGAACTTCCACTGTTTTTTTATCTTCGGCGTAACGGACCGCGCTGGCCTGGATGATCGGCCAGAACGGATCACCCCGACCGGCTCCGACAACGGCCACGTAACTGGATGGGGGGGCCGCCGGGGCCGTAGCGGTCGGATCTAACCCCGTATCCTCCTTGCACCCCATGATCGCAAAACAAAAATATGCCAACCAGAAAAGGCCATACATCCCACCCAATATGCGGAGAGACCGTTGAAGGCGGACTGATAAGGGATTCATCATGGCTCCAGGAAAATGACCGGTTTCTCGCTAACGGTAAACCATGGTGAAGTCTACGCGATTACCGTGGTGTCCGATAACGATGCGTTCACCGGCCCGACAGAACCGGCTTACCACATGCAACGGCATCTTAACAGGCCCCGTGGAATAACCGATACAAACCGGAGAGCCTGCGCCGTTCGTCGTGCGTCGCGACGAATAAACGGCCAATGTGTTGCACCCTCAAGTGTAATAGAAAAACGCGAGGATGGCATGGGGGATCGAGAACGCTATCGGCTAGGAATGTCGGCATTTAACGCCGGTCGCTATGCCGAGGCCATCGAGATACTGACTCCGCCTGACGGTCGCGCCTCGGGAGCGAGTAATCTGCTCAGCCGCTTTTTTCTCGGCCAGGCACATTATTTGCACGGCGTCGAACTGTTCCGGCAACGGAAATTCGAACAGGCCACGGACCATTTCCAGGCCGCGGCCCGGATTAATCCAACCAACGGTGGGCTGGCCGGCTTTCTCGCGGCCTGTTACGTGGGCACGGGACGATACGATTTGGCCGCCCGGGAACTTAGCGAACTCTGCCGTCGAGCCCCGGATGACGCCGATGTGCGTATTCGGTTGGCCTTAACGCAATGGAAGCAAGGCAACTTGCTGGAAGCGCTGGCCACTTTCCGAGAAGGATTGGCTCGCACCCCGGACCATCCGGAACTGAATTATCAGCTCGGGGTCTTGCTGGCCGCCGATGACGAACTCGCCGAAGCGGAACAACTTTTCGAGAAAACCTTGACGCTCGATCCGAAGCATGGACCGGCCCTGGAACGGCTGGCCCAATGCTACGCCGTTAACGGCCGTTATGAACGCGCCCTCCATTATCTCCAACAGGCGCATCTCCAGGAGCCGCTTAACGCCCGAATCGCTTTACAACTGAATCTGCTGGCTCAGGGTATGACGCGGAGTGGTGCTTTGCCGGATATTGCCTGGAACACCTCGCTATCGACCTTCTCGCGGACCGATGAACGCAGCCTTGATCGGCTGGCCGAGGCTATCATCTCCGAACCGGATTTCGTGGATTCCTTTTTGTCGTTACCGGCCAGTGAAGTGGATCAAGAAGTATTTTCGACGCTGGCGGCCACCCTCGAAAGGGCCCTGGCCCGGCGTCCGGAATATGCCGACCTGCATTATCACTGTGGTGCTGTTTACCGGAGGCTGGGACGCGGAGTCGAGGCCCTGGCCCATACACAAAAAGCTGTCGCCCTTAACCCGCGTTACGTGAATGCCTTGATCCTCCTGGCAAGACTGTATGGGCAGGTCGACCAGTATGCGGCCGGCATGGAGCGGCTGGAGGAGGCCATCGCGGCCGGAGCGGATTATCCCGATGTGCATTATTTGATGGGCCAGTTGTCCCAGAAGGCTGGGCAACCGGATCGGGCCCGAAAAGCCTATTGCCGAGCGCTGACATTGAAAACGGATTATCCCGCGGCAAGGGCGGCATTGGCGAAATTGGCTTGTACTGGGGCCTGAGGGGAAACGAATGTCGTATCTTTTGGAAATACTCGGGCGCGGAATGATGGGCCGGCTGGCGGAAGCCTTCGCGGACAGGTGGCGGATTGCTGCCGACGATGCAAAACCCGCCGACACGCCCTCGCTGAAAAATGACGCACAGGACCATGAAGCTCTCATGCAAGCGGGATTCGTTCGGCTGCGCGAGGGACAGATGGCCGAGGCGTTAGCGGCTTTCGAAGAGGCCGGACGACTGAATGAGCATTACGCCTTGGCCCGGGTCGCTGCGGCCTGCTGCCTGGAAGATATCGGCCGGCTCGATGAGGCGGCTGCGCAACTGACCGCGGCGCTGCGTATCGAGCCAAACGATGCGGCCGTACGGTTTGCCCTGGCCTTCTGCCATGAAAGGCAAGGTCGGCTGGAAAACGCCGCCGAAGAATATCTTGCCGCCTTGAGCGTTTCGCCCACGTTACGCAACGCCCGGGAACGGCTATCGGCCATCTATCTGCGGCAGGATCGGATCGATCTTGCCGCCGAGCAGTACGAGGAGCTCCTGGTCGCGGACCCGGCCGACGTGGACCTGCATTTGACCCTGGCCGGCCTTTACCTCCGCCAGAGCAATACCGAAGCGGCCATCAAGTCGTTCGAAAATGCCTTGGTTTTCGAGCCGGACAACTGGGACGCACACGACGATTTGGCGGCGACCATGGAAGAGGCCGGCTTGATCCGGGAAGCCATCGAGCAATTGCACCTGATGATCGACAAACGCCCGGAATTCCCCGACACCTATCTGCGACTGGGCGACTTGTACGCCCGGATCGGAAACGACGAGGCCGCAATGCAGGCCTATACCAAGGCGGTGGAGATTCATCCGGGTTTCCTGGAAGCGACGGTGAAGGCCGGTACTCAGCATCTTCGTTGCGGTCGAAATCTTGATGCGGCCCAGTGGTTCACCAGGGCAATCGAGATTAACGACCGGCTGCTCGCCGCTTACGTCGGGTTGGGCGTTTCCCAACATGCGGCCGGTCATGAAGTCGAGGCGATTTCCACATTCGACCTGGCCACGACCGTCGAGCCGAACAGCACTCTACTCTATTCCGAGGTCGCCCGCCTGCAATTGAAATGCGCCGTGCAACAGGAGGCCGAACAGTATTTGAACGTCGAACCGGCCGACACCGCCGCCCCGCCAGAGCTGGGCTTCGAGGATCTGATCGACAGACAAATCGAGCGGCATCGCCTGCTGGCCGCCGAACGCCCCAACCATCCCGACATGCATTACCGCTACGGGTTGCTGTTGCGACAGCGCGGGTTGACCGATGAGGCCATTGAGCAGTTTAAGTTGGCCGTGGCCATCAACCCCGTGTATACCAAGGCCTTGGTTAAGCTGGGGCTCGCTTTGTACGACGTGGGCCGGACCGACGAGGCCATTGCACAACTCCAGCAAGCCCTCGATCTGCATCCTGAATACGTGGATTTACATTACCGCGTGGGTTTGATGTTCGCCAACCGGCGACAATTCGCCATGGCCTTGGAGCATTTCGATCGAGCGGTCAACGCCCAGCCCAATAATCTTGATTATCGCGAAAACCTGGCCATTGCCCTGGAAAACATCGGACTGATCGACCGGGCCAAGGCCATGTGGCACCGCTTGCACGAATTGGCTCCGGACAGCGACCATGCCCAACGTGCCCACAAGGCCCTGGGACGATATTAAGCTCCCTGTCCCCACCGCCTGACCCTGGCCGCTCCGCCGATGCACCCCGCCCCATTCCACTGGCGACATAACCCCGTCCGGCATATTCACCGTTAATTGCCTCCGATCACTTGCGTACTAATGCGGCGTGCTGTTCCATGCTATAATGACATTGAGGCTTATTCGCTCGCGATCCTGACACACGTACGAATTACCAGAGGTGTGATATGAGACGATGGCACTGGATGACGACCCTGATTCTCGCCACGCTTACCGTTTGCGGCTGTATTCCACGACGCTTGTTCTGGTCACCTGACGGGCAATATGCGGCGATCATCGCCGAGGATGGGCTCCGCATGTGCGATACGTCCGGCAAGCTATCCGAAGTCGTGGCCCAAGACGTTCGCATGGCCGCGTGGTTCCCTGATTCTCGCCGCTTGGTCGCGACCCGTACCACCAAGGCCGCTAATTGGACGGAGATCCAAGCTTTCCTCAGTCCGGAACAGCGGGAAGCCCTGCCTCGTTTAGCTGATCCTCTGCGGGAAGAAATCCTTGCGCATATCGGAGAGTGGGACAAGTTCAAACCGAAGGTTGCCGCAACCATATCCGATGGCGAATTCGCGGCCCTTCTGTTGTACGTACGCGACCAGCGTAACGAGGGGCTACCCGAGAAATTCGGCGACCAGTGGAAGGATATCGCCACGATGGCCATCGATACGCATCTGCTCGAAATGTATGAGGCCAACGGCCTCAAGGTGACACCAGGCCAGGTACTCCACCGAACCGTGGACGCCATCGACGAGTTGCGGGTTTCGCCGGATGGGAAAATTATCGCCTGCGTTCAAAAGATATCCACGCATGGGAATAGCATCCTTTATCGATTGTCGGTCATCTCGGCGGCCGGTGGTGAGTGGCGAACCCTTGCGGAGCCCGTTGCCCTGTTTCCCGACTGGTCAACGGACAGCCGAAGCCTGGTGTACGCAACGACCCGTACGCGGCCGGCAGAAGGGAGCGATTCGCTACAATTCGGCGCCGTGGTACTACAAAGGGTCCGCGACGAACCTGGCGAAATACTCGAGGCATTTGCCGCCCCGGAAGAATTGCTTGGGTTGGTATTTGGGCCCCAGACCAAGATCCGCTGCCTGCCCGACGGGCGAATTATCTTCTCCGCCAGGGAGATTACCCTGCCCGCGACCTCCAAGGACATCCCTCGATATGCCTCCCTGTTTTCGGTCGATCTCGGCCGACAACCCACCGTCAATCGCCTCGTCCCGCGCGACGCGGAGGTGGTCCTGCCCGGTGGGCTGGCGAACGGTTACTTTGAACTCAGTCCGGATTCGACCCGGATCGCGGTATCCAACGATGTTACCTCCGAAGGGAATCAAACCACGGTGTCGATACTCAACCTGCTTACCGGCGAGGTCCAATCCGTCATCGCTCAGCAAGGCCGGCTCAAGAGTATTCCCGCCTGGCGTACGGCACGGGAGCTGTCCCTCATCGTTCCGGAGAAATCCGCATGGGGCTCTGCGGAAAAATACGAACTGGTGCTCTGGGAAGGCCCGGATCAAGTCCGCTGTATCAGCCGTGAATGGCCGGACATTTTCAAGCAGAAAAACGCCGATTCTCATCCGGATCAGTAACCCGCGATAGGACTCGATCGACACGAAGCCGGGCGGTTTTTAGAACCACGTGTTCAGCTACGAGATACCGTGGTCCTCCTGCCGCATCGACCGGCGCGAATAAGGGGCCGTAAACGGGCCAGAGACCGGATTTCGCGATAGGCCGGTCGCCTCCCGAAGGTTGCGCCATGATCCCGTACGCAGCATCTTGGGACTTGCCACCAGCTACCGGTAAGGTATAGTAAGAATTATTCAACAGCTTTCGCGGGGTTTTCGGGGCCTCCGCGACAGCAGCCGTTAGGCTTCCAATCACCGCCCCCGCCAGCAGAAAGGTGGAAAAATGCGTCTCTTATCCTACATTATTGTTGGCATTCTGATCGGTGGGTTCGTGTGTGGGACGGGTTGCAAAAAGGAGGAGGAAAGCCCCGCGCCGACTATCGGAGAGGTAATGAAGGAAGCCGCGGGCGAGATCCAGAAAACCTCTGAAAAGGTTATCGAAGAGGCCGAAAAGGATCTCGAGACCGTTACCCAGGCCATTGCGGACGGCAGCCATGAGGCCGCCGAGAAGACCCTCAAATCCCTGGAAGAGATCAAGAACACCTTGCCTGAATCTTTGCAGGAAAAGATCGATCAAGCGCGCAAGGCTTTGGACGAAGCGACTAAATAGGCCGCCTGACCAACCGTGTCTTAAACGTGTATGGGGGTAGAGGGAGGTTCTGCGCTAGCGTTCCGCGACTTGGCCTATTATTACCACCTTGCCTCTCCTCTCTAATATTCTTGCTGATACCGTCGGGGACAACCCCTGCGCTTTGACCGTAACACCGTGTCGAAAGCATATACATGGACTGCGCCGCCGCGACGCATCGTTCCCGCATACGCCCCATCAAGAAACCCGCCACAATGATGATCGAGATCAAGACCGGGACGGTCTTCCAATTGCTGATCGCCGACCACTGACCACTGATTACTGACCACTGATTACTGACCACTGATTACTGATTACTGACCACTGATTACTGACCACTGACCACTGATTACTGACCACTGAACACTGATCACCTATGTTGCCCCTGCCTTCGTGACATTTGTCACCCCCCCGTTCAATCCCCAAGGGATTGCGTATCTCAGCC
>JAAYCU010000043.1 GCA_012729595.1 Phycisphaerales bacterium
GCGAATCCAACACGCTGAGACAATCATCAAGGCCGACCCGTCCGTCAAGAACCGAACCGATGAATAAAGTTACGCCCTACGCCGTGGATCGTCGCATAAGCGATACGATGGATATCTATACAGGGAATATGGCGTGGTTTCTTCGTAACGTATTGGGGGGATAAGACATACAGCACTGAGTGTGTATAATGTGCGGACATGACGGATCATAAGCCCATCATGCTACGCGGTCGCCCGTTGGTTCCGGGTTCGGGGCCATTCATTTTTGGTATCTTGAACGTGACCCCGGATTCTTTCAGCGACGGGGGAGCATACCTGAGTATGGATACGGCCGTCGCTGCTGCCTGTCGGATGGCCGACGAGGGGGCCGACGCGATCGACGTGGGCGGGGAATCCACGCGACCGGGCAGTCAGGGTGTGTCCCCCGATGAACAGATACGCCGAACGGCGGGGGTAATCGCAACACTGGCAACCCGCTTCGGTCCGGACGGTCCGGCAATTTCCATCGATACCCGCTCCGCGAAAGTCGCCCGCGCGGCTCTAGAGGCCGGGGCTACGATCATTAACGACATCTCGGCCTTGCGTGACGATCCGACGATGGGCGAACTGGCGGCCACCAGGGATGCCGTAATCATTCTCATGCATATGCAGGGCACGCCGGCGGATATGCAGACGAATCCCACCTATACGGATGTGGTGTCCGAGGTGGCCGACTTTTTACAAGAGCGGATGAATTACGCCCTGCGATCAGGCATAGCCCGCGAGCGCATCCTGTTCGATCCCGGTCTCGGCTTCGGGAAGACGACGGCGCACAATCTGGAGATTCTTCGGCGGCTGGGCGAATTACGCTCACTGGGTGTACCGCTTATGGTCGGCCCGTCGCGAAAGCGTTTCATTGGCGAGATTCTGCACATCGATAACCCGGCGGACCGCGTGACCGGCACAGCGGCGGCGGTGGCGGCCTGTGTTCTGGCCGGCGCTGAATGCATCCGCGTTCACGATGTAGCCGCCTGTCGGCAGGCCGCGGATCTGTGCGCGGCCATCAGAGGTGGATAGTATCTGGACCTTACCGTTTCTTGGGAAACTTGGTCTGGGTTTTCCAAACCGGGCGGGAGTTGCGGATGTCGATCACGATCCAGCCGATGCCGACAACTGACCCGATCAACGCGGCAGTGCCGAACAGAACCATCATATTACTCAGATTCTCGGCGGAGGCATCTTTACCGGGCGCAGGACGGTCTTGATCGACCGGGGCGGTAGAAGTTTGGGGCACCTGCTCGGTCGGAGTACTCGGGCGGATCACCTGGCTCAGCACCAACAAACCAATACCAAGCACCAGAAACAGACCGGTATATCCGGCTACTTTCCAACGCGTTCTATTTTTCGCCATCGGTATTATCCCCGTTATATTAGTGCATCCGTAACGAACTATGGCCGTTGATCCGGAGGTATCCGTTCGCTCTGGTACACCATCGCTATTTCATCACAATTATCCTGAAGAGGGCAACGAACGCAATCTGTCCACACCTTGTGCGGCAAGGTGCTTTTGGAAACCGTCGAAAAACCTATCCGCTGAAAGAAACGTTCCTCGCGAGTAAGTACGAATACCTTGGCGATTCCCAGCCGCTCGGCCTCCTTGATAGCCTGCCCAACCAATTGTGTGCCGATACCGTGCCCGCGACAGACTTCATCGACGGCCAGGCTTTTAATCTCGGCCAGGTTATTCCAGACGCTTTCTAGAGCAACGCAGCCGCGGACCCGTTCCGCTCCCTCGACCTGCTCGACATATACAAGGAAATCTCGCAAATGCTCGTACAGGTGAGCATGGGAGCGGTGGAGCATACGGTTCAGCTCGGCGTGGTGATTGATAAGCCTATGAAGGTCGGGAACGTCAGCCATGCGTGCATTGCGAATCAAGGGTATCTCCAGATAAAAAGCCCCCCGGCACCCAGACCAACCGGAGGCCAATTGCTACCAATTATCCTATCCGTTCGGCCAGGATATGACCAGATTTTCGATCAAAGATCATGTCCGACCTTTTCATGCAGGTAAAACTTTCCTGGGGCCCCTGAAAAGGCTTCACCGGTCACGATGAAACCTCTATGTCAGGTCGATAAGCTGATCCCCATGGATAGCCGTGCCTTGGACCACGTCCGTATTATATCGGTCGTTCTGAGCGAACTTTTCCTCGGCCTGGTCAGGGTTCATACCGCCGCGAATATGGCGGGCGATGACCCGTTGGCGAGCGACGGCCGGGTCAGCGATCAGCATCAGTCGAGGGTGCAACTGCTCGAAAACCTGATCCCAGGGCGGCGTAGGGTAAAGCACATAGTTGCCTTCCAGCAAAACGATGCGCGTCTCGGGCGGCACGTTCAGCCCGTCAGGTATCGGCTCATGGAGGCGGCGGTCGTAGACCGGAAGATGGACGGCCGCGCGGGCGTTTTTCAATTCTCGCAGGGCAGCGGCCAGGGCGGCCACCTCGAACGATTCCGGCCCGCCTTTGCGTTGGCTCAAGGGGACAATCCGGCCGTCGGGATTACATGTGGTTCGCTGCTGAAGAACGGCACTAGGCCAGTGCCAGCCGTCCATGCCGACACATACGAGCGCACCGGGGGCCAACAGGCGGTCGGCGAGCAGGCCGACGATCGCGGCGAAGGTGGATTTACCGCTTCCGGGAATCCCCGCCAAACCGACCAGCAGGCGATGATGGCTCGCCCGGCTTATCTTCTCCAGCCAGGCCAGCAGCGGCAGATATACCTTCCGAAGTTGCGCGGGCGTAACCATGATTCTGCTGCGCAGGCTGGCGACCTCGATTTCGAAGACGGCGGCCAATTCCTCGATATGGCTTTCCCATTTGCGAGGATAGTTTGGTTGTATATTTTCGGCAGACATATCGGCCTGTGCTTATACGTGGAGTTCGACCGTTTTTTGACGTACCCGACGATAGCGGGTTCGGATCGGCCGCACCACGTCGGCGAGGAAGCGGTCGACCTGCCAGGGGGCCAGCCCGATGAACCGCTCGGGCTTGAGCGTCTGTTTCAGGTCCACGCCGGCGAAAGCGGGATCGTCGGCCAGACGCTGGATCAGGTCGTTCTTGCGGCCATGCATTTTGACCTCGCGGGCGGCGGCGTGGGAATGTTGGCGGATCCGCTCGTGCAGGGCCTGTCGATCGCCGGCCTGTTTTTTGCGGCCTTTACTTGTACCGGCGGTGGCGGCCATCAGAATATCCTCAGTGGCCATGAAGGGCAGCTCGGCATCGACGCGGGCCCGGATGACCTCCGGGTAAACGACCAGCCCGCGGGCCACGTCCACCACGAGACGAAGAATGCCGTCGGTGGCCAGGAAACTTTCCGGGATGCTCAGCCGTTTATTCGAGGAATCGTCAAGCGTCCGCTCGAACCACTGTTCGGCGGCGGTCTGGAAAGGCGAAGAGGCCAGGCTGAGCACGTAGCGGGCCAGCCCCGTCATGCGCTCGCAACGCATCGGGTTGCGTTTGTATGCCATCGCCGAGGAGCCGACCTGATGCTTCTCGAACGGCTCCTCGATTTCCTTGAGACCCGCCAGAATGCGGATGTCGTTGGCGAACTTATGGGCGGCCGCGGCGATACCCGCCAGGGCGGCGGCCACCTGGGCGTCGATCTTGCGGGTATAAGTCTGCCCGACCACCGGCTCGCTGGCGGTAAAGCCGAGTTTGCCGGCCACGATTTTCTCCAGCCGCTCCACCTTGCGGGCGTTGCCTTCGAACAGAGCCAGGAAGCTGGCCTGGGTGCCGGTCGCTCCCCGGATGCCCCGGAATTTCAGGTCGGCCAGGCGGGCCTCGATTTCCCGCAGGTCGCGAACGAAGTCGTACGCCCACAGGCAGGCCCGACGCCCGACGGTGGTCAACTGGGCCGGCTGAAAGTGCGTGTAACCGAGGCAGGGCAGGTTTCGCCACTTGCGGGCGAAGTCGCCGAACGCGTCGATAGCATTGACCAGCCAATCGCGAATCAGCATGAGGGCATCGCGCATGATGAGCAGGTCGGCGTTGTCCACGATATCCATGCTGGTAGCCCCGAGGTGGAGAATGCCGCGGGCCGACGGGGCAACGTCGCCCCAGGCGTGGAGGTGGGCCATGACATCGTGGCGGAGTTTCTTTTCATGCTCGGCGGCGGCCGCCCAGTCGATCTTGTCCAGCGTTCGCCGCAACTCGGCCAACTGCTTGTTGCTGACCGGCAGGCCGAGTTCGGCCTCGGCTTCGGCCAGGGCCAGCCATATCCGCCGCCAGGTCAGGATGCGCTGCCGGGGACTGAACAGAGCGCACATCTCGGGCGAGGCGTTGCGCGTGACCAAAGGGTTTTCATAAGTATCTTTGTTGCTCATGCTGTTTTCCGTATCCACCGGCCTGGGCCGGTTTCCTTGAATACCATCAGTGCCTGCCGCCGGCACGGCGACCGATCCATAGCACTTATGTCGCTGAGTTTAGAGACGATACCGTCATTGGTCAAAGCCTTATCCCCATAGGCCATTCGCGACAACTGACGGGGGAATATATGATTCGTACCGCATTCACTATCAAATTTGTCAGGTGTTCAATGGAGACTGTTTTTCGTTCGTAATCGAGGCCGTGGTAGCGAGAATCTGTTTCACCCGACGGCGGGCTTCGTCCATTTTGGGCCAGCGGATTTCCGCGAAGCCCTTGACCGATTCAACCGCGCGTAAGGCTTCGATATACGGGGCGTAATCCGCCTCACTGACATGCTCGAAGCGGTCAACGAGTTGTTCATACCATTTGAGGAAGCGCCGCTCCTTATGCCTGTATAAAGGCATAACCCGACGAAGAAAACGCAGGTTGCGCAGGAGGTACAAGCCCCAATGCGGTAGTCGGATATCCACCTGCTTGCCGAGTATGCGTGGGTGGAAGGTGCGGCGATAGCGGATCCGGTCGCCGTTCGACGGGTTTACGTTATAGCGCTGCCGATCGCGGCGGAGTTTTTCATAGCTGGTCAGCAGTTCAGCCACGTAGAATTCATCCTTGATCAGCATCAACCTGGCCAGGTTCCAAACAACTGCCCGGGTGGCCGCGAAATCGCGGCTTTCGTGGTCGGCCAAGAACACCCTACGAATACGCTGTACGTAGCGCTGGGCGTAACGTACCCCCCCCCACTCGACCAGGTCATAGACGCGAACGGCGATATCTTGCATGGTCTGGCGATCGAGTTCGCGGCAGGCCCGCAGGGTAGTATATACCATGTGCTTATAGGTGCGGGCCACCGACTTATCGGGCAGGCGACGTTTCCCCGCGGCTCCGGGCCGATCACTGCGCAGGGCCTTGCGTGTGCCCATTTCGCGCAGGTTGAGGTATGCGGCCTTCTCGCGCACGGTGCGGGCCAGCGAAGGGGCCGGTTCTACCTCGAAGAACAATTCCGGATGCGTGACCAGTTTACGTCCAAGGTTGAGAGCCCGGAGATTCTTCTTGAAATCGGCTTTGATTGTTTGCCGGATACCCTCCTTGAGCGATTCGAGCGAGACGGGGATCAGCCCGCGCTGATAGGCGACGCCCAGCATGGTTATATTGGCGTAGAGCTTGGTGCCGAAGATTCGCTCGCAGAGCGAAAGGATGCTGCATGAGAAAAACCGGTCCGGCCGGGTGGCCTGCCGAAGCATATGTTCGAGTTCGTCGATGCGGAAATCGTCGAGCCCCATCAGCGTACGAATCGTCGGCGTCCGATCGGTATTGACTACCACGGCGGTACGTTCACGTGAAGCCACTCGCCAGGGAGCCTTGGGATCTATGGCCCGGACGGCCTCGAGCAAATCGACGCCGAGCAGCAGATCGGCCTTTCCGTAGCCGACGGTCATAGCCGCCGACGTGTCGTTTTTCGTGAAGATCAACTGAGAATAGACGCTGCCGTTGCGGATGGCCAGCCCTTTTTTATCACTGAACTGCACGTTGTAGCCTTCGTGACGGCCGGCAATAACCAAAATGGCGGCAGCCGTCCCGATGCCCATGCCCCCGACGCCGGCTAGCCAAGCCCGCCAGATGTCGCCTTTGAAGTCGATCGCCGGCTCCGGAATATCCTCGAGCATGATCTGATGGCCGCGCATCCTCGGCGGGCGCTTGCGGGTGACTATGACCTCCTCGAACGCCGGGCACGCGCCGATTTTCGCGCATGCTCCGTCGTTTACGCACCAGGACAGGTCGGTGGCCATCTTAGGCCCATAATCGGTTTTCTCCACCGTCAGGCCGGGACAACCGGTACTATTTGAACATTCCAGGCAGAATTCGCAGACTTCGGGGGTTACATTCATGTGGATTTTGCGAGGAATATAACCCAGATGGTGTTGTTCCGCTCGTTCGGCCCGCATCTTTCGCCGGTTCGATATGATCCCGCACTCTTTATCGGCGATGACGATTTTCACCCCGTCTTTGAGAATGACCCGTTCGAGTGTATGGTGATAGTTTTCTCTATCACCGGGATCAGCTCGCACGATCAGGCACTGTTCACCAGTAATGGCCCGGACTATACGCTCAATATCCTGAGCCGGAACCGGACGATCCATCAGGTCGCGATCCATCGAGGCCAGCGGCTGGTGCCCGGTCATGGCCGTCGTATCGTTCTGCAGGATGATGTAGGTGATGTCCTGGCGGCTGAACAGCGAATTGCTGATCGCCGACGTTCCGGAATGAAAGAACGTGCCGTCCCCCATGAACACGACCTGTTTGTTGCGGATGAACGGGTCGATCCCGCTGCCGGTCCCGCCGCCCAGCCCCATGCCGGAATAATTGTGCATCAGTTGGGTGTTGGGCTCGAACAACAGCATCGTGTAACAGCCGGTGTCGCCGTGGAACACCAGATCGACCGGCTCGCGGCGATGGTGTTTACGCATGTAACGCCGGTCGGTGAACTTGTTTTTGATATCCAGCAACAGGCTGGCCGAGTCGCGGTGCGGGCAGCCCGGGCAGAACGTCGGCGTCCGCGGCGGAATATCGACCTTGACCCGGGCGGTTTCGGCGACGGTCGCCAGCTCCTGGTTGATCCGCTCGGTGACCCGGTGAACAGCCGGGGGGTTGATGACTTGCAGAAATCGGCCGAGACGATCGGTAACGATCGAGACGTTCAGCCCCAGAGCGGAGGGTAGTCCATTTTCGTTGCTGGGGAACTGCTTGCCCCAGATATGAGCAACCGGCCGCGGGCTGCGCTGAAGCAGCCGGACGGCGATATCGGCGATCTGCTCCTCGATGAAAGAACGCCGTTCCTCGATTACCAGCACATGGCGGAAGCGGTTCAACAGCCCCTCGAACCGGCGGGGATCCAGCGGCCAGGTGACATCCAGCTTGAGTAGAGGGATTTGTCCGACAAGCCCGAAGTCGGCCAACGCTTGATAGACATATTGATAGGCCATCCCGCTGGTCACGAGCAGCAATTCGTCCGCGCCGGGCACGTCGGCAAGGCGGTTGAGGCCCAATTGTTCGACGGCGGTAAACAACCGGCTTTGCCGCTCCGGCATTTGCTTTTCGCTTCGGCCGGTCCGCGGTGGGAGCAGCACGGTTTTTTCAAGGTTCAGGGCCAGCGTCTGTAAATCGAAGGGGTGGTTGGTATTGGTCAATGGGTAGTGGTTGGGGCGACATTGCACGGTGCCGCCGCCGTCGGCCAGGGTCGTCGTGATGATGTATCCGATATACAGATCAGCAGCCCGGGAGAGAGCGAAACCCGCCCCGACGAAATCCTTGATCTCCTGCGGCGTGCCGGGTTCGAGGATGGGCACGAACAGGTGCCGCAACAGGAAACGGGAGTCGGCCGGCACCTGCGTACTTTCGCTCCAGGGATCGTCGCCAACCACGACCACCGCTCCACCTTCGGGATGCGGGCCGGCAAGATTACCCAAGGCCAGCGCATCGCTGGCCACGTGCAGGCCAACGCTTTTGAAAACCACCATTGCCCGCAAGGGGGCCATTTGCGTGCCGTTGACCGAAGCGACCGCCAGAGCCTCGTTGTTGGCCATCCGACCTTCGATGCCCCGTTCACGAAGCAAGGTCGCGCAGTCGGCGATTACGTCAAAGAAGGTGGCGACCGGCGAGCCGGGATATCCGGTCAACAGGTGGACCCCCCCCTCGGTTTCCAGGGCTCCCTTGAACAGCAACTCGTTGCCGTCGAAGGCCTCTACCCCGCTGCCACAAAGAAATCTCGGGTCCGTTGGCTTATCCATGAGAAAGTATCTCTTGATTAGCTCCATCGACTCGCCGTAATTTCCCAGCCCGCGCCCGGCCGGGTTGCCTCATTTAACGGCAGCTAGAAGCTCATATTACCAGGTTGTTAACGGCTTTAGAACGATATCCAGTCAGGATCGCCCAGCGCCAAACACTATCATAGCGTACAGGACACGGCTTACCAACCTGAATCTTTGTCCCGGAATTCGCTTCCGGGCGATTGAAAAATCCCCGGGCTTCGTATAATTTAGGCACTACGGCCCCGCAGACTGCCAACCGGGACCGGCAATGGTGAGTGTAGCTCAGTTGGTTAGAGCACGAGGTTGTGGTCCTCGGGGTCGGGGGTTCGAGTCCCCTCACTCACCCTTTTATTTTATAAGCCAATCCTGAACAACGCGGTTTTCTCCTATTACTGAGGGGTTGGTCTTTCTCGCTGCAAGTCATACCGACCATTAGCGGCCATTAAATGCGCCGTTTTGTCGTACAGCTCATCCGGTATGGAATTAACGTATTGCTTTTGCGCTGACGGCTATGCAGTGGCCGATCCATGGGCTGAAAGCATAGCGTGGAAACCGCATGGCCCGCACTTTTTACGCGGAAAGGATGCGGAAAATAGCGGAGCATACCGAGCCATTCTTCCAGCCCCGCATGAGGCATGACGCGTTGACCTGATTTTGCATAACTGAGCTTCGGCGGTCTGAAAGTGTGCCCACATAGCGAAAGGGAAGGCTTCGCTTTCAGCAGGTTCGGTCCTCCCCGAACAGGATATCCAATACGGCAAAAGGGATGGGCACCCTTGTTGGTCGCTGTACAATCCCAGAATATGATACGTCGGCGTAGCCGAATATGACTCTCCCTGAAACTCGGATGAACGGAGACCACCCATGAAGACCATCTGTATCTTCCTGTTCTTGACCATGGCCCTGCCCGTGGCTTTTGCCCGAGAATATCATGTTTCCGTGAAGGGGGACGATGCGTCCGAGGGGACCATCGATAAGCCTCTTCGATCGATCTCCGCGGCCGCGCGATTGGCTCAAGCCGGGGACGTGATCACGGTCCATGAAGGCGTCTATCGCGAACGCATCAACCCGCCGCGTGGGGGTGATTCCGATCAGAACCGCATTGTTTACCAGGCGGCGCCGGGCGAAAAGGTCATCCTCAAGGGTTCCGAGATCATCAAGGGTTGGGAAAAGGTGCAAAATGATACCTGGAAAGTCACTATTCCCAACGGTTTTTTCGGGGATTTCAATCCCTACCGTGATTTGATCGCGGGTGACTGGTTCAACCCCATGGGACGGGAGCATCACACGGGGGCGGTGTATCGCGCAGGCCACTGGCTCACCGAGGCGGCCGAGCTGGATGAAGTCCTCAGGCCCGCGGGCGACCGTCCTTTGTGGTTTGCCAAGGTGGACGAGACGCATACCACGATCTGGGCGCATTTCAAGGGCGGCGATCCCAACAAGGAGGAGGTGGAAATCAATGTGCGCCGGACGGTGTTTTATCCTGAGCAACCGGGCGTCAACTATCTCAGCGTGCGCGGTTTCACGATGATGCATGCGGCGACTCCCTGGGCCCCGCCCACCGCCGAGCAGATCGGCCTGATCGGCACCCATTGGAGTAAGGGATGGATCATCGAAAACAACGATATCCGTTACTCGACCTGCGTGGGCATCACCCTCGGCAAGTACGGTGACCAGTGGGACAATACGTCACAGAACAAAGCGGAGGGTTATGTCAAGACGATTGAGCGCGCCCTGCAAAACGGCTGGTCCAAGGACATAATCGGTCATCATGTCGTGCGTAACAACCTGATCGCCCATTGTGAGCAGGCGGGCATCGTGGGCAGTCTGGGGGCGGCGTTCAGTACCGTCACCGGCAACGTCATCCATGACATTCACGTCCGACAACTTTTTACGGGGGCGGAGATGGCCGGCATCAAGTTTCATGCCGCGATTGATACGGAAATCAGCCGCAACCACATTTACCGCACGGTCCGCGGAATCTGGTTGGACTGGATGACCCAGGGGACGCGCGTGACCCGGAATTTGTTGCACGATAACGGGCCCCGTGAGGATCTGTTTGTCGAGGTGAACCACGGCCCGTTCATGGTGGACAATAATCTATTTCTCTCGCCGATCGCGCTGTTCGACATGTCGCAAGGCGGCGCATACGTGCATAACCTGTTTGCCGGCCAAATCGAGCAAAGACCCGAACTGAAACGTGAGACTCCGTATCAAAAAGCCCATTCCACCGAGGTCGCGGGACTGTGCAATACTCAGGGCGGCGACAATCGCTTCCACAACAACCTGTTCGTGCACTACAACGGTTTGCTTCCGTACGACCAGGCGGCGATGCCCGGGCAGATGTCCGGTAACGTGTTTCTCAAAGGCGCCTCCCCCTGCCGGGATGAGCAGCATCCGCTTGTGCCGGCGGAATTCGACCCCATGATGAAGTTGTCGACCGGGAAGGATGGGGTTCATCTGCATATCATCCTCGACCAGGCGTGGGCCGTGCAGCAGTCTCGCCGGCTCGTGACGACAGAGCTGCTGGGAAAAGCGAAAATCCCTGATCTGGCTTATGTGCAACCCGACGGCTCGGTATATCGTATCGACACGGATTATTTCGGCGGGAGTAGAAACGCGGCCAATCCCTTCCCAGGACCTTTCGAGCTTCCCGGTGGAGGAAAGCAGTTGTTGAAGCTCTGGCCCGTAGCCGAGCAGCCGTAACGCATGAACGACCCGCCGCGATTGTACATGCGTTCGGTATCATCGCATGGCAATCCCGCATACCACCGGGCAAGGCGACCGGTACGTACGATGATTCCTGTCGGCTGGGGTTTGCTCCCTCCTGGTCGCGATGTTCATGGAATCGCCCATAAGTGCATCCTATACCCCCGCCCTCGGTTTTCGAGACGTGCTTTTTTATCGTGATTGCTGGTATGGGCTTGAAGGCTTGAGCCTCTTCCATGCCTTTTTCTGTATGCTTATGTTCTATCGATAGTTAGCTTTCCGTTAGGAATTTCTGACACCGGTATTTCACAGGAGCCACGCTTGTTTGTGTTTATGCCCCTTTGTTTTGATATCTGGCGTGGATTTAGCACTAATCTGGTACTATAAAAGAGTTGTTATGTATGCCGGGTTTAGATCGTCGTGAAGATGGAACAACGAAAACCTTGGGCAACGAATTGGCCCGGTAGAAAGACGAAGAAAAGGCGTAAAATGAGTGAATCAACGACAACGCTGGATCGCTGGGCACAGCAAGAATATAAGTACGGCTTTGTAACCGATATCGATACGGATAGTGCTCCACCGGGGCTGAACGAGGAAGTCATCCGTCTGATCTCGGCCAAGAAGGGCGAGCCGGCGTTTCTGCTGGACTGGCGGCTGAAGGCCTATCGGCACTGGTTGAACATGCGCGAGCCGACCTGGCCGAACGTGCATTATCCGCCGATCGATTACCAGTCGATCATCTACTATTCGGCCCCGCGTCAGCAGCAGCGTCCGGGCAGCCTCGAGGAAGTCGATCCGAAACTGCTCGAGACCTACGAAAAGCTGGGCATCCCGCTGCATGAGCGGGAAATCCTCGCCGGGGTGGCCGTCGATGCCGTATTCGACAGCGTGTCGGTCGCCACCACGTTCCAGAAAAAGCTGGCCGAGCTGGGCATCATCTTCTGTTCCATCTCCGAGGCCATCCGGGAACACCCCGACCTGGTCCGCAAGTATCTCGGCAGCGTGGTGCCCTACTCGGATAACTTTTTCGCGACCCTGAATTCGGCCGTGTTCACCGACGGCTCGTTCGTGTACGTACCCAGGGGCGTGCGTTGCCCGATGGAGCTGTCCACCTATTTCCGGATCAACGCGGCGGCCACCGGGCAGTTCGAGCGGACCCTGATCATCGCCGAGCCGGACAGCTACGTCAGCTATCTGGAAGGCTGCACCGCGCCGATGCGCGATGAGAACCAGTTACACGCGGCCGTGGTCGAGCTGGTCGCCATGGACGACGCGGCCATCAAGTATTCGACCATCCAGAACTGGTACCCCGGCGACAAGGACGGCAAGGGCGGGATATACAATTTCGTCACCAAGCGGGGCAAGTGTCTCGGACGCAACGCCCATATTTCCTGGACGCAGGTGGAGACGGGCTCGGCCATCACGTGGAAATATCCGAGCTGTATCCTGATCGGGGACAACTCGGTGGGCGAGTTTTATTCCGTCGCCCTGACCAATAATTACCAGCAGGCCGACACCGGCACGAAGATGATCCATATCGGTAAGAACACGCGGAGCACGATCGTTTCCAAGGGAATCTCCGCCGGGTTCGGGCAGAACACCTACCGCGGCATGGTCAAGATCAACCCCGGAGCCGATCATGCCCGGAACTTCACCCAGTGCGATTCGATGCTCATCGGGGACCGCTGCGGGGCCCACACTTTCCCGTACATCGAGGTGCGGAACAACACGGCCCACATGGAACACGAGGCCAGTACCTCGAAGATCGGCGAGGACCAGATGTTCTACTGTCATCAGCGGGGCATCTCCACCGAGGACGCCGTATCCATGATCGTCAACGGTTTCTGTCGGCAGGTTTTCCGCGAACTGCCCATGGAATTCGCGGTCGAGGCCCAGAAGCTGCTCGAGGTAAGTCTGGAAGGGAGCGTCGGTTGACAGGAATTTTACCACGGAGGCACGGAGAAAATAAATGAGGTTAAAAACGTGGGATCCGGTAGATATTGTTAACGAATCACGGTCATTGTTCGCCAATCTAAATGAGCAACCTCCGTGCCTCCGTGTCTCCGTAGTGAATCAATGAAGGGAGCAGACATGCTGGAAATCAAGAACTTACATGCAAGCGTCGATGGGCAGGAGATTCTCCGGGGCGTCGATCTGCGGGTCAATCCCGGCGAGGTTCACTCGATCATGGGTCCGAACGGCTCGGGCAAGAGCACGCTGGCCCAGGTGCTCGCCGGCCGTGACAGCTACACGATCACCGATGGCGAGGTGCTCTATGACGGCCGCGATCTTCTGGAGATGAAACCGGAGGAGCGGGCCGGGGCCGGGGTGTTTCTGGCCTTTCAGTATCCCGTCGAGATTCCCGGGGTCAGCAGCACGTATTTCCTCAAGACCGCCCTGAACGCGATACGCAAATACCGCGGCCTGAGCGAGCTCGACGCGGTCGAGTTTCTCGGCCTCGTCCGGGAAAAACTCAAACTCGTGGAAATGGACGAGAAACTTTTGAACCGGGCGGTCAACGAGGGTTTCTCCGGCGGCGAGAAGAAACGCAACGAGATCCTGCAGATGGCCGTCCTCGAACCACGCCTGGCGATTCTGGACGAAACCGACTCCGGGCTGGACATCGACGCGCTCAGGATCGTGGCCCACGGGGTGAACCAGTTGCGCCGGGCCGACCGGAGCTTCATCGTGGTCACGCATTACCAGCGGCTGCTCAACTATATCGTGCCGGATTTCGTGCATGTGCTGGTCGATGGGCGGATTGTCCGCTCCGGCGGCAAGGAACTGGCCTTGACCTTGGAGGATCAGGGCTACGCAGGGGTCGAAAAAGTGGCCGATGTGCGGGAACCGGCCCAGGTGTAAACACCGGAGTAGAAGAATGAGCATTGTGGATATCCAGAACCAGACCGATCCGGTGATCGACCACTACGTGGAAGGATTTGATCGCCTGGAGAGTCAAGCCTCGAGCGCGCGCGCCGCGTGGCTCCATCCGGTGCGCAAGGCGGCCATCGCCTCGTTCAGCGAGCACGGTTTTCCGACCATTCGGGACGAGGAATGGCGGCATACGAATATCGCTCCAATCGCCGGGCGCAGGTACCAGCGGAGCGATCATGCCCCGCGGGAAATCTCCGCCGGAGAGCTCGAACCGTTCGACGTTCCGGGCCTGGCCGGCTGCCGTCTGGTCTGGGTCAACGGCGTATGGACGCCGCAACTATCGACCTTCGGCAAACTGCCCGTCGGTACTTACGTGGGCAGCATCGGCCGGGCGTGGATGAGTCATCCCGCTTTGTTGAAAGGCCATCTCGCCCACTACGCGGGTTATCGCCCGCACGCCTTTGTCGCCTTGAACACCGCTTTCCTGACCGATGGCGCGCTGATTCATCTGCCGCGCGGGGCGGATCTGACCGAGCCGATTCATCTGATGTTCGTATCCGCCCCCGACGGACAGTTGGAGGTAAGTTATCCCCGCGTACTGATCGTCGCCGAATCGGACAGCCAGGCCGTGGTTATTGAACACTACGTCGGTCCGCCGGGCGGCGAATACCTGACCAACGCGGTCACGGAAATCGTCGCCGGTGACGGCGTGATTCTCGATCACTATAAAATCCAACAGGAAAGCACCTCCGCCGCCCACATGGCCACGCTGGCCCTGCGGCAGGGCCGGGGCAGCAGTATCCGTTCCCATTCCATTGCTTTCGGCGGCGGATTGGTCCGCAACGACGTGCAGGCCGTCCTCGACGGCGAGGGGGCGGAGTGCGTTCTCAACGGGCTGTCCGTGCTGGATGGCCGGCAACACGTGGATCATCATCTGGTGGTCGATCATGCCCAGCCGCACGGTGCCAGCCGCGAATATTACAAGACCATCGCCGACGGGAAATCCCACGGCGTATTCAGCGGGCGCATCATCGTGCGTCCGGGCGCCCAGAAAACCGACGCCAAACAGACGAATAAGAATCTGCTGCTGTCCGAGGAGGCGTTGGTGGACACCAAGCCGCAACTCGAGATTTTCGCCGACGACGTGAAATGCACGCACGGAGCGACCATCGGCCAGCTCGATACGGACGCAATGTTTTACCTGCGTAGTCGAGGGGTGACCGAACCGGCGGCCCGCGGCCTGCTGACCTACGCATTCGCGGCCGAAAGCTTGCAGGCCGTCCGCGTCGAGCCGCTCCGGCAAAGGCTGGCCGAACTGCTGGTTTCCCGACTGCCGCAAGGCGAGCAGTTAAGGGGGGCCTTATGAACACGATGATATCGTTACCGAAGCTGAAAATCCCGCCCCAACTCGAAGGCGAACTGGATATCGCGCGCATCCGCGCGGATTTTCCGATCCTCCAGCAGCGCGTACACGGACGGCCGCTGGTCTACCTGGACAACGCGGCCACCACCCAGAAACCCCGCCAGGTTATCGAGGCCGTCGCCCGTTACTACAACGAGGACAACGCCAACGTGCATCGCGGCGTGCATACCCTCAGCATGCGGGCGACGGAAAGCTACGAAAACGCCCGGCGGACCGTGCAGCGTTTCATCGGGGCCGAGCACCCCGAGGAGATCATTTTCACCCGCGGAGCCACCGAGGCCATCAATCTCGTGGCCCAGGCGTACGCCCGGCCTCGCCTGCGAAGCGGGGATGAAATCCTCATCTCCGCCATGGAACACCACTCGAACATCGTGCCCTGGCAAATGGTTTGCGAGCAGACCGGGGCCAGGCTACGGGTCATTCCCATCAATGATGCCGGCGAGTTGCTGATGGATGAATACGCGAGCCTGATCACCCCGCGCACGCGCCTGGTGGCCGTCGTCCATCTGTCCAACGCCCTGGGGACCATCAATCCCCTCAAAAGAATCATTGAGCTCGCCCATGCCCGTAACGTGCCGGTGCTGGTGGATGCCGCTCAGTCAGCCGCCCACCTGCCGATCGAGGTCAACGAACTCGACTGCGATTTCCTGGCCTTTTCCGGGCACAAACTTTACGGGCCGACCGGAATCGGCGTGCTTTACGGACGAAAGGAAATCCTCGCGGAGATGCCGCCTTACCAGGGTGGAGGCGACATGATTCTCTCGGTCCGATTCGAGCGAACCATCTACAACGAACTGCCCTACAAGTTCGAGGCCGGCACCCCTAACATCGCCGGGGCCGTCGGACTGGCGGCGGCCATCGACTATATCGAGCGGATCGGCCGGGAGAACATCGCCGCCTACGAAAACCGCCTGCTGGATGAGGCGATACGCAAACTCTCCGATATCCGGGAACTGAAATTCATCGGGACCGCCGCCGAGCGGGCCGCGGTGTTGTCTTTCATTCTGGAAGACATTCATCCGCATGACATCGGGACGATTCTGGACGGCGAGGGCATCGCCATCCGCACCGGGCACCATTGCGCCCAGCCGGTCATGGAGCGGTTGAGCGTGCCGGCCACCGCCCGAGCCTCGCTGGCCTTCTACAATACGACCGAGGAGATCGACGTACTTGTGCAGGGAATTCGCCGGGTTTTGAAGGTGTTAGGCTGATGTCCGCCATCAACGATCTATACCAGGAACTCATTCGCGACCACAGCCGACGGCCGCGCAACCACCGCCCGTTGCCCGAGGCGGACCATTCGGCCGAGGGGCATAACCCCTTGTGTGGCGATCATGTGACCATCCACCTGAAACTGGCCGACGGTATCGTGCGCGAGGCCACCTTCGAGGGCACCGGCTGCGCGATTTCGACGGCCTCGGCCTCGCTCATGACCGAGGCCATCAAAGGTCAAACCCTGGAGCAGGCCAAGGCCTTGTTCCGCAAATTCCACAACCTGGTTACCGGCGAAGCCCGCGAGACGAGTGACAGCCCCAACCTGGGCAAGCTGGAAGTATTCTCCGGAGTTTGCCAGTACCCCATGCGGGTCAAGTGCGCGACCCTGGCCTGGCATACGATGGAGGTGGCCCTGGAAAACGAAGCGCAACCGGTAACTACGGAATGACTTGCCTCGGGAGGTGCCCCATGACCGAACCGGTTCAACAACAAGTGGATCGCGAAGATCTTGCCCGTCGGATAGTGGCCGTCCTGCGTAATGTGTACGACCCGGAGATTCCGGTCAACATCGTCGATCTGGGCCTGGTTTACGCACTGAATGTCGACAAAAACGGCGTGGTCGAGATCCGCATGACTCTGACCTCGCCGGGCTGCCCGGTGTCCGGCGTGTTGCCCGGACATATCGAGCAACTGGTCCGGAGCATCGAGGGTGTCTCCTCGGCCCGCGTCGAGCTGGTCTGGGATCCACCCTGGGGGATGGAGCAACTATCCCCCGAGGTCCGCCTGGAACTCGGGCTCTTCTGACGAATGTATCCCACATCATTTCGATTGCCCCGCGGTGCGTGGTGTGGCACCAGCGTCTCGCCGATGTTGAAACATCCCGGCACGCGGATGCATAACGTATTTGTTTATCTTGCCTGGATGCATCTTGCGTCCCATCGCTTATCCATATACTCTTCATATTGAAGATGGTGCCATCTGATTTAATCGACCGCTGGAACGCCCTGGGTGAGCGCCCGCATCAGAACCGCGAGCGGAAGCAACCGGCGCGTCTCCCGCACGTTGGCCCGCTCGCTCGCGCTCGGGGTTCTGATAGGGGCCGAGTCGGTCCGCCATAAGGGTTATGCGTTCCGACTCACCGGGACGCCCGACGTTACCGGCGAGTAGCGGGTTGATGACGAGGTCATGGACATGAGGATTTATTTGTTGGCGGCAATGGTCTGGTTAGCCGGAGGCGTGTTTCCTAACACCACAGCGGCCAAGACGCTACGCATCGGCTGGGCCCAGGCGGACATCACTCCGTCGGAGCCCGTCTGTATCGCCGGGCAGTTCCACGTGCGAGTCTCGGAAGGTGTGCTGGACCCGATCACCGCCACCGCCCTGGCCCTCGAGTCGGTTGGCGACCAAACACCGGCCGCCATGGTGCTGGTGAGTTGCGACTTGATCGCCATCCATGATTCGTTACGGGATGCCTTGCGCGACCATCTGCGCCGCGACCTGCCAGAACTCGACCCAATGGCGGTACTGATCGCGGCCACGCACACACATTCGGCACCGTTGACCTCGACCCACGAACGCTACGACCCGCTTCAGACTCCGGTTGCGAATATCTACGGAGATAACTTTGGCGCCATGGCTCCCGCCGACTATGTAACGTATGCAGCCGAACGCATCGCCAGGGCCGTCATCGAGGCCTGGCGACGGCGGGCGCCCGGCGGTATCGCTTACGGCCTGGGGCATGCGGTGGTCGGACGCAACCGATTGACAACCTATCTTGACGGCCGCAGCCGTATGTACGGCCCGGTCAACGATCCTGAATTCAGCCACATGGAAGGATACGAAAACCCCGCGCTGCACGTGCTGGCCACCTATTCCGCGGACCGGCGGATGACCGGGCTGATTTTGAACCTCGCCTGCCCAGCGCAGGTCAGCGAAAGCTCGATGAAACTCAGCTCCGACTTCTGGCACGAAACCCGCGAAGAACTCCGCAGCCGGTTCGGGGAGAGCTTGTTCGTACTCGCCCAGAACGCACCCTCGGGCGATCAATCGCCGCACCTGCCCGGTAACGAGTGTAGCCGGCCGAGCAGCGAGACCAGGGGAGAGAACCCCGAGGTACGCATGTGGCGGCTGGCCGGCCGTTCGCAGCAAGAGGAGATCGGCGTGCGCATCGCCGACGCCGTGGGATCCATTCTGCCCCTGATCGAGAAGGAGATCGTCTGGGCCCCGATTCTGGCCCATCGCGTCGAGACGATCGAGCTCCCACGCCGCCTAATCCCGGCCGGCGATGTGGAGCAGGCCCGCAGCGAAGCGGCCAAACAACGTGCGGCATACGAGGCCCTGATGAGCGATCGGCAGGTGAATCCAGAACTCCTGCGCGACCGGCAATGGGCCCACAACGTCTCCCGCGCCTTCCGACTGATGCGGCGGAACGAACGGGTCATGGAACGTTTCGAGTTTCAACAGACGCACCCGACGGTAGCGATCGAGTTGCACGCGGCCCGGCTCGGCGACATCGCCTTCGCGAGCAACCCTTTCGAGCTGTATCTTGACTACGGCCTGCGGATTCAGGCGCGCACCCGGGCCGTCCAGACCTTCCTGGTCCAACTCGCCGGGCCGGGCTCCTATGTTCCGACCGCACGATCGGTCGCCGGCGGCGCCTATGGGGCCGTACCGGCCAGCACCGAGGTCGGCCCGGACGGCGGTCAGGTGCTGGTGGAACGGACCATTGCGGCCGTCAACGCGTTCTGGGAGGAGTAGCAGCTCGACAAGGCTTTGTTACAGGAACTGATGAACAGCTCGGAACCAACGACGAAGCAGAAGGCACCCGATACAGAAAATCAGCATCATAAGCCATTAAGCTGGCCGGAACGGGGCATGGTGGAATACGAGCGTGCGGTATGCCGATCACCAGCGGTGCGGTGAATTCGTCGATCAAGCAGTTCAACCAACGGGCCTTGAGGTCCGGACATCTCCGGCTCGAAGGCGGCGCTGCAGCAATTCTCCATACCCGAGCGGCGTACCTTCCGGACGATCTGGCCTGGGGCCTCTGAAACTGTTCAGCGACGAGCCGCACCGCTACCGCCTGGAAGCGAAGGATGATTATTTATTGTATTCGATGGGCCGGAAGTAAACGCGCCGTATTACCAACCTTTGGGCTGACCAATCGCCCGAAGATTTACAGCCCATGGGCCGGTTTGGGGAGTTCGTCGGTGATGGCTTGCTGGCGGGATTGCTGTGTATCACAGGTGAACAGGACCATTTCCTCGTTGATACGGGCCTGCAGGTGAACCGGGCGGCCCCAGATGCGTTGCAGCCGCTTGAGCGTCTCGGTGGCGTAACTGATCTGCAAATCCAGGCCGTTGTGCTTATGGGCCAGGTACAATTCGCCGCGATTGGCGTAATTACCGTCGACCACGTACAGATAAGGCCGGCTCTGGTTGTCCAACGAAAAGAGCAGTTGCCTCTTGATTTTCGCGAAATCTCGGCTGACCACCACCATCCGCCCGGTGGCCGGGTCGTAGCGGTAGTGATACAGATCATGCTGATCGACGAACTCGGGAGTGAGAAATTCGTCCACGAAGGTCACGTCATTGTAAATTTTGCGGACCTCGAAAATCTTTTCACGGCCGGGCGATTCCTTACCCTTGACCCGCTCGGGCCGGCGGCGGTCCTTGCCCCAGTTGCGCCGGGTCTCGATATCCTCCAACTCGTCGTATTCCTTGCCATAACGGCCCAGATCCCAACGCTCCTCGATATTGCGAAACAGCTCCAGACCCAGCTTATAGGGGTTCAATCGGCCGGTCCCGCCGGCCAGGGTGCCGGAATGATGATCGCAGTAGTTGATCAGTTCGTCATCCCGCAGGCAATAACGCGTCATCAGGGTCGAATGCCAATAGGTGGCCCAACCTTCGTTCATGATCTTGCTCTGCCCCTGTGGAGCGTAATAGTACGCCTCCTTCCGAACGATCGAGAGGATGTCCGCCTGCCAGTCCTCCAGGCGGGCGTGCTCGATCAGGTAGAGTAATACATCGCGCAGGGGTTGCGCCGGCTCGATGTCCCTGGCCTTGAGCCGGTCGGCCCGAATCCGCTTGCGCTGGGCCTCCAGCCGCTCGGGAGGATTGATGAACCGGTCCATGTAACTCTTTGCCGGATAGCGGACCACCTCGCCTTCAATATTCCGCTCGTCGCGGTCGGCGGGTTTTTCGGGGACCGCCCGGCGCACGAACATGGAATGCGGGTCGATCAGATCGTTCAGGGACAGAGCGACATCGATAAACTGCTCTACCTCCTCGTAGCCATAACGATCGACGTAGCGGCGGATGCGGGTGGCGTGGTTGGCCATCTCGTCCATCATCTTGCGATTGGTATGCCGGAACCAGACGTTGTTCTTGAAAAAGTCACAATGTCCATACACATGGGCGATAACCGTCTTGTGATCGACGGGGAGGTTTTCCCGCAGCAGGTAGGCGTAGCACGGGTCGTTGTTGATGACCATCTCGTATATGCGGCTCAGGCCGTAGGTATGCTGCTTGCGAAGACGCTCGTACTCCATGCCGAACCGCCAGTGTGGATAACGCTGGGGAAAGCCTCCGTAGGCGGCCACCTGGTTCATCTGGTCGAAATCCACCAGCTCGAAGACGGTCTCGAAAAAATCGAGGCCCTCCTCCCGGGCGTATTCGGCGATCCGGGCCGCTTCCTCGGCGAGTTCTGGTGGCAGAGTGCTCATATGACGAATACCCTTCCGAGCATCGATACATTCTCTTGCATGTCGGAATGACGTAGAGACAGAGAGTGGGAGAAAAGAAGAGAATGCGCCCCCCTGCATTAGCTTCTGTTCACTAACTCGGTCTTAGCACCGCGTGCTCTCTGTCTCTCATTCCCTCCATCTCTCCGTCTCACTTCCCCGGCGAAAAGAACGCCTTGATACTGTCGTAAATATCGTCCTTCGTGTTCACCCGGGTGGTAATCACGGTATCCAGTCCGGACAGATGGTCGTCCAGAACGTGGACAAAATTCCCGCTGCCGTAAGCGCTGGCCACCTGGCAATAGCCGAACAGATTAACTCTCGGCAGCAGGTGTTCCTGCAGAATGCGGCAACATTCCCGGTTGTCCGATTCGCTGCTGTTGTCCCCGTCGCTGAAATGAAACAGGTAGACGTTCCATTCATCGGTCGTGTATTGATTTTCAAGTAATTGACGGGCGCAGACGAACGCGCTGCTGATCTTGGTCCCGCCGTCCTCCCGCAGATGGAAAAAGGTATGCTTGTCCACCTCGGCCGCTCGCACGTCATGCACGATATAGCGGCTCTCCAGCCCCTCGTAGTTGCGGCGCAGCCAGGTATCGATCCAAAAGGCCTCCATGCGGACCAGTTCCTTCTGCTCGTTGCCCATCGAACCGGACACATCCATCATGTACACAATGACCGCGTTGGATTGCGGCTTGAGAGTGGTTTTCCAGCTTCGATACTGTTTGTCGCGGCGTTCGAAGAGAATCCGCGGGCGGTGTGGGTCGTAGATTCCGCTAATGATCTGGCGTTTCAGAGCCCGGCGAAACGTGCGTTTGAAATGCCGCAGGGATTCAGGGCCGGTCTGGCGGATACCGCTGTATCGTTCCTTTTCGGCGGTGATGCGGTGCTTGCCCTTGGGCTGGATGCGTGGAAGTTGCAGTTCCTCGCCGAGGATGTCGGCCAGCTCGTCGAGGGAGATATCAACCTCGAGGATGTGCCGGCCCGGCTCGGTGCCGCCCGGCCCGATCCCCGCCCCGTCGGTGTCAACCGGCTCGCCCGCCTTGCCCTGGCCGCTACCAACCCCGGCGTCGTCGTTGCTACCGTATCGGAAGGTGGGGATGTCGATACCCCTCACGGGAATGCTTATAAGGTGCCGGCCTTCCTTGCCGATCAGTTCGCCGCGGGTCAGGAATTTACGCAGATCCTCCCGGATCCGCCCCTTGACGATGGTCCGAAACCGCTGATGGTCTTTTTGTATCTTCAAATACACGACCGTCACCCCACGTACCCGATCAGTCCTCCTCTTTACTGTCCCCGCGGGCGAAAATACTGGCCACGTAATTGAGTACGTCGGTGGCCGAAGTCTCGTTGTAGCCGAAATACTTGATCAGCCGCTGTTTGACCACATCGATCTTCGCCTGAGTCTCGTCGTCCACGACGCCGCTGACCACGTTTTTCAACTTAATGGTGTCCCGCTGGTCCTCGAACAGTTTGAGCTCGAGGGCCTTATGCAGCCGAACGTTAGTGTGGTATTCGAACTTCTTGCCGTCCAGGGCCAGCGAACCGATGTAATTCATGATCTCCTGGCGGAAGTCGTCCTTGCGCGAATCGGGGATATCGATCTTCTCCTCGATCGAGCGCATCAGCCGCTCGTCCGGCTCCTCGTCCTTGCCGGTATATTTGTTCCGCACCTTTTCGTGCTGGGTATAGGCCCGCACGTTCTCGATGTAGTTGGCGCAGAGCCGGGTCACGGCGTCCTCGTCGGCGCTGATCGCCCGTTGCACCTCGGTTTTCACGATGTCCTCGTATTCCTCGCGGACCACGTTGAGCAGCTCGCGATAGCGTTTTTTCATCTCCTCGTCGGAAAGCAGGCTGTGATGATCCAGGCCCGATTCGAGTTCGTTCATCAGCATGAACGGGTTAATGCAGCGGTCCTGCATGGCCTGGTCGGCCACCAGACAGTTGGACACCTTGTCCTGGATATAACGCGGGCTGATGCCCAGCATACCCTCCCGCGGGGCTTCCTCGCGCAATTCCTTGATCGAATCCTCGGTGAACCCGGGAATGCTCTTACCGTTGTAGAGCTTGAGCTTCTGCATCAACGCCAGACCGGCCTTCTTCGGCTCCTGCAAGCGGGTCAACACCGCCCACATCGAGGCGACCTCGATGGTATGCGGGGCGATATGGATACCCCGGATACGCTCCTTATTGAAGTCCTTATCGTATATCCGAAGTTCGTCGGCCAAACGGGTATTGTAGGGCACGTCGATCTTGATCGTCCGGTCGCGGAAGGCCTCCATCAGTTCGTTGTTCTGGAGCTTGCGATATTCGGGCTCGTTAGTATGCCCGATGATCACTTCGTCGATGTCCGTCTGGGCGAATTTCTTCGGTTTTATGGTGTGTTCCTGGGAGGCCCCCAGCAGATCGTACAAAAAGGCCACATCCAGCTTGAGCACCTCGATAAACTCGATCAGCCCGCGGTTGGCGATGTTCAGTTCGCCGTCGAAGTTAAAGGCCCGCGGGTCGCTGTCCGAGCCGTATTCGGCGATCTTGCGATAGTTGATGTCTCCGGTAAGCTCGGTGCTGTCCTGGTTTTTTTCGTCTTTCGGCTGAAAGGTGCCGATCCCCCGCCGGTCCTTCTCCGATAGGACAATCCGGCGCACCACGACGTGGTCCATGACCTTGCGCCAATCGCCGTTGTATCGAACCAGCAGGTCATCGTAGGTCTTGCGGCAGAACGGATCGAGATTGCCCTCGATGCGAATCTGTCGGCCCTCGGGCAGATCGGAATTCAACCTTTCCAGAACCGCCTCGCGGGCCTCAAGGGGGATCAGTTTGAGCGGCTCCTCATGCATCGGACAGGGAACCACGATCGGCTGACCGGCCTCGTCCTCGAGCTTCCAGGCGAAACTGTACAAAGCCCCTTCATCCAGCTTGGAGTAATACTCCAACCCCTTTTTCAGCAGCCGCACCAGGGTACTTTTACTGGAGCCTACCGGGCCGTGCAGCAGCAGAATCCGCCGTTCGGTGCCGTAACCGGAAGCCGCCGACTTAAAGAAATCCACCAATTGCATCAGCGTACGGTCCAGGCCGAAGATCGCGTCCACCCCCCGCCCCATCGGGTCGCTGAAAAAATGATACTTGACATAATCCTGCTTGAGCCGAGATTTCCCATTTGACCTCCACACGGCTACGCCGCCGGGCCGTGTTCCGTTATTGTACCAGCGCCCCCCGTTGCGCCTACCCCGTTTTCGAGTTTTCTCCCGTCCCGACGGCTGAAATAACCCC
>JAAYCU010000044.1 GCA_012729595.1 Phycisphaerales bacterium
CAATCCCATCGAGAAGATGTGGTCCAAAATCAAGGCCTATCTGCGAAAGGTCAAGGCCCGCACGCCACGGGCACTGCTACACGCGATCACTCAAGCCTTGCAGGCCGTCACAGCCGAGGATGCCGAGTGGTGGTTTCAACATTGCGGCTATCGATACACCCAATCGTGAAATGCTCTAAACTGGCGGAAGGCGTTACCTTCCTGCATACCGAGTCGAACCGCGCCGTTTATTCCGTTCAATCGGGCAAGTATCGCTTTGTATCCATGAAACCTGAATGACCCGGTTGGCCGCGGCCGGCTGCACAAAGAATCCCTTACGATACCGCCTCCAGGGGCGCGGTGGCTTCCGAATCGAACAGCCCCCCGGACAAGCGTCCGGCGGATATCCAATTGCGCATAGCGTTCAAGGTGGTCGGCCATTTATTCGAGAAACGACGTTTAAGGAACGCCACGTAGAGACTGTCCAGCCCACCTACCAAATCGCGCAGCTTCTCGATCCGGTCCTCGAACACCAAACGATCATTGTTCGCCTCCTGGGGCGGCGGTACGCGCACCCCGGCGAGATTCATCATGTCGCCCCGGATACCCAGACCGAACACATCGCCGTGAATCGCTAATTGCAAGCCGGCCCGCACCGGCCGTTTGCCGCCGGCCAAAGCTACCGCCGCCTCCGGCAGCCGGGTCGGCGATTCGGCCTGAATTCCGAGCGATCCGGTCATCCGAAAAGCACATTCCATCTGCAACGCCCTGTCGAAAAGCACCGTAATCGCCCCTTGGGGGCCCTGAATTTCCGCGGACTCAACATGGGCCGCGTACCACAACCAAGTCAGCCACTCTGTCCCCAGAAAATCCTTGCTCTGTTCCTGACCGCCGGAGCCGTCCTCGGCTTCCAGTTCGATCCCATCCGGGGGATTAACAAAATGCGCCGGCTGGCAGGCATCGAAGGGGCGACTCTCACCAGTCTTGGCCGACCAGCGGGCGGCCAATTCGCCCGCAGTGGCCGCCGTCACCGATCGATCGAAACACTGTCGGAATAAAAGATAAAACGCATCAGCCACCGCACTACTTGTTCCGCCCAGATAAACCTCGTTGCGCGGCAGATCCCAGAACACCGGTACCTGTCGCATGCGTTTGAAAATCCCCGCCTTGGCCTCGGAATCGGCCCGGGCCAAAGCCTGCTCGCGGGCCTCGGCCCGCTGGGCTTTTGTCAGAAACTCGCGACCGCTCGCCTCGCGCATGGTCTGTTCGTTCTGTTTCTGGTAACTCCGGACTAGATCTGAAGGCGGTTTATTCGTATCGATCCGCAGGGCAAAATGAAGTCCATCCGCCACCGCGTTCTTCCCGAAATCGAAAGCGGTATCCAATATATGCTCGCCGGTAACCCAGCCCAGCTCGGTCATATCCGCCGTGCGGATCCCATCGGCCCCGACGGCACCCGCCGCCAACTGTTCCAATAAGGCTTCATCCACACGTGCTACCGCCTGGCCGCCGACAAAAAAACGTTTGCAGGTGATCGAACCGCTGGAAAAACTCATATACATAATCTCCATTGCTGAAAGGCCCAACTTCCGTGCGAAACCGGCACAAGGTCCGCCTGCTGGCCCGGTCCCCAAACGGCCTCGGCGGCCGACTCAGGACCATGCAGATTATTCGTCCTGGCCGAAACGTCAAATCCGTTGCCCCCGGTCCAGAACCGGGGGCTGTGAGTTTTTCGTTCCTAAGGTCACTTACTGGCCGGTGAACAACATGAGGACGAACGAGAAACCAGTCAATTAATAAGATCCGACGCGTTTCGTTCGGCAATACTCGTCACCTCGTCACGCTTGAACCGTTTTGCCCAATGGGCCGACCAGGAGCGACAACGAAAGAGGTTTAATCTTCTAGTTAGCACAAAAAGAGACAAACAATGTTGTCAGCCTCTCTATGCAGCGTTCGCCGTTTCTGTTATGCTGCACGCGGGTCGAGCGTAGCCTTGTCTTGCAGAAACAATCTCTAAGCCTAATTGGCGCGCAGGCAGCCCATCAAATTGACTCAGGTTTCCTCTCTTTTTTTCGTGGGAGGCTTGCCATGAGGCAAACACATCGAGAACAACCCGTCAGATTTCCCAGTGCCCCTTTCTGGGTAGGACTGGCCGGCGCGGTTTTCTCCGGAATGCTGATCCTGACATCCGGACCTTGGAGGTTGTTACCCATCGAGCATGCGGAGATTCTGGCTCGATGGACGCCGATCGTTCTCTGCCTCGTCCTTGGGGCCTGGGCCTGGGCGGCTCGCCACCGACGGAACTTGCTCCGCCAACATCTCGTCGAGCGTTTGATAACAGACCCCTCATCCCTGGATGCTCGTATCACAGGTTCACATAGCAAGCTGCCCGAATACCAACACGACGCAAACGATCGACTCGTCCATCTGCAATGGCTTCGCCTGATAGTGCATCACTGCTCCGACGGTCTCAGCATCGTCGAGCATGATCTGGAAACCCATGCCCGGCGACTGGTATTTGGCAACGCCCGTTTCGTGGAACTGTCCGGTTATAGCCGGGAGGAGTTGATGACCTGCTGCGATCTTAACCGGTTAACCGTAGATACCGCCGCCCCGGAAATATGGGAAGATTACCGAAAATGTATCATTGCCGGCCGACGCTTTCACGGGCAGTCCTCTTGGCGTCGGCCTGATGGACAAGAAAACTACCACGAATGGACCGCAGCCCCCTTCAGGATCGGAGAACGGTATTACAGCGTCGGCATAGACCGGGACATCACCGAGCGCCGGCAAGCCGAGCAGGCTCTAATGGCCGAGCGTGACCTGTTCCAAACCCTGATCGACACATTGCCGGACAACGTCTTCGTAAAAGACCTTCAGGGCCGATTTGTATTCAGCAATCAGGCCTGCCATCGCCAACGGATGGTATCCACCAACGATGAATTAACCGGCAAAACCGACTACGATCTGCTTCCGCCCCATCGCGCCAAATTGCAGCGAGACGAAGACCTCGAGATAATTCGTACGGGCCGCCCAATCCTGGACCGAGAATTATGCCTCCAAGACGAACGGGGCCGTACCCGCTGGACGCTTACGACCAAAATTCCCTGGCGGAACCAGGAGGGCAACATAATCGGGATTGTCGGCCTGGACCACGAAATCACCGAACACAAACTGGCCGAGGAGCGGGCCAAACACCACCGTGAAATGCTGGCCCACGTAACCCGGATCAGCACAGCCGGTGAAATGGCCGGCGGCCTGGCCCATGAACTCAACCAGCCGTTGTCCGCGATCCTCAACTATGCCCACGGCTGCATACGCCGCATCCAAGCGGACCCCCGGCAGGTTACCGAAATGGTCACCGCCATCGAGCAGATCATCGCCCAAGCCGAGCGGGCAGGCCAGATCATCCACTGGCTCCGCAATTTCGTGCGCCGCCAACCAAGCCGGCACACGGCCATAGAGCTGAACCAGGCAGTACGCGAGGTTATCGCCCTGGTCGAGCATGAGGCCCGGCAACACAATATTCAACTTCACCTCCAACTCGCTCCCGACCCGATCACGGTTTTCGGGGATCTAGTACAAATCGAACAAGTCATTATCAACCTGGTCCGGAACAGCTTCGAGGCCATGACCGACAGCGCGGCAGACCGGCGTACATTGACCATAGAGACAAACCTTAACCGTACCGGTCAGGTCACGATCACTTTCCGTGATACGGGGCGCGGCCTGGATTCCGATAGCCGGGAGCGCCTTTTTGACCCGTTTTTTACGACGAAACCCGACGGCATGGGCCTTGGACTGTCCATAAGCCGCTCGGTCATCGAAGAACACGAGGGCCGGCTCTGGGCCAGTCCGCGTCCTGAAGGAGGGGTCGTCTTCGTCGTGGAGCTGCCCGTCCGACGAGAGAAGGATAAATAACCTGATGCTTAAGCGGACACCGGTACGCAAGGCTGATGTATGGGATTCACGGCGGTCACGAGTGTATGGCCGTACAAACAATCTAACCGGATAAATAGAAAGGGCGCGCCATGCCTCTCGACCCTACAGTTTTTATCGTCGATGACGACTTGGCCATCCGTCAGTCACTGCAATGGTTACTGCAGTCGGCTGCGTTGAATGTCGAAACCTACGCCTCCGCGGTGGAGTTTTTTGGCCAATATGACCCCGAACGACCAGGATGCCTGGTACTCGACCTGCGCATGCCGGGAATCGACGGTCTCACCTTGCAGGACACCCTACTCCGCGAGGACATACGCCTACCCATCATCTTTATCACCGGCCATGGCAACATCCCGCAGGCCGTCCGGGCCATCCAGCATGGCGCGGTTGATTTCATGGAAAAACCCTTTGACGATCAGGTATTGCTCGCGCGCATAAGGCAGGCATTGGAAATGGACCGGAAACACCGTGCCGCCCAGACTCTCGCAACCCGGATCAGAGGGAAAATCGACCGCCTTACACCTCGCGAACTGCAAGTGATGGAAGCAATGGCCGCCGGACAGGCCAATAAAGCCATCGCCGACCATCTGGGTCTAAGCGTCCGAACAGTGGAACTGTATCGTCATCACATAATGAACAAATTGGAAACCCATTCACTGGCGGAGATAGTCCAGATGCTGACGGTCTATAAACAATCTCAAATAAACGATTTAAGATTGCCTACCAGGATTTTTCCGGGCATAGACGAGGAACCGGCGAACGGTTAAGCGGATAACCGAGCATACGTAATACTATGTACGTATAAATACTTATGATTTTGTAGGGAGATACCCCATAATCTTATCCACCTGGAAGCGCCGATATAAAGTCTGAACAAATACTTCGGGTTCCCTCCAGGTCCGCTGGGTATCGGGGCGTACCGGCGTATTTTGGTAAATGTTCGGACGCGTTCAGACGTGTCCCACGTCTAAGGGTTTGTATTTTTGCCACTCGGCAGAGGCGGTTAGTTACATGATTCATCTCCTCCTCGTGGAAGACCAAACGCTGGTCCGGGAAAGCCTCATCGCCCAATTGCGCTATTGTCCACAAGTGTCCCAGGTCAGTGCCACGCCGAACATGGTCGCAGCGGCGCCAATCATTCGCCAACAGCGTCCTAACCTGCTCCTTCTCGACATTGACATGCCACAGATGAACGCGGCGGCATCCGTCGCGGAATACCGCGACAGTGTTCCCGACGGCAAAGTACTATTTCTCAGCGCATATCAGCATGATGCATACATTGAAGAATCGTTGGCGGCCCAGGTTGATGGCTATCTCCTCAAGCACGATGGCCTCAACAAGCTTCGCCGGGCGATCGAGGTCGTGTGTGACGGGGGCCTGTATTTCAGCGGTGATATTCTCAGCCGCCTGACCGCAGAGAACGGCACCCTGAAGATCGGCCAACCCAAAAACGCCGCAATCGCTTCCCTGACCCCGCGCGAGCGAGAGCTGCTGCTTCTCCTCGGACGCGGCAACTGCCTTAAGGAAGCCGCGGCCCAGATGGGGATCACTTATAAAACCGCTGACAATCAGAAGGCCAGCCTGATGCGTAAACTGGGTATTCACGATCGCGTAGCCCTGGCGCTCCTGGCCGTCCGGGAAGGGTTGATCCCAGTGTACAACGAAGACCTGGAACGCGAACCAAACACGTCGCCTGCGCGCGAGACCCAGTCGATGATCAGCTAGGGGGGAATTCCCTATGCAGAAAAATATGCGTTTAACCGAAACATAAATTAAGCTCAGAGCGGTTATTAATACAACTGAATAAGCAACGTTACGCCATCCTGGCTGCTACTCCACGACCCCCGACCGGCCGTCAGGATGGCTTTTTTATTCCCGGGATGCGGCCCAGGCCATGAATTCAAAATAACGCCTTTAAGAGTTATAAAGTGCTAGAGGCATCTGCGGACCGGTTCAGGCATGGGGAAGGTCGCACGGAGCTCCGGGGGCAGTATGCGGATTGTATAATAGGAATGCGGCCGCCAGCAGGCCACCGGAGAGGAACAACAGCAACTCCCGGTTAGGCGACTCAACAAACAAAGCCCGCCAAGGCCAAGCGGGCAACCAACGCCGGAGGATTACCACCCAAGGAGGCCCATCATCGGCCCCCTCAACCAGGGCGGCGGCAGACTCGCCGAGGGTGTCGGGGTAAACCGGAAGAAATCGGGCCCGGCTGTCTGACCACTGAATCACCTTTTCGTAGTCGGGACGATAATTCAATTCGCGACGGATGATCCGCTGGTTGATCAACGGATCGGAGAGCAGAGCCTGGATAGTCGCTTCGTTGTGCTGGATTCGACGATCAAGTTCGGCTACAACGCCGGCCATGGCACGTTCCTGCCGACATATTTCCTCACGCTCCAGCCAGACCGGCAAGATCACCGCGGGAACAAAAACCGCCAAAGCCAGTCCGGTGAGTACCCAGAACATGATGGCATGTTGCGCCGCCGCCCCGGCCGCCGGCCGACTCCGCCCCTCGGCCCGTTTTCCGCCCCCACCGGAGGGAAACGGAGCGGCCAAAGATGGAGAGACAGAGGGGATGAGGGAAAGAGGGAAAAACAAAGAAGACGGATGCCGGCGGTTCATGTAAATGACCAATCTTAAGGGCGAATACTCATCTGCACGATCATGCCGATGATGGCATCGTACTCGTTGTAAATTTCTACGGCTTTGTCGCGAGACAGATAAGCGCACTGCACGGCAAACCGAATCCCAGTGCGGGCCTCCGCGGCTTGCGCATCGCAATCGCTCAACTCGCAGACCAAAGCCGCCTCATAACGCCGTTTGCGCCACGCTTCCGCCAAATAAGCGCAAACAAACCGCGAGGATCGACGCAACCGATCCGTCAAGGCGAGGCGTTCCTCCCCGGGGCACCGACCCTTGAATTCAAATACGCATATCGCGTTTTGAACGTTCTCGCCGGGACACCTCTAATTTCGTATGCCGCCGCAGCGCCTGCCTCGCCCCCCCGTCTCCCTCGGAGGCCTTGGGTTTGGGCATGCCGGTCCTTACTTGTTCCAGAACTGCCCGCCGTAGACGGCCTCGTCCTGGAGGTGCTCCTCGATACGCAGGAGCTGGTTGTACTTGGCGATCCGGTCGGTGCGGCTGGCGCTGCCGGTCTTGATCTGGCCGGCGTTGGTGGCCACCGCGATGTCGGCGATGGTGGTGTCCTCGGTTTCGCCGCTACGATGGCTGATGACGGCCGTAAACCCGCTGCGCATGGCCAAGTTGATGGCGTTGAAGGTCTCGGTCAGGGTTCCGATCTGATTTACCTTGATCAGAATGCTGTTGGCGGCCTTCTCCCGAATACCCCGCCCCAGCCGCTCAACATTGGTCACGAACAGATCGTCACCCACCAGTTGAACCTTTTCGCCGAGCTTGGCGTTCAGCTTAATCCAGCCGGCCCAGTCATCCTCGGCCAGGCCGTCTTCCAGACTACGCACGGGCCATTTCTTGCAGATGCCCGCCCAGTAATCCACCATTTCCTCAGAGCTAACTATCTTATCGGGGTTTGACTTAAAGAAGCAGTAGCCTTCCTTGCCTTTTTCCCTGGCCTCGTTGTACAACTCGCTGGTGGCCGGGTCCAATGCAAAGAAAACCTGCTCGCCCAGCTTGTATCCGGCCTTCTCGACGGCGGTAGCGATCACCTCGAACGCCTCGTCGTTGCTCTTAAGGTTCGGAGCAAAGCCGCCCTCGTCACCTACTGCCGTATTGTAACCCTTGCCTTTGAGCACGGCCTTGAGGCTGTGGAAGATTTCCGTACCCCAACGCAGGGCCTCGCGAAAACTGGGCGCGCCCCAGGGCTGGATCATGAATTCCTGGAAATCAACATTATTATCCGCGTGCTTACCGCCGTTCAGGATGTTCAGCATGGGCACGGGCAGCACGTGAGCGGACATGCCTCCGAGGTAACGGAACAGGGGCAGCTCGCAGGACTGGGCAGCGGCCTTGGCGGCGGCCATCGAGACGCCCAGAATGGCGTTCGCACCCAGGTTGGCCTTGTTAGGCGTACCGTCCAGGGCAATCATCTCCGCGTCGAGCATCTCCTGGTCGGTAGCGTCAATGCCGATGACCGCCTCGACGATCTTCTCGTTGATGTTTTCGACGGCCTTGAGCACCCCTTTTCCGAGATAGCGGCTCTTGTCGCCATCGCGAAGTTCAACAGCCTCGTGCTCGCCGGTCGAAGCACCGGAGGGCACGGTAGCGGTACCGCTGGCCTCGTTTTCCAGTACTACGGTAGCCTCAACCGTCGGGTTGCCACGGGAATCCAATACTTCTCGGCCGATTACCTGAATAATGCTGGTCATGGACATGATGTAATATCCCTGTCGTAAGAATCATCGGAAACGCCGGGACATCCCCTGCGTAATCTGTCCAAACTATACCTCCCGAAAAAATCGGGTCAAGCTTTCGGCCGGCCACGGCCACCGGGCGGCGGGTCCAGGGTTTCGGTGACCTGCCGGCCTCCGCGACCACGTGCCTGGGCCGGTGGCGTTGCGGATATTTGCGTTTTTCTCACCTTGCGCGACATTGGCGGCCTTTCGGGCATCCGTGCATCAGGGTCTCTCAGAAAGGTTTCAGTGATTCATCCCATTCACATCCACCTTTCGCGAGCTTCTTGGAGCGATCCCCCTTTTACCACCCATTATTTTTAAGAATTGTCAATACTTTTTTTAATAAATGAAACACCCACAAACATCCCATAAGCAAACCTGCACCGAGGAATATTAATCCCAAAAATAGAAACACTAATCTATAATGAAACACACTGGTACTAATATATTCAGCATATGAGATTGCTTTAGGCCCTTACACCGAAACTTCTCTGCGTTTTGCGCGCATGTTATCCGGTATCAAGCGGCCGGTCGAGCAAGGGCTTGGGGATAGTGATCATCATGAATCGCCAGGATAGCGGACATCATCGC
>JAAYCU010000045.1 GCA_012729595.1 Phycisphaerales bacterium
CTTTTTATTCGCGCCAAGCCGCATCAGCCACCAAATCGGTCAGTTTGAGAAACTAAGATGGATGGAATCATGATCGATTGGGTCATGAATCCGTCCGACAAGGCTAGAGATGGTAAGTGGCTTCCTGTCGATAAGGATCTTTTTTCGCAACTAACGGGGCGCCCTTTCCCGGGAGAGGACAACTTGTCGGCCGAAGCGCGGCTTGAATATGAACGCAGGGCGATCGAACGTTGCTGGAGGCGGATATACATTACGGCAAAGCGCGTGAATCCTGACTGCATCATTTTGTTGTCTTGCCAAGGGGTTCAGGATCCTGTGATCGCAGGCACGCGCATGCTCCGCGAGGTCGACTGGATAATGGATGAAAGTGGTTCCGCTGAGGCTATGCGCGCCATCGCTCCGACGTTGGGCTCGCATACGCGGCAGCTACTCTGTGTCGGGGGCAGGGGTAGCCAGCATGATGCGGCCAAGATATTGGCCGATACCGACATCGCCGAATTTAGCATCTGCGGTTTTTCCAGTCCGGGTCCGGAAACGATTCCGGGACCGGTTGATCAGTATCTGCGGGAGCCTGTCGAATCGTTCAAAGGCGACGAGCGAAATTTTGCCTGCGTGGTGAGATTCTTTAACGATCTTCCTCTGATTCCTTCCCCTGCTCCTTGAGTGGGAGCAGAGTGGGCCAATCTGGAATCGGTCACCGAAGCCCGATACGGGCTCTTCGTCAATGAGCTTACTGGGCGATATGGCTGGTGCATAGCGGAGCATCGCCTATACTCTTGACGGCGTTTGGACCTCATGCAAACGGGAAAGCGTACAGTTTCGTCGCAAATCCTGCTTAAAGGTTGGCAAAGTTTTCAAGGATTTGCAGGCCGAGCTTTTGGCTTTTTTCCGGGTGGAACTGGGTGGCGAAAAGGTTATAGCGCCAGATGATTGCGGTAAACGGGTCACCGTAATCGCAGGTGCCATAGGTGTAGGCCGGGTCGATGGGGTCAACGTAATAGGAGTGGACGAAATAGAAGTAGCTTCCGCTGGGTATCCCAGTGGTCAGCGGGCAGGGATCCGACCAGGTTACCTGGTTCCAGCCCATGTGCGGGATCTTGAGATCGCGGGCGGCCGGTCGCCCGTCGAAATTGAAGCGAACTACCCGGCCGGGAACCAAGCCGAGGCCGGTGAATTCTCCGTCCTCGTAGCCAACGTCGAAAAGTAATTGCAGACCGAGGCAGATTCCGAGAAACGGCCGGCCGGCACGGATGGCCTCGACAAGCGGGCGGACCAATCCGCGATTTTGGAGATTGGTCATCGCGTCGCCGAAGGCCCCGACGCCTGGCAAAATAACCTTGGATGCCCGGCTGATTTCCTCAGCGCTGCTGACGATGACCGCCGATGCGCCCACCCGTTCAAAGCTCTTCTGGACGCTGCGCAAGTTTCCCATTCCGTAATCGACTATGGCGATCATGAGAGAGCTTTCAGTAATCAGCGGCCAGTATTCAACTTTCGATTATCAGTCGGCGGCTGAGGCCGGCGGTCGCACGGTTACGTTATTTATCAGGTCTGGAGTGTTTTTTTGGGGGCCAGGGCGCGGGCGACCTGACGCATAGCCTGGCGAAGTCGCTGCTCGTTTTCCACCAAGGCAATCCGTACATACCCCTCGCCGTTTTCACCAAAGGCCCGACCGGGGGCCAACGCTACCTCGGCTTCCTCCAGCATGCGCATGGCGAAATCAAGGGTGCTCTGGCCGGCGAGATGCTCGTCGGACACTCGGGCCCAGACAAACATTCCGCCTCGCGGATTTTCCGCCCGCCAACCCAGTCGTTCGCACCATTCCATGATGACATCGCGCCGCCGCTGGTAAATCAACGCCTGTTCCGCGACGAATTCCTGGCAATGGCGCATGGCGATAATTGAGGCGATCTGGATCGGCTGGAAGAGTCCATAATCGTAATAATGCTTGATCGTAGCCAAGGCGTCGAGCATCGTTCGGTTGCCGAGGCCGAAGCCGATCCGCCAGCCGGCCATGTTGTAAGGCTTGCTCATGGTGATGAACTCGACCCCGACCTCCTTGGCCCCGGCGGCGGCCAGGAAGCTCGGCGCTTGGTAGC
>JAAYCU010000046.1 GCA_012729595.1 Phycisphaerales bacterium
GTTCCCGCTCCGATTCCCGTCCTATATACAATACTTCACCAACGATCTTTCGATCGCCGCGAAAGAATAACGACTGCATGCGTTTCTTGACCTGCGCGGAAGTCCGGCCACCGTCATCGTCCCACTTGGACCATTCGGGTACTTCGCCAGGATCCTTGACCCGTACTTTCGTTCCCGCGGCCATGTACTTGTTCGCATCGAAGGCCATCCGATCGTCCTCCTTAAGTCGCACCATCCAACATTGCAATCACTGTGCGTGGCCTCATGCCGGCGTACGCATGATGCAAGAAACAACCCCTCAGCGTTATAGATATGGTGCTGATAAAGGAACGATTCGGACCGGCCTGGTGAAGGACCGACCTGAGATAAGAGGCGCTGGAGCGCCCAATAATCGTTCGATACTGCCAATATAATATGTCGGTTCTATCAAGGCAAGCAAAAAATGGTCAATTTGCGAGAACATTATCTAATGGGGTATCTACGGGCTCGGTGTACCGGCTGGCCCACTAACGGCAGGAGCGGAATTGGGGATTGACGCCGCCGGGCAGGCACCATAGAACTCTGGGATCATGACACGAAACCTTCAAGCAGACGTGCGCGGAGCGGTGGCTCGCCACCTGGAAACCGACCTGTCGTTGGGGCTGCGGGAAACGCCGCTGCATTCCCCGCGGCCGGTGATCAGAAAGCTTCAGATCCTGACTGCCGATAAAGTGGCCCAACGGCAGACCGCTCTGGCCGCAATCAATGAACGGGTCGGCCAGTGTACGCGGTGCGGTCTGGCCAAAACCCGCACGAAAACCGTCCCCGGACAGGGTAATCCCGCTGCCCGGTTGGTTTTCGTGGGCGAGGCCCCGGGACGCGATGAAGACCAGCAGGGACTGGCCTTCGTTGGCCGGGCGGGCCAACTGCTGACCAAGATGATCGAGGCGATGGGGTTGACCCGCGATGAAGTCTATATCTGTAATATCCTCAAATGCCGTCCGCCCGAAAACCGCGACCCCGCACCGGACGAAATATCCAATTGTTGGCCATACCTAGACGAGCAATTGCGTATTATTCAGCCCGAAGTCATTGTCGCCCTGGGCAAACCGGCTTCGCAAACGTTATTGCGGACCAAGGAAGGGATCGGGCGGTTGCGCGGCGTTTGGCAGGAGTATTACACGTCAGGTTCATCAGCGGTAGGGGAGCCAACTCCGCTTATGCCGACCTTCCATCCAGCCTACCTTCTGCGTAGCCCCACGGAAAAAGGCAAGGCCTGGAGCGACCTGAAACAGGTCATGACCCGTTTGGGTTTGCCTATTACCCGATAAGCGTAATCGTCAAACCGGACGAGCTGTCGAGGCTCATGATTCGCCCAGTATCCGCTTACGGATTGCGTGATAGACCGTAAAGACGGGATTATTTCGTGTCAGGAAATTCCAGATAAACCGTTGGGGGACATAGGTAACGATTTCATCAGCCAGGCTTCCGTCGTCGCGGAGATATCCAGTCTTGCGGAATAGGGGGATACGCCCTTGGCCGGACTCCGCCCAGTACTGGCTGTCAAAGTCCGCCAAAAAGTCGATGCCCACCTCGTAATCCATGCGTCGGTCGGGGTAGTTGTTGCCCACGGAATAGATATTGTAATAGCGTCCCTGATAGATTATCTGGTGCCGGACCGTCCCGTCGCGGAACTTCTCGAACCAGGAGTGCATGTAGGAAAAATCAAACTGAGCCAGATTGAGACGGGGGAATACGTTGGTCATCCATAGAGGGGCAGCGCGGCCTTCGACGACTCCTCCTTCGATAATTAATTCACCCTGGCCAACCTCGTAGTTCAATTCATCGGGGGCGGGGAAGAATTTCTGATAGGTTTCGTCGATCAGCGTAAGCGGTCCGGTGGCGGTCATGCCGATGAACATTTTGTCGAGGTAGCTTTCGGTGACCGGCCCGGGGGGGATTTGGAGGGCCTCATAGGTCAGGTGGTATACAGGATCGGAGGCCAGTACGTTGGTTCTGATTCGGCCGTTGACAAAACCGCCGTCAAGCAGGCTGCGAAATTGGAGATCAACCTGGCCATTATTTAGTGTAAGGTATTGTACCAGCGCGTCGGCGGAAACCTGCACATTCGGAGGCAGGATCGCCCGCAGGGAGTCGAAATTGACGAATAGGGTCAGGTTCATTTGTCCGAGTACGGCAAACCAGTCGCGCAACTGCTTGGATGTGTCAGCCGGTTGAGTATCGGGTGTCGGGTTATCCCAAGTGGGCCGGTTTGTCAGCCGTTGGCGCACGTCGGTCCAGTCGAAACAAGGGCCGGTAATTCCGAGGCGGCTCTCGGCAGTAAGGCCTGGTGGATAGACGTGGCCGGAAAGAGTGATTTGCGAAGGCCCCCAGATCCCTTGCAGACCGATAAACTCCAAACGCCCGGAAGGCTCCCTGAGCAGGCGGCCGTTGAGATGCAGCGGTTCGCCGCCGAGTGCGATAGCAAAATCTTTCAAACGCATTTGGCCGCCGCTGATTCTCGGATAGCGGTCGTCCAGAATCAGATTTGCCTCGCCCCACAGAGTGCCATCCAGGCCGGTTATACTACTATCGGGGAACAGGGGGAGCAGTCCGTGCGGATTTGGCAGGTCAGCCTGCACAAACAGTTGCGCTTCTTGCGGACGAACGGGCAGTCCCGATTGGTCGGGTAGTCGGATCGAGCCATTGCTGGAAAAGGTGTTGCCGGCCAGCTTTAGACTCAGCTCGCGCAAGTCGATTCGCCCTCCGGCCGAATCGGTGTGATCCATTGTGAGATTGAAAGACAGTAATGCCGGCAGGGCGGCAGGTTTGTGTAGTTCGCCAAGAGCATAGGGGGCAATCGGAATGCGAAACTCCACATTCTCTGCGTCGAGAATGCCGAGAAGATCGAAGGTATTCGGGGTGATTTCAATAAGGGTATTCCAGCACACTTTGCCGGCCAGATCGAATTGACGACAGAAGTCCGCGAGGGGGGGATGCAAGTGGCCAATGGATTCATCGAGGCTAAGTTGTCCTGCGCTACGCAGATGCACGACCTCGAAGGTGGAAGGAGAGAGCCATTCCCGTCGATCGGCCACGAGAGTACGGGAGGGGGTGGACATTACTGCCATCCCGGTGAGTTCTTGTAGCAACAGGCCGCCCAAGCGAGCGTCGCCGCGGACGATTTTCCATTCCTGGCGGTCTTGGTGTTTTGGATCGGGGCAAGCGAGTAATTCCAGATGAGTATCGGCGGTCATGCCCACGGGTTTATGCATGGGAGACCGACCGGGGATATCCCATTCGGCGGCGGTGGCATCGATGGCGATGGTGACTTTTTGCCGGTTATTGAGCAGCAGGCTTTCGGCATGTACCCGACAGGAGCCGCGGAGCCGCCACTCCAGGCAAAGGTCGGTTAATACGGGGGAAAGGTTGATCCAGTCAGAGATTTCCGACATTTCCGCTTCGATGCGGAGATGCTCCACGTCTTCTGGTTCCGGTCCGGATTCGGAATGGGTGAACAGGGCGGATGCGGACAGCCGCCCTCCAGGGTGAGCGAGGGTAGCTTGTACCAGATGTTCCCACTGAGCGTCCAGATCGCGCAGTTGATACGCACCGGTAACAGTCATGGGGGTGCCGGACGGCTTATTCAGCCAGTGGTCCCAGCGGATATCCAGTTGATCCGCGATAACAGAGATTTCGTTGCATAGTATCCAGTCTGCGGAACGGTATGAAAGGCGGCTGTTACAGATTAATTCGGCGTTGCCGTTTAATCTACGGGTAGCGTCGATTCCCAGAGTGTCGCGGGCCACGGGAAAAAGATTGAGTAGGGTCTGCACGTTTTCCATGCGCACAGGCAACACGCAACGGGCATCGATGTCGGTTGCCTGACGGCCTTGATGCGTGGTTGAATCACGGAAGGCGTATTCGATTAGTGTTCGATCGCGATCCAGGGAAAGCCGGGCAGGTCCGGCTCGGAGATCGAACCAGAAATCACTCAGGCAAGTCGAGTCAAGATAAGGCAATTCTAGGCCGCCATCGAACAGCAGAGCCTGACCGACTGGTTTCTCGATATAATCGCCGATGGTGAACGTGCTTTCGGTGTCCATGGCGACGGAAAATTCCAGGCGGGCGGCATTGCTTTTCGGTTGTAGTATGGCGGTGAGTTTGAGCGGACCTTGCCATTGTCGGGCACTATCGTAGTTTGCCAGGAAAGGGAAAATGATAGGCAGTTCACGCATGTCCGGGGCTTGGATGGTCATGTGGGACTGTGTGTTGGGAATTAGTTGCAGGGGATTAAGGGGCGGCTGGTTGGCCGTCGATTCGGATGGCTCGATAGTCCACATGCTGTCTGCGGACAGACTGCACTGCCCTATATTGAGTACCAGGGCAGATTCCAGCGTTTCCGTTGCCGCTTGGTTATGTATGACTTCCAGATAAACGATTTTGGGTAACCCGGCGGGGGCGTCCAGAATATCACCTTCATGGTTGGGGATCAGCCAATGTGATTCACCGGCATCGACAGTAATCCGCAAATGATCGCGTGAGCGATGTTGCTCAAATTGAAAAGAGAAATCGGCTTGGCCGCTGAGGGTGGTGTTCAGGCGACGGGCAAAAACGTCGATTTCGGGGAATTCGCGTCGGAGAGCTAGCCAGTCCCGAACCCGCCCGGCGAGCTGAATCCTGAAGGGTGTTTCGCTTCCCCGATCGATGACCATTGCCGGGCCGGTTTCATCCTTCCGTCTATGCAGATGGACCCCAGGCGTGAGGTATTCGAATGCATTCATGTGCAGTTCATCGCTGATCGGATCCCAGTGGCCGTTACAGATTAATTCGGCGTCGGGTACTTGGACCGGATGAGGCATTCCGGGGCGGACGATTTTGATACCTTTGAGAGCCAGGAAAAAGTCGAAATCGATATCCAGGTCGGGGCGCGTATTGAGTTTCAGTCGGCCGGTGCTGAGGCCGTCGACCTGCTCTACCGGTAGCCGGGTGGCCAGTGGTACGGGCAGGTCGGAAAGTGTCAGATCCGTCCATTCGAGATTGATTTGGCCGTCGAGCTTGACCTCTCTCCTCAGGCGGGGAACCATAACCTCGGCGGCGAAAACGAAACGTCCGATGCCGCTGGGAACTTGCGGTCGATCAACCTGGGCCTTGCTGAACAGACGCAGGCGGCCGGTTTCGGGATCGAGATGGCAGGTTAAGCGGTCTATAACGAAAGTCTGGGTTACGGCCGGGGTCTGCACGTAGCAGGCCGCATCGCTTATCTGGTAGTTGAAGGAGGGAAGACGCTGCCCGGTCCGCGGTTCATCGAAATCCTCGATATTCAAACGACCTTGTTCATCAATGGCCAGCCAGAGCCGGGGAGCGACGATGTCGATTTGTGGCAATCGTTTATGGAACAACATGGTCAGAGGGGCGAAATCGCAGCGGATTCGTTCGATCCGGACAAGATGGGGGTTGGGCCAACCGGGTCGCTCGGCCACTGTCAGATCATGAATAACGACGCCTTTTATCCAGCCGACTTCGATACTGCCGACGGTCACGGGCCGCTTGAAATCCAGCGAGAGGCGATTGGTCAAGAGACGAGCGACCACGTTCATAGGCAGCCACAAGGGCAGGGTCATGTAGACTACGGAGCAGAGCAGCAACGCCCCGCCGAACAGCCGGAATCCCCAGTGTCGCCACGTGGGCGGCTGGAGTGCATATGGCTGAGGTTGTTGCTCGAAATCCATAGTCTGAAGCTATCCTTAACATTTACATACAAGCCGTGATAGATTTTACGGCAGACTCGGGTCGCCGACAAACGCCGGAATAGGCTACCCCCGTGACGGACCATGAATGACCTCTTGCCGTGGACTGCTCATGCGGCCAACGGCGGCTTGTAGGAATAGTAGTGGGGGGGTATAAGAAGAGGCCTGATGATGTATGCGTTGCTTTCGGCAGGGCGAGTCGAGGTATAGGGATGATGAAACGAGATATGTATAGCTGGGTTCTGGCCGGCATATTATTTACCGCGGGGGTTGTCGGCAGCGGGTGCGTACGGCGGACGGTGACTATTAACACGGATCCACAGGGTGCTCGGGTCTGGCTGAATGACCGCGAGGTAGGTACCTCACCGGTAAGCGTGGATTTTACCTGGTACGGGGATTACGACGTGGTGATTCGTCACCCGAGTGAAGACCCCAAGTATGCCACTTTGAAGACCAATCATCGGCTCGACCCGCCATGGTATCAACAGCCTGGGATCGATTTTGTGGTTGAGGTGTTCTGGCCCTTCATGGTACACGATCAGCAGGAAATGTATTTCGCCCTCGCTCCGATGGAGGCGACACGGCAGGACCAACTGATCGAACAGGCAACACAGTTTCGCGAGCGGACCCTGTTCAGCCAGGAATAGGGCGATCATTTGCCCACCGTGGTTTCGTAAAGCCATTTGTGTGTCGAGTACCATCCTCGGGGAAGGCTTTTTCACAAAACCGGATTACCATAAGGCCCTTTGGGACGCCTCGGCATGATACACGGGTTCTCGTGGATGATTCTGACGTACCCACTTCCTGCCAATGTCGTGAGGCCTGGAGTGTGGGAGTGGGCTTGTTCCGTTGATCATTGCGGGGTCTCGACTCACATTGTGGGGGGGGCTTGGCATTGATCGATGATAGGGAGTGCTTTCTTGATGGACCGAATATGAATGTCACGTTGGGGAAAAGCGATTTCAATGCCTGCGTTGCGGAATTCTGTGTCGATGGCCCGGTGCAGATCGTTTCGGATTGGCATGATATGTTTCAATTGGCCGACGAAGACGAACAACTCGAAATTGAGGGAGCTTTCCCCGAATTCCTTGAATAACACAGTAGGTGCCGGGTCACGGAGTACAAAAGGATGCTCTTCGGCCACCTTGCGTAAAAGGGTGTCAGCCAGGGTGGTATCGGAGCCATAGGCGATACCCACGGGGATGGAAATGCGCAGGACGGAGTCGGACAACGTCCAGTTAATGACTTTGCCGGTAACAAATTCCTTGTTGGGGATTACGAGTTCCTTGCGGTCCCATCCGACGATGGTCGTGGCCCGGATCTGGATGCGGCCGACGGTTCCGCTGACCTCGCCTACGGTCACGGTATCGCCTATTCGAATGGGACGCTCGAACAAAATGATCAAGCCTGATACGAAATTGGCGAAAATCTCCTGCAAGCCGAAGCCCAACCCGACGGTAATGGCGGCCGCCAGCCATTGAATCTGCGACCAATGAATGCCAATCATGCCGAAGGCCAGCACGAACCCGATCACCAGGATGAGGTAACGCAGAATGGCGGCGATGGCGAAGCGCCCGCCCGGATCGATCGGCAGACGCACCAGGAACAGCATTTCAATAACTTTGGGGCCGTTGGTGGCCAGAACGACGGTGGCCGTGCTGACGATCAGGGCAAGCAGAAAGTGACTCAGTTTAATCTGGCGTTTATCAATTTCGTTATCAGGCCGACGGACATTGGTTTAATGACTATGCGGCTTTTGGTCTCGAACAAGGTCCTCTAGGGTGGAATTCAGTCGTCAAGGTTGAAAAGCATCTTATCCGAGA
>JAAYCU010000047.1 GCA_012729595.1 Phycisphaerales bacterium
AAAAGGTGGAAGAATTAGCCCACACGAATCTCCGGGATTGTTATCAGTGCGGTAAGTGTGCGGCCGGCTGCCCGATGGCCGAACGTATGGACTTGCTGCCCAACCAGATCATTCGATTGCTGCAACTGGGTCATGTAGAGAAAACGATGCAGGCCGACGCGATCTGGCAATGCGTATCCTGCCTGACCTGCACGACCCGCTGTCCCAAGTCGGTTAACTGTGCCGGGGTGCTCGATGCGCTGCGGCAGCTTTCGGTGGAACACAACGTGGCGTCGCCGGCTTTGCGGCGGACGGTCCTTTTTCAGAAAGTATTCCTGCAGAACATTCGCCGTAACGGTCGGCTCAAGGAACTCGAGCTGGTGGGCATGTTCAAGACCAAGGGATTCTTGAAGGATCTGAGCATACCACTTCTGTTTAAGGATTCATTGCTGGCCCCGAAGATGATCAAGCGGGGCAAGTTTCATCTTATGGGTGAAACGGTGAAAGATCGGGGGGTGGTCGATCGGATTTTCGAGCGTTGTATGAGTCAAGAAGCCTAAAACGAAGGGGCAAACGGTGGAGATCGGATACTATCCAGGCTGTGCGTTGCACGGGTCGTCAAACGACTACGAACGGTCGGTGCGTGCCTGTCTTGGCGCGTTGGACACCGGACTCAAGGAAGTGGACGACTGGATCTGCTGCGGGGCGACGGCGGCCCATTCGCTGAACCAGAAACTGGCCGTCGCCTTGCCGGCCCGTAATCTGGCCTTGGCCGAGCGCGACGGACTGGACGAACTGCTGGCGCCGTGTCCGATGTGTTCGATGGAACTGCTCAAGGCCGGGCATCTGCTGGGCAAGGATAAGGGCCTACGCGAGGAAATCTCCGGTATCGTCGAATTGAAGGTCGAGGGCCGGACGCGGGTGTTGAATCTGATCCAGGTATTCCAGATGGTCGGGCTGGAGAAGATCAAGGAAAAGATGACCCGTCCGCTGGAGGGCTTCAAGCCGGCATGCTATTACGGGTGTCTGCTTACCCGGCCGCCGGAAGTGCTTCGCTTCGATGATTGCGAGCAGCCCGAATCGATGGAAACGCTGCTCAAGGCGGTTGGGGCCGAGCCGGTGGAGTGGAACTACAAAACGGAATGCTGTGGGGCGGGGATGACCATGTGCAACGAGGATACGGTCCTCGATCTCTCGCACAAGATTCTCGCCAATGCCGAGGCCCACGGGGCCAATTGTCTGGTGGTGGCTTGTCCGATGTGTCATGTGAACCTGGACATGAAACAGGCGGATATCGAGCGTAAGTACCAGATGCGGCACGATATGGTGGTGTACTATCTTTCGGATCTGATCGGTCTGGCGTTGGGCCTGGATGAGGCGGCCCTGGGCGTGGATCGACATTACGTAGTGAAGCGGTAACGATTATGGCCAGAATCGGCGTATTTACCTGCTGGTGCGGAGAGAACATCGCCCGCAACGTGGACGTGGACAAGGTCGCGGAAGAGGTGGCCAAGCTGCCCCATGTGCGTTGTTCGCTCGCGTACAAATACATGTGCTCGGATCCCGGGCAGGCGATCGTTCGCGATAAAATCCGCGAGGAGAAGCTGCATGGCGTGGTGGTGGCCTCGTGCTCGCCGCACATGCATTTGAAGACTTTCCGCAAGGCGGCCGAACTCGAAGGGCTTAACCCTTATCTGGTGGAGATGGCCAACATTCGCGAGCATTGCTCGTGGGTGCATCACAACCGTGAGCAGGCGACGGCCAAGGCGATCGATCTGATTCGGATGTCCGTCGCCAAGGTGATGCGCAACCGGGCGTTGCAGCCTATCCGGGTGCCGGTTACCAAGCGGGCGCTGGTTATTGGCGGGGGGGTGGCCGGCATTCAGGCGGCGCTGGATATCGCCGATGCGGGGCATCAGGTCGTCTTGGTCGAGCGCGAACCGTCGATCGGCGGCAAGATGGCCGGTTTGTCGGAAACCTTTCCTACGCTGGACTGCTCGCAATGTATTCTGACTCCGCGGATGGTCGATGTCGGGCAGCATCCCAACATCATCATGCACACCTACTCCGAGGTCGAGGCCGTGGAGGGGTACGTGGGCAATTTCAAGGTGACCGTACGCAAGAAAGCCCGTTACGTGGATGTCGATAAATGCACGGGCTGTGGCGCGTGCTGGAACGTCTGCGTGTCGAAGAAAAACCTCAGCGAATTCGATTTCGGCATGGGCAAGCGGACGGCCATCTACGTCCCCTTCCCCCAGGCGGTGCCCGCCCGGCCGGTGATCGACAAGTCCGCCTGCCTGCGGCTGACCAAGGGTAAGTGCGGAGTTTGCGAGAAGAAATGCGCGGCCGGGGCCATCAACTTCGAGGACGAGGACCGGCTGATTACCGAAGAGGTCGGAGCGGTTGTGGTGGCCACCGGTTACAAGCTCTACGATATCGGCAAGGATCAGGCCAACGCGAAACTCGAAGGGTACGGCGAATATGGTTACGGCAAATACAAGGATGTGATCGATTCGTTGCAGTTCGAGCGGATCGTATCGGCTTCCGGTCCGACCGGGGGCGAGATCAAGCGGCCGTCGGACGGCAAGGAACCCAAGAGCGTGGTCTTCATCAGTTGCGTCGGCTCGCGGGACAACGCCAAGGGGCTGTCCTACTGCTCGAAAATCTGCTGCATGTACAACGCCAAGCACACCATGCTGTACAAGCATAAGGTACATGACGGGCAGGCCCATGTTTTCTATATGGATATCCGTTCCGGCGGCAAGAACTACGACGAGTTTGTCCGTCGGGCTATCGAGCAGGACGGAGCCCATTACCATCGCGGCCGGGTGTCCAAGATTACCGAGGAAAACGGCAAGCTGATCGTTCGCGGTGTGGATACGCTGGCCGGCGTACCGGTGACGATCGAGGCGGATATGGTGGTCCTGGCTTCGGCGATGCGGCCGGCTGACGGCGTGGAACAACTCGCTCAGAAGCTTAACGTTGGCTATGACGAGTTCGGGTTCCTCTCCGAATCGCATCCGAAGCTGCGGCCGATCGAGACCAATGCCGCCGGCGTGTTTGTCTGCGGAGCGTGTCAGGCGCCGAAGGATATCCCCGAATCCGTGGCCCAGGCGTCGGCGGCGGCGGGCAAGGTGCAGGTGATGTTCAGCCACCAGGAGATGACCCGCGAGCCGGAAATCGCCTCGATCAACGAGCAGACCTGCGCGGCCTGCTTTGCCTGCGTGCGGACCTGTCCGTATACGGCCATCGAGAAGGCCGAAATCCGCGACCGCAACGGCAAGCGGATCAAGCGAACCGCCCGGGTGAATCCGGGGTTGTGTATGGGCTGCGGTACCTGCGTGGCCGTCTGCCCGTCCAAGAGCGCAGACCTCGAAGGGTTTACCGAACAACAGATTTACGCCATGGTGGAGTCGTTGGTGTGAGCCGGCCGAGACCTGAGGGAGCGTGAGTGGTGCTTTCGGAAACCGATCAACAGATCGTCAATCGCTTCAAAGGGCTTCTGCATGAGCAGGGTGTACCGGTTGAGGATCTGATCGTATTCGGATCCCGCGCGCGGGGTGACGCGGAAACGGACTCGGATTTGGATATTCTTATTGTGGTCAGTCGGAAAGATAAGGAGGTCGTGCGTATCGTCGACCATTGTGCTTGGGAAATCGGATTTAACGAATCCATTATTATCCAGCCGGTGGTCATGACCCATCAACAGGCTTACGAGAGCCCCGAGCGGGTTTCCCTTTTGATGCAGGCGGTCCGGGAGGAAGGGGTCCATGTATGACCGAAGCCGATGATCGCCGTCAATTGGTCAAGATGCGATTGGAGCAGGCGAGACAGACCCTTAAAGATGGTCGCAGCCTGTTGGCCGCTGATATGCTTTCCACCAGATCGGTAGTCAACCGAGCCTATTATGCCGCTTTTTATGCGGTGATGGCTTTGCTACAGACCATCGGTAAGGTTCCGCGCAAACATCAAGGGGCGATATCGCTCTTTGAACTGGAATTCGTAAAAACCGGTGAGTTACCCAAGGAAATGTCCAAGTGGTTGCGGACACTTTTTCGGATGCGAATGGACGATGACTATATGGTTATGGAGGACGTTACGGTCGAAGAAGCCGAACAGGCTCTTGGAACAAGTGAAAGGATGATCGAAGCCATCGGAACTTATCTTGTCAAAACCGATTGGATTCACGATAACGGGAATTAAGATGGCCGACACAACTACTTTTGAACCGAAGATCGTCGCCTACGTGTGCAACTGGTGTACGTACCTGGGAGCGGACCTGGCCGGCACCAACCGGCTGGAATACCCGCCGAACGTGCGGATTATCCGGTTGCCCTGTACGGGGCGGATCGATTTCAACCTGATTATCAAAGCCTTCGAGATGGGGGCGGATACCGTGCTGGTTTCCGGCTGCCATCCGGGCGACTGCCACTATACGGCCGGCAACTATCACGCTCGGCGACGCTGGATGCTCTTTCGCGAGCTGCTGAACACGTTGGGTATCGAGCAGGAGCGGATTCATTTTACGTGGATTTCGGCGGCCGAGGGCAAGAAGTTTCAGCAGGTGATGTCGGAGATTACGGAAAAGGCCCGGCAGCTTGGTCCGTATGTGGCTTATCGGAAGGTGTGTGAGGCATCGTAATGGTTGATGAATTGCGTCAAACGTGTCGGCAACTGCTGGCCGACGGCAAGGTCCAGGTGGTCATCGGCTACGGGCAGAGCGCGCCCGATCTGCCCGTGCATCCGGTGTTCGTGACCCGTCCGGAGGATGTCGAGCAACTGGTCTGGAACGAGCAGTGCATGGCCAACCTGACTACCTATCTGAC
>JAAYCU010000048.1 GCA_012729595.1 Phycisphaerales bacterium
GTATTCATTGGGGAAATCGTCACCTCATTATACGCCGCTGCAAGTGTCATCTGGGAAATCCGGGGTTATATGATCAACATCTGCCGGGAACTCGGGCGCAAGCTGAAATGGGATCCGCAGGCCGAGCGCTTCGTGGACGACGCGGAGGCCAACGCGAAGCTGTCCCGCCCGCGGCGTAAGGGGTACGAGCTGCCGGACGTGGGGTGATACGAGTAACGAGGTGTTAACAACGGGGCAGGGGAGAGGAGGGGGATCGCGGGAGCAGGCGACAGGCGTTGAGTGGTAGATACTGGATGGCTTGCATAGAGGTAGCGGCGATGGCCAAGGCTATAACCCAGGGCGCGGCGGTTTGTGATGATGTGTCTCTTTGCGAGAACGCGGGCAGGTCGGGGTTTCTGCTCGAGCGGATGCGGCACCATCTGAAATTTACGCTGGCCCGGCATTGGGAAGGGGCCACGCAGCACAATAAGTACATCAGCCTGGCCCTGGCCGTGCGCGACGTGGCCGCCTGCCGGATGATGCGGACCCACGGCACGTACGCCGAGCAAAAGGCCCGGCGGGTCTATTACCTCTCGCTGGAATATCTTCTCGGGCGGCTATTGCGGAATAACCTGGTCAACCTGGGATTGTACGAGGATTGCCGGGCGTCGCTGGCGTCGATCGGCGAGAACCTGGGTCAGATTCTGGAGATCGAACCGGACGCGGGGCTGGGCAACGGCGGGCTGGGACGGCTGGCGGCCTGTTACATCGACTCGGCGGCGACGCTGGAGTATCCCGTCTACGGGTACGGCATCCGCTACGAACACGGCATTTTCGAGCAGCGTATCGAGAACGGCTGGCAAATCGAGAATCCTGAATACTGGCTGACCTATGGGACGCCGTGGGAGTTCGTGCGGCCGGAATTCGCGACGGTGATCCGGCTGCGCGGGCGGGTGGAGCACGGGACCGATGCGACCGGGCGCTACCGCGCGAGGTGGGTGGATTTCAATACGGTGGCCGGCGTGCCGTACGACATTCCGATCGTCGGTTACGCGAACAATACGGTGAACATCCTGCGGCTCTGGTCGTCACGGGCATCATCCGCCTTTGATCTGCAAAAGTTCAATCTGGGCGGGTTTCTGGAGGCCGTCCAGGACAAGATGCTGAGCGAGACTATCAGCAAGGTACTCTATCCCGCCGACGAGACGGAGCGAGGGCGTCATCTTCGGTTGGTCCAGCAGTATTTCTTTGTGGCTTGCACCTTGGCGGACATTATCCGCCGACACGAACGCGAGCACGATACGCTGGACAATCTTCCGGATAAGGTGGCCATCCAGCTTAACGACACGCATCCCTCGCTGGCCATCGCCGAGTTGATGCGGATTCTGGTGGACGAGCGGGACATGCCCTGGGAACAGGCGTGGGAGATGACTCGGGCGATCTTCGCGTACACGAATCATACCCTGATGCCCGAGGCCCTGGAGGTCTGGCCGGTATACATGTTCGAGCGCTATCTCCCGCGTCATCTCGAGATCATTTACGAGATCAACCAGCGTTTTCTGCAGACGGTGGAAGCCCGCTGGCCCGGCGACGACGGACACAAGCGGCGCATGTCGCTCATCCAGGAGGACACCCCACGTTCGGTGCGGATGGCCCATCTGGCGATCGTCGGGAGTCATGCGGTCAACGGCGTGGCCGAAATGCACAGCGACCTTGTGCGGACGGACCTGGTGCCCGACTTTGCGGCGTTGTGGCCGGAACGCTTCACCAACGTGACCAACGGGATCACCCCGCGGCGCTGGCTGCAAGCGTGCAACCCGGAGCTGGCCGCGGCTATCACCCGGCGCATAGGCACGGACTGGCTGTATGATTTCGAGCGAATTCGCGAACTCGCCGCCCATGCCGATGATCCTGAGTTTCAGGAGGAATTCCGCCAGGTCAAAAGGGCGAACAAGCAGCGGCTGGGCCATCTGGTTCTGCGGAACATGGGCGTTACGGTGAAAAACGACGCTCTGTTCGACATGCAGATGAAGCGCCTTCATGAGTATAAACGCCAGCTTCTGAGCATCCTCCATGTGGTTATGCTGTACCATGAGTTGCTGGATACGCCGGGCTCGCGGGTTCCGCGGGTGGTTTTCTATGCGGCCAAGGCGGCGCCTTCCTATTACCGGGCAAAGCTGGTCATCAAGCTTATTCACGACGTGGCTTCGACCATCAACCGGGACCAGCGGATCAACGAGCATCTGCGGGTCGTGTTCATTCCGAACTACCGTGTTTCGTTGGCGGAGGAGATGATCCCCGCCGCCGATCTCTCCGAGCAGATTTCGACGGCCGGCACGGAGGCGTCGGGCACCGGTAACATGAAATTCGCGATGAACGGGGCCTTGACCATCGGCACGCTGGACGGGGCTAATGTCGAGATACGCAAGGCGGTGGGCGAGGAGAACTTTTTCCTGTTCGGCCTGACCGCCGACGAGGTGGCCGCCGCCCGGCCGCGACATGATCCCGGGCAAATTTACCGGAGTCACGAGGCGGTTAGGCGGGCGCTCGATGCGATCGCCGACGGCCGGTTCAATCCCGCTGAGCCTTCCCTTCATCGGCAGGTACACGACTGGCTCATACGCGAAGGCGACCACTACCTGCTCATGGCGGATATTGCTTCTTACGCGGACGCCCAGTGCCGGGTGGAGACGCTCTGGAAGGACCAGGCGGCCTGGACCCGGGCGGCGATTCTGAACGTGGCCAATATCGGCTTTTTCTCGAGCGACCGGTCGGTCAAGGAATACGCGGAGCGAATCTGGAACGTCGAGCACATCCCGGTCGGCAACGATACTACCCTGTAAACCGGTTTTCGTTACCGACAATTTTAACGCCGGCGGAGGTGCCGAGGCGGGCGGCGCCGGCGGCGATCATGGCCATCGCGGTGGCGGTGTCGCGGATGCCGCCGGCGGCCTTGACCTTGAGCGGGGCGGCATGTTCGCGCAGCAGGCGGACGGCCTCAAGGGTGGCTCCGCCGGAGGGATGGAATCCGGTCGAGGTCTTCACAAAGTCGGCTCGGCCGACGATAGCGCATTTGCATCCGGCGATAATCTGCTCCTCGGTCAGAGCGGCGGTTTCCAGAATCACTTTCAGAATACCATGCGGGATCGTCCGATGAATGGCCTCGGCCACGGCGGCGATATCGTCGGTAACGACGGCGGTATCCCCGGCGACGAGATCACCGAGGCGGATGACCATATCGATTTCCTCCGCGCCATCGTCCAAAGCCCGGAGGGTTTCATCGACCTTGGTATCGGTACGGCTGCCGCCCAGCGGGAAGCCGGCCACGCCGGCGACTTTGACCGCGGTTCCCCGCAGCAGGCGGGCGCAGTGTCCGATCCAGACCGGCTGGACGCAGACCGCGGCGAAGCCATGTTTGGCGGCCTCGGCGCAGAGCCGGTCGATCATGGCCGAGGTGGCCTCGGGCTTGAGCAGGGTGTGGTCAATCATGGCGGCCAGTTCACGGCGGTTCATAAGCGTTATCCGAACAGCCCGCGGTTGGGCGGGGCGGAATGATGGTTCAGGGGTAACTGGTATTCGCCGACGTAGCCGCGTTTCTGGAAGGAGCGGAAGGCATGTTCGAGCGAGGGGAAGACCTCGGTGGCCGTCTCGGTGATGAAGGGCGAAGGCTCGATCCGCGAGGGCCAGATGACGTAGACCTCGCGGGTGGCCTCGAAAGCGTGCTGCAATTCGCGTTCGACGCCGCTGGAGAGGGCGGGACGGCCATCGGGCAGCTCGGGGATGAAGCTGACGATCATGTCGGACTGGTCGATGAGTTTGAAATCGCGGGCGTAGATCTGGCCGTCGATGTCGTCGGCGACGCTGGTGACCTGATCGACGGAAAAGGTCAGCCGGCGGTTGTTGACCTCGATGTTAAATTGTCGCTCGCCGCGCTGGGTGGCGGCCCCGGCCTCGTAGAGCAGGCGTTTTTCGTCCATGTCGCCAGGGTCGAAAGTGATAAAGTGCTCGGTCAGGGCGTTACGGAAGAGGTCGATCTGGGTAAGTATTTGTGGAACATTGATCACATGGGTCATGGGGAACGACGGGTAGACTTTGCGGCGATTACGTTCGAAGAGCAGACGGTATACGGACAGGGCGGTGTCCCGTTCGACGCCGCGGGAGACGACGAAAAAGCAGCCGTGCCCGCGGATGATCCGGGACATGACCTCGGTGGCCAGGATTTCCTCCTCGCGCCAGACGAGGATGTCCTTGAGGGTATGGGGTACGTCGTGCTCGCGGATCAGGCGTTCGTGAATGGCATCGACGTTATCGACGAGAGTGATATAAAGATCGGCGTCGAGGGCGGTCATCTGGTCGTGGTCGAAGGCGGGGAACAGGCCGTGCTTCCAGCGGAAGGTGGCGTGGGTGTTGACCAGCAGATTTTCCGTTTGCTCGGCGGTCCGGAGAATATCCTTGAAGACGGAGCGGCGCAGGCTGTCGAGCCGGGGGCGGGGCAGGTCGAGGATGCGTCCCGGGGCCACGTCGGGGGCCTCGGCGTACATCATGTCGCCGACGTGGCAGACGGTGGTCGGGTGCCCTTTGCTTTGAGCAATCGCGGCCACCCGGGCGAGGAAAGGTTTTTTGTCCACGCCGACCTGGCCGGTAATCACCGCCCGTACGCCGGCATGGCGGCGAGAATTGGGGAAGAGCGTATTTTTTCGTTCGGGCATTATGGTCAACCTCTGTAAGTTCTGTTCGTGGGTGGAGTTTAACCGCCTTTTTCGATATTGTCATGCGACGAAAGGTGGCCTTGATGAGTTATTTCAATACGATTATCGAGTGGGAAGGGGTGGTCGTCGACGTGCGGGCGCGGTATTGGATGGCGCATAAAACGGCCGTGGCGAAAGTCGGATATGACGGGCCCACGGAGGATGAATTCTGGCGGCTGCTAAAAACAGGGGCGGCGGATGGGCAGATGGTTCGTTTCGGTCGGGAAGGGAAAGTGACGGATTATGCGTGCATGCGTGATGAATACTTGCGTAGCAACGAACTGATGGTCAAGGATGAGTTGCTACCGACGGTATGGGAGAACCTCCTGGTACTCAAACGACTGGGCGGGTGTCATCTGGTCACACTCTGCCCGAATATCGAAGGGGTTAACGCGGCGCTGAATCGGCTGGACGTGTGGATGAACTTCGACCAGAAGCGGGCGTTGCCGGCGGATCGCGAGCGAAGAAAACAGATTTTGAAAGACATGGCCGGCGGCCAACGGCGGACGCTGGTGGTGGCCGGTACCGTGCCACTGGCCTATGCGGCGGCCGATGCGGGTCTTGCGGTGGTGGGTATGAAGACGGGTCTGGCGTTTCCCCAGCGGATGCGGCAAGTGGGAGTGGATCTGTTTTTTGAAACACTGGACGAGCTGACCGAGGCCATGACCCGCCATGATCCGCAACTGGAACGGTTGGGGGTGTTATGATTCAGGCGTGACGGCGTGCAATAGCGCGCTGTACAAATACTTGAGGGGACATACACGGGCAGATTCAATCCCGCTAAAACCGCGGGATTGAACCTGCCCATGCTACTCTGCCGATCGACACTAATTCGCGCAGGCCGGGTCGGCCGGATTGACTGGGATGTTCTCGCCGCTGTAACAACGTTGAAAGATGGCGAAGTCGTCCTGATCGATATCCGTGTCGGCATCGAAGTCGGCCGTACAGGCATCACCGTCACAAGCCAGGCCCGGGCCGGTTGCGTAACTTTGAAACTGGGCAAAGTCGCCCGAATCCACGTCGCCGTCGCGATTGAAATCGCCGGTTATCGCGGCCGGGCAGCCATCCGCATCGACACCGAACCCGGGAATGGTTCCCGGGCATAGATCACATTCATCGCCGACGCCGTCGCCATCCTCATCGGCCTGGTCTGGGTTTGGATCATTGATGCAATTGTCACAGAGGTCGCCGATGTCGTCACTATCCGCGTCGTCCTGGTTGATCGCGTAGTGCCAGGTTTCGCTGCTGGTGCTGAGCTTATTGACAGTGAGGAACAGGACGGCCATCCGATTTTGGATATCGTAAGTCATGGTTGTCAATGCCATCGGTGCGCCGGCTGGCGGGGTGGGGCTTAGATCGAGCTGATTCCAGTTCCAGCCGTCCCATTCCCAGGTTTCCTGGGGGCCGGTTGATCCACCAAAGAGAAGGGTGGTGCCACGAATCTGATCGTAGGCCATGGCGTGCCTTATTCGCGCTGACGGGGCGAACGGAGTATTGGCCAAAATCCAATTGTTCCCATTCCATTTCCACGTCTGGTTGTCCGGCCCGCCGAAGAGGACGGTAACACCGTGCTTACGGTCATAGACCATGGCGTGGCCGTAACGGGCCGAGGGCAGCATTGCTGATGTTCTCTGTTGCCAGAAGGTGCCGTCCCATTCCCAGGTATCATTGAGAGAACTGCCGCTCATTCCGCCGAAGAGAACGGTGACCCCGCGGGCGCTGTCGTAGGCCATGGCGTGGAAACCGCGTGCCTCGGGTTTTACCGATGCTGTTCGGAGCGTCCAATCGGTTCCATCCCACTCCCAGGTTTCATTGCTTTGCCCACTGGCCGTTTTTCCGCCAAACAGAACTACAACGCCGCGGGCACTGTCATAAACCATGGCATGGTTGGATCGGGGTGAGGGAATGTTGGCGGGTGTTCGTAACGTCCAGCCGGTCCCATCCGATTCCCACGTGTCGTTGTACCAATCGGGGCTTTTGTAGCCGCCGAAAAGGACGGTGACGCCCCGGGCGCTGTCATAGGCGGTGGTCGCTCCTATGCGCGGCGGCGGCTCGCTGTTGGTTTGCGCCGACCAGACGTAGCTGGACAGTTCCGGGCAGAGATCGCAACTGTCGCCCCAGGTATCGCCGTCGGTGTCTTCCTGTTCGGGATTGCCGCTATCCGGACAATTGTCGCAGACATTGCCTACATCGTCGGCGTCGGTGTCGGCCTGGTCGAAATTGTCGGTGACGGGGCAGTTATCCTGCTGATTGAGGACCAGGTCGCCATCGTAATCGCCGTTCGGGTCGTATTCGTGCGGTCCCATGTCCACCAACGGGGCCGTTCCGTTGCCGGTATCGGCCGTATCGGGATCGTCCATGCGGCGGGCCAGGCCGAGGATGTCGGTGGTCATGTCGGAAGTCAGGACGGTGTTATCCCCCGCATCGATGCAGGGCGAGTTGAGTTGAAGGCGAAGGTCCGTGGGCGTCATGGCGGCGAATCGCGGGTCGTCACCGATGTTGCCAACACCACCGAAATTGCCGGACCAACCCTGAACGCAACTGTGATTAATTGAGAGGCTGGGGTGTTCGATCTGGGCGGCCTCGACATCGCTCTGATTGAAGCTGATGTTACCCCAGAAGATGGAATTGGAAATGATGATGTCCTGGCTGCCCGCAGAACCCGGCCGTAAACCAGCGCCGGCATTGTCGCATGTATTGCCGACCACGGCGCTGTTGATGAGGGTCAGGGCGAACTCGTTGTAAATGCCGCCGCCTTCATAACGGCCGGAATTCTGAACCAATGCACAATTGGTTAAAGTGGCCGAACCATTGTTATATAAGGCTCCACCCTGGTCGTTGACCGTGTTTCGCAGGAACAGGCATCCGGTCATGGATATGCTATTGTTCTGTTCATTGAAGATTGCCCCGCCGCGCATGGCCGTATTGTCAAGAAACTGGCAGTTGTTCAATTTAGGACTACTGGTCAGACTGGGACTGCCTTCCGAGCGGTTGCATATCGCGCCACCGTAATCGGCGTAGTTATTGCTGAACACGCAATCCGTGAACGTCGGGCTGCTCGAATCATTTAGTATTGCTCCGCCGCGATGGCCGCCGAGGTTGGTAGAGAATGTGCATCGGGTGATATTCGCCCGGCTGTTCTGTTCGTTAAAAATCCCACCGCCGCCGTAGTTGGGATAGGGGGCGTTTACGGCGTTGCCGGCGGTGATGGTAAAGCCGTCGAGGATGGAAGTGGGGGACACACCCCTGGCGGAAACCACGTGATAACTGTTGTTGTTAGTATCTCCATCCAGCCATAAATCGCCGGTCAGGATCGTCTCATTGGCTTGCGGATCGCGCTGGTCCCGGGCGGTTTCCCCGCCGGAATAGATGGTGGAATCACCGCCGGCAAATCCGCCGTAGATGCCGATATTGTTCGGCAGTTGGAATGTCGCCTCGCGTTGCCCGTTGTGAATCTGAGCCATGACATCGTAATCAGGACGGTAAGTGCCGTTGGCCACCCAGATATCGATGCCGCCGAGGGTTTGAGCCAATGCGGATTGCAGTTCGGTATAGGCATCTGCCCAGCTTGATCCATCATTTTCGCCGGTAGCGTTGGCATCCACGTAAATGACCGGGTCGGCACAATCGGCGACCGGCCAGACGATCTGATCGATGGAAGCGGCATCGAGACCGGCCGCGTTTTGCGTATTCTTGGCATAGGTCCATTTGAAGGTGTGTGGGCCGGCGGAAACAGGATAACTGACTCGCTCCCAATCCATTTGGGCGTAACTCGCCAAGCGCGCCCACGTAACGTCCTATAATACAAGCATTTACAGCTTGCGGTTGTTTGATATAGTGGGCCTCCCGAGGGGAACATTGCTTGTCAAGGACGATGTTCGACCCA
>JAAYCU010000049.1 GCA_012729595.1 Phycisphaerales bacterium
ACTAGAATTAATTGCTCGCAACATAATCAACAGTAACATATCGACCATCAGTATCCAAGAGTATTTTCGCGGATTGTACCTCATGGATCGACAGCGTAGGCAACGACGATCATCAATAACCTCCGCCATTTATTGCAATATATAAGACAAAGACTACGTGAAGGGCTCGTGCAACCACTGCCATGTCAACCATCGCTCCCGTGCCTTGCATGCATACCTCATGGAAGAATTTCTCGGCGTCGTCAACGTCCCGATCGGAACACAAGCAATAGACACGTATTGGTTGGACCAGGCACCACCGTATATGTTTGGGATTTCGTTGCTGAAGGGTCCGAATATTTCCTGTGTGATTATTCTTTCTGGAAGTGCAGGATCAATTCCCCACAGCCATGGGGTTTCACGATTAATTACAGTGGGCCAGAATAGCCCACCAGCCAGTACAGCTTTCAACCGGGCACGCTTTTTAAAGAAAAAGCTTTTTTCGGAGAGGGTTTTCCGCTATAATAATTAAGGGCGGTAATTAGCGGAGCAAGACTATTTCGACTAACGGTAACCAAATGGGCCGACAGCGGTTGAAATGTAGCATAGACCGCTAATAACCCGCGTTTGAGGATCAAAGCGGAGATGCGCGGGTCGATCGTCTGTCATCAATGCTCGAAGCGAGTTTCGGGTTTCCGAGAGGCGGCCATGTTTTAATGATCAGATGTATGGCCCTGCCCCCCGGAGGACGATGTAAAGCCGTGCGTTTGCTTGATTCTTGGTTATATCGAGAGCCTGCCCGCTCGCGAGGGTGGCCTTTAAGATAGTGTTTCAACCAGTATGATACTCGGCGGACGAGGATCTGGGGTCGATCCGTTTTAAGCCCCTTGGAGTTACTTACTCAGATCGGAGAGACTTTTTAGTGTCAAATACTCTCTGCAAAGCGTGTACGATCGCTATGGCGTTAACCGCTATCACGGCTTTCGGCCAGAACAGGATTAACCCCAACGCCGACTGCACTTTGCGTGGGGAAGTCAACTACAATGCCGTCGGCGAGTTTGGATTGGGGGTGAAACACCACGGCACTGTCTCCTATCTGGAATTTACGCTCGGCAACGCCCCCGCGAGCCAGGCCAAACTGGTGCTCAACCAGAGGGATCGAATTAACGAACCTTGGCCCATTCTTGTAAGGGGCGCGGAGTTCAGTTTCAACGAAAACACCTTTACCGCCTGGACCACGGGCTTGAGCTGGCCACTGGTCGGATCGTTCGTAGTGGACCGGACGCAATACACTTACCCCTGGGTTGTTTTCTATGAGATGGATTTAACCAGTTGGTACAACGCCAATCTCGGTAAAACCATGTCATTGTTTCTCGTCCGGGCTCAAGAGGTTGTTGATATATGGGGGCCGATGTTCGAGGATAGAGAAGGAACGAAGACCGGCAACCCGGCCATGTACGGCCCGCGAATCGAATGGGTTCTCGCAGATAATGTCCCCATTCTTCATCGCAATGTCCCGACCATCGACCGCATCGTCGATTATACCGAAAACCTTTCCCAGGACAGTTTTATGGTGACCAATACAGGAGGCGGCACACTGGCATACGCAATCAGCGACAATGCACCCTGGCTGAGTGTCAATCCGCCCTCCGGCTCGCTAGGTGGTGCCCAATCCAACAATCACACTATCAACTATTCGGTGAACAACCTCGGCATCGGTACCCACCAGGCCTTAATAACCATCAGTGACAACGGCAGTTCATCACCAGCCGTGGACAGCCCCCAGACAATCGCGGTGACGGTGCAAGTACGAACGGTTCTACCCGATCTGGATCTGGACGGCGACGTGGACCAGGAGGATTTTGGCAAGTTTCAAGCCTGTTACGGTACGAGTGTTCAACCGGGCTGCGAGATGGCCGACTTCAACGGCGACGGAGCGGTAAACCATATTGATTTCGGAATCTTCCTCGGGTGTTTTTCGGGCGCAAATATCCTCGCGGACAAGACCTGCGATGATGCGTACCAATAAGCTTGTGGGCGACCACGCACAGTAGAATCCTATACCATGCAGTATTCCGTCTGTCCGACGGACGGCCAATGGTATCCATGAGACGGGAATTCATGGATACTCCAGTTCATGCTCGCGAGAGCTTCCTCGGCATTCATTGCAACCCGGCAATGCGCCGCGCAATATCCATGAGGCCCCCGCATAAGCCACTCACCGCCCACGAATGCAAACCATTGCCGCGCATCCTTGCGACCTTCAAGCGCAGGGGCTAGAATAGCCAAACCTCAATAGCCGACGGTAGTATGGCGCTGACGAGATGCTCGGTTTGCACAGGGGGCAAATACTGTCAGGGGAATTGATGATTCTCGACAAACGCGCCTACCTTGGTGGAATCCCTCAGACACCTAACTCAAGTGGAGGACATATCGTGGCGAATTGCACTCATGGATTTTGTGCACTGATCATCGCTCTGCTGGGGCTACCGATTTTCGGCCAAGTCCGGATCGACCCCAACGGGGACTGCACTTTGCGAGAAGAAATCAACTACAATGCCGACGGCGAATTTGGATTAGCCGTCAAGCACCATGGGACGGTCGTCTACATGGAATTCACGCTCGGTACCGCCCCCGCAAGCCAGGCCAAGCTGGTGCTCCACCAAAGGGACCGCATTAACAAGCCTTGGCCTATTATGGTCAGGGGGCAGGAATTCCGGTTTGACGAGACCAAGTTTACGGCCTGGGAGACAGGTTTGAACTGGCCGGTAGTTGGCACCTTCGTCGTGGATCGCACTCAGCATACTCCCCCATGGCAGGTGGCCTACGAACTCGACCTTACCGACTGGTACAACGCCAATCTCGGCAAAACCATGACATTGTTGCTCGTACGGGCTCAAGAGGTTGAGGATATCTGGGGGCCCCACTTCGAGGACAGAGAGGGTACGAAAACAGGTAATGCGGCCATGTACGGCCCACGGATCGAAGTGGTACCGGTCGATGCGGACGCAGTTCAACTCTGGCCGAGCAGCCCCCTCGCCAAAGTACTGCGTTCGGACACGCCGGGCGAATCCGTCCCTCCCACTCTCGCGATGGAGGGGGCGCGTGGCGAGGTGGTCAGCGGCCAGGCGGTGGCTCGCTACGAACCGGGCCTGGCCGGCGCGACAGCGCAAATCACTGAGCTGAAGCATCGGAACCAGGATGCAATAATCCCCGCTGAAAGCATTCGTTTACAGTGGGTGCGTTATATCGATATAACCAATAACTCGCACGGTATCCCCCGGGACGAGCTTGTCGCCGAGGCACCGACCGCGATTCCCGATCCGTACTGGGAGGAGCGCACAATTCCCGTCCCGGCCGGCCAGGCCCAGCCGCTTTGGATCGAAGTCCATGTGCCTTATGGCATTCCGGCCGGCGAATATGAGACCAGTTTGACCGTCTCGGGCGGGCCCGCGCCGGTGACCTTGCCGGTTACGCTTCACGTGTGGGATTTCGATCTGCCGCGGGATCGTCCTTTATCGGTGACTAACTGGTGGAATTTCCCAGGCAGGTTTCTCCGAGACCAGGTGCAGGAGTTCAGCGATGAATACTGGGCATTGCTGGCCAGATCCTGCAGATTCCTGGTCGAGCATCGGCAAACGGACATATTTGGCTGGATGGGTATGATCGAGGAATCCGGGGACGAGGAGACCGGATATACCCACGATATCAGCAAGTTCGAGCGATATGCCGAAATAGCCTTCGAGGCCGGCATCAAGCGCATTCAGATGCACTCACTGGCCGCGTCAGAGAAGAAACCGGGGGATAACCATCGCAGCCTGATTCCTTTCCCACAGAATTTCCGGCGATTGGCGGTCTTGGCTGATATGGCCCGAAGACGCGGCTGGACCGACAGGTTTCTCCTGAGCATCATTGATGAGCCCACCGTGGAGTTCGAGACCTCCTACAATGATGTTGCCAGAAAGGCCCGCGAAATCGCCCCGGGTATGCGCATAATCGAGGCCTGCGAAACCGAACATTACGATATGGACATCTTTGTTCCCAAGCTCAGCGCAATCCACGTGCGGTATCCTGCATTCGACGAGTTGCGTCGCCAGGGCGCCGAACTGTGGTTTTATACCTGTTGTCACCCCGTGGGCCGATATCCCAATCGATTTCTGGACCAGACCCTTCTCCATGTTCGCGTGATGCACTGGATCAACTATCTGTACCAGTTGGACGGCTATCTACACTGGGGATTAAACCAATATTGGGGTGACGATCCGTATACCGAGGAGGGCATCAGCCATGGCTACCCTCTGGGTGACCGAGCCGTGGCCTATCCGGGAAAGCAGGGGTTCCTTGGCTCGATACGTTTTAGTGCGCATCGCGACGGCATACAGGATTTCGAATATTTGTATGTTCTGGAAGAACGATTGCGGGAGATAAAAGAGCGTTTCGGTGCAGCGGCTTATTGGCTCAATCCTCGCGATCGGCCTTTGGAGCTATGCCGCCGTGTAGTCTGGTCTTTCTATGATTACACGCGCGATCCGAACAAGATGATCGAGACCAGGCGGGTCATTGCCGAAGAGATAGAGGCTCTGACCCAGGAGCCATTCATTTTCGTACAGACTTCACCCTCCGAGGAAGTATTCTTTCCGGCCGGGCCGCGCTTTGTTTATGTGAGAGGACTAGTCTCCCCCGGTTCAACCGTAAAGATTAACGACAAGCCGGTGGAAGACGTTCGAGCCAACGGGTTTTTCCAGCATCCGTTATTCGGCAATGTCACAGAGGACCGTCCGGGAATCAACGTCACGGTCGAAAAAGACGGTGCCACCCGCACCGTAAGACGGGTACTAAAACTGTCTGAGTGATCGGCTGAGAGATTTCTCGGCAACACGCTGTGTGGCCGGATCCTGACTCAGCCGATGCATGGCGGGCCGGTTAATCATATGCGCTCGCGGCGAACGAGCGGTGTTCGTTCCCCAACCGTATGGAACGCATTGCTGACGCATCACTCTGTACCCGTATTTCAAATACGCTGGGCCATCGCTTGCCGGTCACGAAGATGCGGTCGTGTTGGGCATCGTAGGCGATGCCGTTGGGCGAGCCGTACAGCAGACGCTCGAGGGGCGACAGCAGGCCGGAAATATCGATCCAGGAGAGAACCTGCCCCGTGGCGGGCGAAATACGGGCGATGCGATACCGCGTCCATATATTGGCCTCGCAGCGAACGCATCATCGCCGAGAGGATCCCGCGAACGATCGCCATCGACTTCCGCCGGACCTCAAGGTTCCGATAGTCATGTAAATCGTTCATACGCCCCCCCTGCCCGCCATCCACGAAGCTATCACCGCCACAGAACCGCGCACAAATCCCGTACCAGGCTGGGGGTCAAGACGCCGGGCCAGAGCAGGGCGTAAATATCAACCGCACGGCTGGGAATGAACTTGGCGCGAAACTGCTGCAATCCGGAGAAACGGAACAGATCGTCAAAATACCCGATCACATGCCCCAGAATGCCCCCGTCCCGCGGCCGTTGGGCGCATCGGGGCTGGTTAGGGTCGTAGAACGGGACGATGCCACCGGTGACGAACTCCAGCCCCTCTCTCTGAAAGACGGCCATGGCCGTCATCATGTTCAATTCGTTGCTGCCCCGCAGCGCATCGGGTCGGCGGACGAGATCCTGCAAGTACTGGCCTCGAAGACTGACGGACGAGCAGACCAGAAGGCTCTCGATGCGCTCGTCTCCCTCGACGACGAAGTACCGACGATGCCGGGCGTTTTCCAGAGGCGCCGTGCGCAGGAAGGATTGGCTGCGGCGCTCGGGGCGGGCCCGCATCCATGCCTCGGTTACGTCTTCAACGCCCTTGCGGATATCGGCATCCCGGAGCGGATAGACTTCCCGGGCGATCCCGCCGTGTTTGCGCGCATGATTGCAGGCCTGCCGGACCTCCATGAAGCGTTTTCCGCGGGTGTACCACGTCCTGAGATCATAAAACAGCTCGGTGCCCAGCCAGACGGACTTGAAGCTGTCCTGCGGGAGCATTTCCACGATCGAGCGGCCCATGCCCAGCAACACCGCGTGCTTGCCGCGCGCGGCCGCATAGTCCTGGAAACAACGGATGATTTCCGGGGCATCTTCCGGCGGCCCGACCGGGTCGCGCCAGGCGAAAAGCGTGGACGACCGCTCCAGGATGGGCAGGAAAACGCGCCGATCGCCCCCCCACAGGAGCCGCCACGGATCGTCCGAAAGGGCATGGACCTGGCCGGAGAGCGTTGAGTATCGATCCAGCAGTTCCGCGGCGGTGGATCGGCCGTCGCGGGAGGAGGTGATGTCGAACCCCGTCGAATGGGCCCGCCGCAACATGCGCGATAGCCGGCGGAGCGAAAGCCGGCCAACCTCCGCCAGGCTCCGGGTCAGCGGGCGCCGATAACTCAGACGAGCCAGACTCAAGCCTTCCATGCTCGTGGACACGCCATTCTCCCAATCCGTGGACCAACCCCGCGCCCGCCTGACCTGATTATCCCCGCCCCTTGCCGTCGTGCAAGAGGGCGCGAACACGGGAAGATCAATCAATGGGTGGATGGAGGAATCGGGCGGCCTTGGAGATGTTGCGCCGAGAAAGAACGATGAACCGCTGGTGCGCGAATCCTTTCTCGCACCCCCGGAGCCGCGAATCCTGTCGCGCGTCCGCATCCGCGGGATAGGAATGCCGTACGGGGTGGTATCGAGTTCGGAATCTCGATACAGCGGTCAATTGAACTGGTGACCATTGAGCGGCAGCTTGCTACCTCTCAAAGCAAGCAGACACACTACACGTTTTGGCTAATCAATCGTATTACCCGAGATTTCCCATTTGACCTCGCCCGGCAATGCCGCCGGGCCGTGTTCTGTTATTGTACCAGCGCCCCCCGTTGCGCCTACCCCGTTTTCGAGTTTTCTCCCGTCCCGACGGCTGAAATAA
>JAAYCU010000050.1 GCA_012729595.1 Phycisphaerales bacterium
GGATCGTTGTATAAATCGGTCATGCCTATTCTCGTTCGGGACTAATGCGGAACTCATCGAGGGGCCCATTATACCTCATGAACGCCCATAACCAAAAGTCAGCCGGGATTTCCCGTTGGACCCATAAAAACCGGTATCTTGTCGAAGAAGGCGTATGCGGTCAACCCCAAAAAATCGGTAGCTGGGGAGGGTCAGGATGCCGTTCGGTCGGCGATACCAGTCGCGAGACCTTACCGGCCTCTCCCCCTCCGGTCTGGAGTGTACGACGAAGAGTTCTGATTCGGGCAACCGGAGCCAGCCGCGGCGCGAAGAAATACAAATCTTGTCGCCTCCCGTGGCGGAAAGAAACCCCATGCAGGGAGCATTCTTTCACAATGGTCGTGTTCAATTCACCCAGTCCGCCATACACGCATATAGTCGCCCCCCCAGGCCGATTTCCAACTTGGCCCCACAATCGTCTATAATAAACGGCCTTATTCATGGGAGCATGGCATGAGCGAACTGCATCATCTGGGCAAGCCGTCCAATCAACCCATCGACCGGGTGGACCGGATTGATTGGACCGGGGGGGCGATCACGGTGCGGCTGGACTGTGCCGAGTTTACCAGTATCTGCCCGGTGACCGGCCAGCCGGATTTCGGCCAACTGACCATCGAGTACGTTCCAGACCGGTATCTGGTAGAAACCAAGTCTCTCAAGCTGTACCTGTGGCGGTATCGCAATGAGCGGGCCTTTAACGAAAGCCTCGTCGAGACCATCGCCACCGACCTGCTCGCGCAGATCGAGCCGCGTTGGCTCAGGGTTACCGGCGAGTTCAACCCGCGCGGCGGAATCCAGGTGACCGCGACAGCCGAACGCGGGCGGAAAGAGTAATTAAACACGGAGGCGCGGAGAAGAAGGAAACACCATAGCACGAACCCGATAGAAATTGGATTATCGTATTTTTCGGGATCATCCTGCTTGTTCTAACATTTTCCTCCATGCCTCCTTGGTGAATATTCGAGACTAAACGTATGAAGATCATCCGACGAGCAAAGTTCAGCGCGGGGCATCGCTTGTGGAAACACGAGGGTCGCTGCGCTCATATACACGGGCACAACTATGTGGTGTTTTTTCATGCGACCGCCGACCGGCTGGACAGCCTCGGCCGGGTGATCGATTTCACCGTACTCAAGCAGCGACTCGGGGGATGGCTCGACGAACACTGGGACCACGGCTTTATCTGCCACCGCGAAGACCACGAAATCATCGATGCACTATCGGCCATCGAGGGTCAGAAAATATTTTTGATCGAATCCAATCCCACCGCCGAAAATCTGGCCGACTACCTCCTCCGTGTGGTCTGCCCGCAACAGTTGGCCGGGACCGGCGTACGCGTAGAACGCGTCGCCCTGTGGGAGACAAACAACTGCGGCGTGGAAGTTGCATTGTGAAATCCTACGAGGTCAACGAGATATTTTTCTCGCTTCAGGGCGAGGGGGTCCGGGCCGGGACCGCCAATCTTTTTCTACGCTTTACCGGATGCAATCAGCGATGCACGGCCGATACGCACGGTTTTGACTGCGATACCGAATTCGAGACCGGACGGCCGATGCCCCTGCCTGAGATCGTCGCCGAATTGCGGCGGGCGAACGCCCGTTGTTCCTGGGTGATTCTGACCGGCGGCGAGCCGGCCTTGCAGGTGGACGAGGAATTGATCGCCGGCCTGCACGAGGCGGGTTATCGACTGGCCATCGAGACTAACGGCACCATCGAGCTACCGCCCGGCCTGGACTGGATCACGATCAGCCCGAAAACCGAGGAGAGCGAAATCCGCCAGCGGGTGGCCCACGAGGTCAAATACGTCCGCGCCGTCGGCCAGCCGATTCCGCAAACCGTTGTCAAGGCCGATTACTATCTGATATCCCCAGCGTTCGACGGCCTGAAACTCGATCCGGCAACCCTGCAGTGGTGCCTCGACCTGGTTCAAGCCAATCCATCCTGGCGGCTGAGCGTGCAGATGCATAAGCTTTGGGGAATCAGATAGAATTGGGGCCGGGAATCACAAATACCCACGGAGGCCGGGCGCTTTCTTCGACCCTATAGGCACCACTCTCCGTTTTTGAATGTTTCCAATGACTCCCGGCCCCGGCTCGCCCGGCGCCCGTACAGACTGTGGTTGAATCGTCATTCGAAGACGATTCGTTCTCCTTGCGTTACAACATCGTCCACTTGCGATCGCGATAGGGAGACGCGGGGACGCGGAGAGGATCAAAGAAGTATGCGTTTAACACATCGCACATAATTCTCTCACTCTCCTGGTCCCCTTGTCTCCCTAATATTTTCCATATAAGAAAACACTAGTGTCCGGTTATAAGTCGAATAATAGCAACTGGTTACAGTTTTGTTCCATTTCATTTATGGATTGATCTCCCGAAAATGCCCTCAAAATGGGCGTTCTCTCGAATAGGCCGACGCTCAAAA
>JAAYCU010000051.1 GCA_012729595.1 Phycisphaerales bacterium
TCAGCCACCAAATCGGTCAGTTTGAGATACATAAGAGTCCGTAATCGCGCCCTTGCGTGGACCTGCTTTCTCCTGTAACGCGGAACAGGAATCACGGGAAAAGGTTGTCGATATAGAAATCTGGACAAAGCGAATTGTCTCGCTAGACAAACACGGACGCGGGAAGGTATGGTTAGCGGAAAGATGGAAAGGACGACTATGCGCGACGAATCTTTAAAATTTCTTCAATCCCTCCTGGAAACCCCCTCGGTTTCCGGCTTCGAGCAGCCGGTCGGTCGCCTGGTTCACAAACGCATGAAACCCGTAGCCGACGAAATCACTACCGACGTTCACGGCAACACGATCGTATGCATCAATCCGAAGGGAACGCCGCGGATCATGCTCAGCGGCCACTGCGACCAGATCGGCCTGATGGTACGGCACATCGATGACCAAGGCTATCTGTATTTCGGTTCCGTAGGTGGGATCGACCCGACCGTATTGCCCGGCTCGCGGGTAACCGTATACAACAAAAACGGACCGGTTAACGGAGTGATCGGGCGTAAACCCATCCACCTGATGAAACAGGAGGAACGCGGGCAGGGCAAGGTTGAATTGACCGATCTGTGGATCGACATCGGGGCCAAGGACAAGGCCGATGCCGGTAAACGTGTTTCGATCGCCGACCCGGTAAGCTATACACTCGGCCTCCAACGGCTGGGCACGGATCAGATCACCTCACCGGGGCTGGACGATAAAGTGGGTCTTTTCGTGGTCATGGAGGCCCTTCGCCTGCTGGCTGACCGGCGGATCAAGTGCGGCCTCTTTGCGGTCGCCTCGGTTCAAGAGGAGCTCGGTCTGCGCGGGGCACGAACCAGTTGTTACGGCATTGATCCGCTGGTCGGTATCGCCGTGGACGTTACTCATGCAACGGACAATCCCGGCGCGGATAAGCGGGTAGCCGGCGATCTGGCTCTTGGCAAGGGGCCGGTGATCGAGGTTGGGGCGAATATCAACAAAGTACTCAGCGATCTGTTGATCGATACCGCCAAGAAAAAGAAGATAAGTTACCAACTTAGCGCCGCCCCGGTCGCGACCGGAACCGACGCCAACGCCATGCAAATCAGCCGCGGCGGCGTAGCTACCGCCTTGGTCAGTGTTCCCAACCGTTATATGCACACTCAGGTTGAGGTGGTCAGCCTGACGGACATTGAAATCTGCGCCAAGCTGGTAGCCGAAACCGTCGCCCGCATCGACGCGAAGACAAGCTTCATTCCGACCTGATTCACGCTTTAAGCGATGAGTCGGCTATGTCAATCCTCGCGTTGTAGCAGGTCGATAAGGTCGAGCAAACGCCAGGGCTTGGACAAGAAACGGGATATCCCGAGGGTTGCAAACTCCGAACTCCGGTCATCATTGCTGTGCCCGATGACGGTGGTTTCCGGCCGTATTGCCTTAAGCCCCCGGATCAGGGAGTACAGATCGCTTCCCGGCTCGCCGTAATCGACGATGATGTATTCGATTCCATCGTCTTTCTCCAGTAAATTCACGGCCTGCTCATAAGTCTGGGCGGTGTAACAGCCGGCGCCGGCGGATTGAAGCATGGCCGTGGCGAAACGTCGATACAATTCCTGCTCATCGATAATTAGCACGCGACCGACAAATGGCCAGCGGACATGCTTGGGCACCTGCACGTCCAATAACATATCGATCAGGTGGTGCTGAAAATACTGGGGCCCTTCGGAAGTCGAAAAGACCAGCAAACGCGTACCGTCCACCCACGGGTGTTGCGTCCGGAGTTGCCAGGCAATACGGCGATCGGATCGTGGATACACGACTTGCCACCAGTGTACGGCAGCTTCCAGATCGGGGCGGTTGGGGCCGGCGAAGAGCTGATCGAGAGCGGTGACCGCGGCTCCGGCGGCAGTCTCGGCAAATAATGCCCGGGCTCGTTCATTGGCAAACAGGATGCTCCCGTTGGTATCCGCCTGGATCCAAGCCAGCGGGCTGACCTGCAAAGGATCGATTCCATGCCCGGTCGCCTGGACCGCGGCCCGGATGCGGTCGGCCTCGAAAGGTTTTTCGATAAATTCAAGCACACCCTTGTTGACCGCTTCCGCCCGCAAATCATCGGAGGCAAAACCGGTAATCAAAATGGTCCTCATATCCGGACGGATCATCCGCAGGGTTTCGGAAACGTGCAGACCGTGGACATGATTACGCAACATCCAGTCGACGATCAGAACATCCGGGCGATAGCGGGCTCCGATGTCGATGGCCTCACGACCGCTCGCCGCGGTTTTTGTCTCATGTTCGTCCCAGCAAAGAATGGTTTCTACTTGTCCACGATAATCCGGCTCATCGTCGACGATCAGGACTCTGGACATTAGCGTGCTCCCATCAAAGCGGCTTGGGGATCGGTAATTCCACAACAAAGGTGGATCCGACACCTTCCCGGCTTGTCACCGTAATAGTTCCCCCATGATCAGTCACAATCCCATGAGTGATACTCAGGCCCAACCCGGTCCCCCCCTCGCGCTGCCGGGTGGTAAAGAAGGGATCGAACAGATGTTTTTTCTGAATGGCGCTCATTCCCCGTCCATTGTCCGTAATAATTACCCGAACCAAACCCGCCTCCGCTTCGGTCGATATGCACACTTGGACCTGGCCTTCAGCGGACTCCATGGCGTTGCGCAATAGATTCAAGAATACCTGCTCGATCTCCAGAGGACTGACGATCACCTCCGGCAAAGGATCCGCTAATTGGCAGGCCAGGGTCGCCCCCCGCTGTTGCGCATAAGGTTGCAGAGTCGTAACCGCGTGTTCGATAACGGCATTGAGGTCCGTCGCCCACTTTTCCGTCTTCTCCTGGCGGGCAAACTGGAGGACGCTTTTGACGATGCGCCCACACCGCTCGGCGTTGCGGACGATTTTCTGAAACGATTCCTCCACCACCGCATCACTGTCACCCCGTCGCCGAGCCTCCAGCCCGATCTGGGCAGCTAATAGCATCATGCCGATCGGGTTGTTGATCTCGTGCGCGATCCCCGCCGCCAGCGTGCCGATCGAGGCCAAGCGTTCAGATTGGCGTATCTTCTCCCGCGATTCGTCCAATTGGCGGGTCCGCTCCGCGACCAGTTCCTCCAGATGCTGGCGATGGAGGACCAGCTCCTCCTCGGCCAGCTTGCGGTCAGTGATATCTACGGCCATCTCGTAGCGGACCATCCGCCCGTCCGGCCAATGAATAGCTTTGTCGATGCAGCGATACCATCTATTCATGGCCTTGTTGTAGAATTCCCAGATATACGTTTTCCCCTGGTTCTTTCCGAAGATGTGGTCGTTCGTGCAAAACGGGCAGGGCTCGGAAAGGTTCTGAAAGGTTTGATAACATTTGGTCCCGACAGCATCCTTCCAGAATTTCCGGAGGGCCTCGTTAACATAGAGCACTTCGTATGTATCCGGATCGCTGATGTAGATACCTTCATCGATGCTGTCGAAGATGGACAAAAGCCGTTGCCGCTGAAGATCCAGGTCCGCATCCGTCGCGTCCTGAGCCGGCATTACCGGCAACTCGGTGCAGGAGTTATTCTCCAATTCAGGCATGACCGCCTCGCGCCTTATCGGCCATTCCAAACAAATCCTAAGGCTCAGGCTCCCTTCTACGATTCTGGAACCGGCCCAAAATCCTCAGAGAAGCGTAACCAGCGATCCTAGAATTGTTTCTCAACAGTCCAGGGAACACCGGCAGCCCTGCTGGGATAAGCAATAATAGAATACCCCACTAGTGTCCGGTTATAAGTCGAATAATAGCAACTGGTTACAGTTTTGTTCCATTTCATTTATGGATTGATCTCCCGAAAATGCCCTCAAAATGGGCGTTCTCTCGAATAGGCCGACGCTCAAAA
>JAAYCU010000052.1 GCA_012729595.1 Phycisphaerales bacterium
GACGCCGATTGGTGGAAGCAACGGCTGATCGCGGGGCCGGCTTTGACAGACCAGTCCTATTCCGCGGCGAACGACCGGTACGACCGCCGGCGGCTGCTTACCACCCTTAACTCCGACGATATCCTCCGCCGCCAACGGGGGGAGCAGATTATCAGAGACAGCGGGCTTACCGACTTTTACAACATACTCAAACCCGACGTGAATGACCCTATGGATCCGCTGAATCCCTATAAATACGGCATTGTCGGAGGCGCCCTGGCCTTCAACGGCCCCGGCCTGCGGACCCAGTTCAGTCTTCGGGATGTGTTGGACGCCCCTCCCCCTCCCCCGGAGGCTCAAATTCCCCGCGGCTCCTACCGCCGGGCCATGCAGTTGACCGCCTATTACCTGGCCATGATCCAAGGCACTTATAAAAATATAGCTCAAGAACTTTTGACGGATCCAATGGAACAACTCCGCACGGCCGCCCAACTCGCGGTGAACACGATCGACTTCGCGGACCCCGACCCGCGACCTTCCTATTTCGCCTGGCCGGACTCCACTACGCCATCCGTTGAAGTCGTCGGCGTAAAGCGCCAGCCCTACCTGACCGAAGCGTACGCCCGGCTGGTGTATGCGACTATAATTCCAGATGTGATAAAAGTGTGGGATATCGATAGTGTAGAAAACGAATCGGCCTACGCTGTCGAGCTGTACAATCCTTACGGTACGCCCATCGACTTGACCGATTTTGAAATCTGGGTCGGTCCTGCCTTAACGGATGGTTTTCCCGTAGCACCGCCCGCGACGGTTGTTGCATTATCTGGTATGTCGATACCCGCCTATTCCTATCTTGTGATCAGCAATAAAGACGCCGCGTATTTAGAGATTGATTATGTATTTGATGACGAAGACACCGACGGTATCGACGACTATAGGAAAATACAGCCGTTGGTGTCCACGCTCAAGATTCGTCAGGGTGACGATGTGGCCTTGGTGCGCAAGAATATTAAGTCTCTAGTCAGTATCGACCCGCCAGTTAGCTTTTCTCCGCCAACGTATGTCATGGTCGATCTCCTGCGCCCGGTTATCCTCCCCGATCGTGATGTGCCTGAATCTCCAACAGCTCCCGTCCGTATCCTTAAGGCAAATTCGGATAATTGGGTTTCTTCCGCCCCTGACCAGAACGCTCTTAATGCCCATACTCGTCAGCCTTCTAATGAAGATGACAGGCTTGTCTGGGGTGACAGTAGTTTGCAACGACATAAGGAAGTCCCCGGAATGCCTCCGCGCTATTGGCATTTTACACTCGCTCGGCAGTGGCTGTTTCCTCTCGAAGTTGAGGTTACCGACGAGATCGAAACGACTCAAAAAGTTTACTATGGTGCGCCTTGGCAATTCTCTACCGCTCCCTCGGGCCAACAATTGGTTGATGATACGATCAGTCGCCCGATGCAGCACAGCTTGTTCGGAACCGGACCCAATCCCACAGCCGGATTGTCTCCCAACCAGATGTTCGTGAATCGGGACTCGCTGGGCCTGCCGTTGGTTCTGGCGTTTCCGAACCCGAATGCAGGTCTTACGGAACCGGTAATTGCAGAAGTATTGTCGGAGAAGCTCCCCTTAGCACCGTTCCCCGTGGTGTGCCCCATGCCAGCCACCGGGCGCGCCTTTCCGACCACCGGCACCCTCCTGCTGGTGACCCGGTACGCCCATACGCCGGATGGGCCGGTCAGCGTCGCGGCCACGTTAGAGCCGCATGTGCTGAATCGATTGCAGGAGACCACGCTTAATGACACGCAGATGCGCAAGCTCGATAACGGCCACCTGCCGATATTCGATCCCATTAGGCTACCTCCGTATCTCAATGAACAGGAAGCAAGTGATAGTAATTTGCTGGAATATTGTCTTGATCTTGAGCAAAACGAGGGTCGTAGCGATTTCCCCTGGGGGCAACTGGTCTTCGATTATTTCACGGCGCTGCCGCTGGAGGAGTTGGTCCCTCTGCTCGCTGAACCGGATTACGATGTCGCTTATAGCAATACCTTCCCCGGTACCCAACCCTTTGTATTAAGCCGTTACCCGGTGGTCAGTCCGGTTTCGTCGTCGTTCGGGGCGAAGGTGCGCGGGCGTATCAATATCAACGTCGCCCCCTGGTGGGTACTCGACGGCCTGCCCATGCTCGCCGAGCCCGCGGAACTGCCGGTGGTGGAGTTGCACTCCTCGTTGCTCGACCCGCCCGAGTTAACCGCCAATCCGACCAGTTTCAACCAGCCGGCCAACCGCCCGGCGGAACGGTTGATGGATCTGCTGGTCGATGATGTCGGTCAGCAAACTTCACTCGACCCGCCGTTGGGTTTGACCAGCGCCTCGCCGATATTCGCCAAGATCATGGTGGCCCATCGGGAGATGCGGAGGGTGTACGACGCCGCCGGGAATGTCGAGGTTGACTTGCCGCATGGCCCATCGGACGCCCCCGGGTTCGTTTCCGTCGGCAACCTGTGCAGTCTGGTGCATCGGCTGGGGATAAGAACCCGGACTTATGAAACAAGCACTTATCCGCAAACAGCGGATATAATCCTGCCTTTGGTTGCTTCGCGTGATGATCCTACGCTACCCATTCCTTTGGATCTTCGCCGTCATACGTACGAGGAAACGGACGGTGACCCAAATACCAGGCGCCGTCCGTTCGGCTATATCGGGTATCTTCAGATGGTCGCCCCGGTGGTGCGCTTGCAGGACTGGGTGACCAACCGGAACCACGCCTTTACCATTTACGGCTCGATCAGCACCACGACCGACCCGGCCATCCACCTGCGGATGCAGACCATCGTCGACCGCTCGCCTTGCCTCTACGGCGGGACGGCCACCACCATCGCCTCTCCGCCGATCGGCTATTACAACGCCCTGGAAGATTAAGGTATTGCTTTGTCGAGATATGCTCTGTCGAGTCGCTCTGTCGAGATTCCCATCTCGACAGTCCGGCTTTGGGATTCCCATCCCATGGGGTGCGGGAAAGGATTCCCGCCGGGTTGGGTGCGAGAAGGGCTTCACGCACCAGCGATTAAGGTATTGCTCTGTCGAGATATGCTCTGTCGAGATTCCTATCTCGACAGCCCTGGATCGGGATTCCTATCCCGCCTCTGAGGCCAAGGATTCCCCAGAGGTACGGGCGCGAACAGGGATTCGCCCACCAGCGTAAGGCGCGGCTCCCCATCTCTTTGTCTCCCCGGCTCCTCATCCTGTCCGCGCATAGCCCGTTGCCCCTGTCGGGGCAAATCCCTCGCTAGCGCGTCGGGCTGGCCTTACATCTGGGCGATCTGTTCGAACCAACCGACCTTGGGCAGGTCGCCGACCAACGGCGAAACGTATTCGCGGAAGCTGTTAAGCACGTTGTTGCCCGCCTGGTTGATATATTCCTCGGACATCTGCTTGGTGGTCGGAGGCTTGTCCGGGGCGACTTCCTTCAGGCCGATAAGCTTGGTGCCCACGGTGTAGGTCGTACTCGGCAGACGAACCAGGGCCACGCTACCGTCGGCCCCCTCGTCCATCGAGTAGATCACCGCCATCTGCCCGACCAGACGAGCCTCCCAGGCGTCGATCTCGCTGTAGCAGCCCGGGAAGCAGCGCTGCAGATAACCGAAGCTATCCGCCCGGACCCGCTTGACCTTCTTACAGCGGTTACGCAGAGTGCCGGCGAGATAGTCCGCCAGCGAGCCGGCGCCCGCCGATAGTTGCACATTGCCGAAAGCGTCCTGCGTTATGTTCTCTTGCTTGAGTACTGAGACCTTTTCTGTCCAGGGCCGGCCCTGATCGTCCACGATGCCCTCGGACACGGCCACCAGGGCCCGTCCAAACCGATCGAAAACTTCCTCTACGTCGGATACGAATTTCTCGATCTCGAAAGGACGCTCCGGAAGGTAAACCAGGTGCGGACCGTCGTCCGGACGTTGCCGGGCGAGAATGCTGGCCGCCGTCAGAAAGCCCGCGCTGCGACCCATCAGAATATTGATCTTAACCCCTTGCAGGGCCCGGTTGTCCAGGTTGTCGCCGATAAACGCCGAGGCCACGAACTTGGCCGCGCTACCATAGCCCGGACAATGGTCGGTGACCAGCAAATCGTTGTCGATCGTCTTGGGGATATGGAATACTCGCAGCTCGTACTTGGCGTCTTCGGCGATGGTGTTGACGATGTTGGCCGTCTCCGCCGAATCGTTGCCGCCGATGTAGAAGAAATAGCGGACATCATGCTTGCGGAAGGCGTTGAATATCCGCTCGCAGTATTCGCGGTCCGGACGGTCGCGGGTCGCTCCAAGGGCCGATGCCGGGGTCTGGGCGACCAGGTCAAGCATATTCTCCGGCTGCCGGTAAAGATCGTAAAACTGCTCGTTGATGATACCGCGCACGCCGTGCAACGCGCCGAGGAGTTTGCCGATATGGGCATGCTTCTGGGCCTCTTGGATTACGCCGTACAGGCTCTGGTTGATGACTACCGTAGGGCCGCCGGCCTGACCGACTACCGCGTTTACCTTTCCATGAAGCATTATGACACCTCGTTTGTTAGTCCGGGTTTTTCGAGAAAAAGCCAACTCCGCCCCCGAGCCTTGGGTTGGGCCGGGACGCGGATTTTACCATGTTCGCTCTATGAATCCAGTATCGTAGGCGCCTTTGATGAAATCGGGGTGCTTGAGGATTTCCCGATGGCGCGGGATGGTGGTTTTTATCGGGCCGATGATAAATTCCTCCAGGCAACGCTGCATGCAGTGGATGGCCTCGGCCCGCGTAGGCCGGTGTACGATCAGCTTGGCGATCATCGAATCATAACGCGAGCTGACCCGCATGCCCGCGTGGGCGTAGGTGTCGACCCGCACGCCCATCCCGCCCGGCTGACGAAAATCATCGATCGGGCCGGGGCAAGGCCGAAAACCGGCGTCCGGGTCCTCCGCGTTGATGCGGCATTCGATGGCCGCTCCACGCTGGCGGATGTCCCGCTGTTTGAACGGAAGAGATTCCCCGGCCGCAACCCGGATCTGCCATTGCATCAGATCCTTGTTCGTAACCATCTCGGTTACCGGGTGCTCTACCTGAATACGCGTATTCATCTCCAGTAGATAATACCGCTCCTTGTGGTCAACCAGGAATTCCACCGTCCCGGCGCTGAAATAGTTCGCCGCACGGGCCAGACGGACCGCCGACTTGCAGAGCTCCTCGCGAGTACGATCGCTGATCCCCGGACTGGGAGATTCCTCGACCAGCTTCTGATGGCGACGCTGCAGGCTGCAATCCCGCTCGTAAAAGTGCAGCACGTTGCCGGAAAGATCGCCCACGATCTGAACCTCGACGTGCCGGCCGTTCTCGATCGCCTTTTCCAGATATATCGAAGGATCCTTGAACGCCGCCTGGGCCTCCGCCCGGGCCGCCGGAAGGTTGTGCCGTAGGTTGGCCTCGTTATGCACCAGCCGGATACCACGCCCGCCGCCACCGCCCGCCGCCTTGATCATCACCGGATAACCCGCCTCCGCCGCCCACCGGACGGCCTCCGCGTCGTCCTCGACCGGACCTTCGGTCCAGGGGATGTTCGGTACCTTGGCCTTTTTCGCCAGCTTCTTCGCCTCGATCTTGTTGCCCAACAGGCGCATGGACTCGGCGCTCGGACCTATGAAATCGATTTTCGAATCCCGACACGCCTCCGCGAACTGAGAGTTTTCCGCCAGGAACCCATAACCGGGGTGGATGGCGTCGACGTTGGCCACCTCGGCCGCCGCGATGATCCGGTCGGCCTTAAGGTAGCTCTCCGCCGCAACCGCGGGACCGATACAGAAAGCCTGATCGGCCAGCCGAAGATACGGCGCGCCCCGGTCCTCCTCGGAGTAGACGCATACCGTCTGCACCCCCAGCTCCTTGCAGGCCCGGATGATTCGCAGGGCGATTTCGCCCCGATTGGCTATCAGAATGCGTGAAAACATACTTGGTTTCCGTTGCCAGGAGTAAGATGAAACGATCAGCTTCGCGGTCGGACCAGCATCAGGGTTTGACCGAATTCGACGGCCTGTTCGTTCTTCACTAGAACACGCTCGACCCGGCCGGTAACCTCGGCCTTGATCTCATTAAAGACCTTCATCGCCTCGATAATGCACACCGGACTGTCCGGATTCACTTCCGCGCCGATCGTTAGGAAAGGCGGCGATTGCGGGTCCGGACCGGCGTAGAATGTGCCAACCATGGGTGACTTGATGGCCAGTAAGCCTTCATCCTCCAAAGGCTGAGCCGCTGACTCGGCCGCCGGGGCCACGGCTCCCGACGGGAACGCTCCCCCCATGGGAAGCATCGGCATCTGTTGAGGGTACATCATTACCTCGCCCGTCGGACCGCGACGAAGGGTGATGCTGCTGTCCTCCTGCCTAATGCGGATTTCCCCCAGGCCGTGCTCAACCATTAACTCGATAAGCTCGCGTACTTGGGCAACGTCGATCACACCATTCTCCTGGGTAAGGGTCTATTGGGCGACGAACGCCTCCGGCGATCGTTCCAGGGTACTCAATAACTCGGCTCCCGCCTCGGTCACGCGCACATCGTCCTCGATGCGCACTCCACCGACTCCCGGAACGTATACGCCCGGCTCCACCGTCACCAGCATACCAGTTTTCAGCGATTCCCGACAGCGGGGAGCCAGACGAGGCTCCTCATGTACGTCCAGACCAAGCCCATGCCCCAAACTATGCGTAAAACGCTGGGCCAATCCTGCCAGCCGAAGGCTTTGCCGGGCCCGGGCATCAACATCGCTCATCCGCACGCCGGTTCTGAGGGCTTCCAACGCCGCCTGCTGGGCGGCCAGAACCTGCTCGTGCATAACCCGGAAACGCGGCGGGATTCTACGGACGTAGATCATTCGGGTCAAGTCGCTCCGGTAGTGGTCGACCAACGCGCCCCAATCGACCAGCACCGCGCTGCCCCGCTCGATCTTACGGTTCCCCGGCCGCGCGTGCGGCAATGACGAGTTGGCCCCCTCGGCCACGATCGTCGGAAAAGCCGCCCCCTCGGCCCCGCGACGCAGCATTTCATGCAAAAGAAGGGCTGCCCATTCCCGCTCCGTCATCCCCGGCCGCAACCGTTTGACCGCCGCCTTGAACGCCCCCTCGGCCACCGCGATGGCCTTGCGCATCGCCGCAAGCTCTATCTCGTCCTTGATTTGCCGCTGCTCCCGTGTCAGCGGCGGTGCCGGGCGTAGCTTCGTCGTCCCCAGTGCCTGCCGGATGGCCGTATGACCCCGAACGGTAAGCGCCTCGCTCTGAAACCCCAGCCGCTTGAGCCGATGCTTGCGGGCCACCTTGCCGATAACCTCCGGCAGTCCGGCCCGACGCACGATCGCCCGGGCCCAAGCCGCGACCAAGCCCGCCTCTTCCTCGAACCGCCCGTCAGTCAGAAGGTAGACCGTTTTCGGAAGGATCAGCGCCGCCCCGTCCTCGCCGTCGAAGCCGGTCAGATAGTATTGATCCGCCCTTGCCGTCACCAGGTAGCCGTCCAGACCCGCGGACTCCATCCCCGCCCGACAGATCTTGAGCCGTGCGGCGATATGATCCGGCGCTTGCTTGATTTGCCCCTTAGCCAACGGACGCACTCCTCAAAAGACCAATAAACCCCAACAATCTACGAATCGCCCCGTAGACTGTCAAAAACTCGCTTCGCCCCTTAGTCATCCCCGATATCATCCGTCCCAAAGATGTCCCCTATGCCGACCCGAGGTTACACCGCCTTTTTTTCAGGCCATCCGCAAGAATTGCTTATACCTCGCCCCCCCCAGTCATAGTCGCAAATCTAAACTCTCCTATTTTCACTCTCCCATCTCCCATCTCAAATCTCAAATCTCAAATCTTAGGTCTTAAATCTCAAATCTTAAATCCCGCATCCTGCCCCCCGTTCCGCTCCCCCTCCTCCCTCCGCGACACCCCAGCGTGTTCTTACCCTATGGGGATTTATGATGTCGCCATCCGTGAAGGCGTGTGTGCTCGGCGACGTGAACCCTGGCCTGTTTATGTTATCTCTGTGTTCTCCGTGGTTAATTAAGGAGTATCCCGATCATGACTACCGAAAAACAACGTGCCGCCAACTGCCGTAACGCCCAAAAATCCACCGGCCCGAAAACCCCCCAAGGCAAGGCCGTCTCCTCCCGGAACGCCGTGCGTCACGGCCTGCTCGCTCGCCATATCGTCCTGTCCGATGATCCCAACGAAGATCCCGCCGATCTTGAAATTCTCCTCGATAAGCTTATGGACCAGTTCCAGCCCACCGGACCCCTCGAACGCCTCCTCGTCGAACGGCTCGCCGCCGGATTCTGGAGAATCCGGCGGGCCCTCCGCTTCGAAACCCAGTCAATCCGCGACGCCCGCGATTCGTCCCGGAACTTCCCCGCCCAACTCCTCCAACAGGTCACCGGAAACACCCGCGACCCCCTCACCATCCTTTTCCCCCACGAGGCCAATCTCGATCGCCTCCTCCGCTACGAATCCATGATCGAACGAGAAATAAACCGTACCCTTCGCCGCCTGGAACAACTCCGCCGCCTCCCCGCCGACCCCGCTACGAACGAAAAATAAAATGCGCCAAACGAACCCAATTTGAGCGCCAGTCTCGTTGCCGGGAAAACCGGCCGCCTTGATAGGCCGGCTCTGTGGACGAAAACCAAAAAATCGCTTAAATAACGGTTTTTGGACCGCAGGGAACGAGACATGCGAATCGTTGTTCGACAGGGCCTCAACAAGATTGCGGATACCTCCTTCGAGGACGAGGATATTTACCTCGGCTCGCAGGCGACCTGCGATATCCACCTGCCCAGTCCCCAGATCAACCCGCGCCAGTTACGCATTTTTCTGGCCGAAAACAAGCAATGGTGCGCCGAAAACCTCGACCCCAACGTGTCGATCCTCCTTAACAACGAGCCGATGCGGCCGACAACCCTCCTTAAGAATAAAGACGAATTGAATATACAGACCTATGTGGTCACCATTTTTACCAGCGAAGAGGAGGAGGTACTCGAGGAGCCCAGTCTCGGTCCGGAGGAGCTGGCCAAGATAAAAAAATATCCCCTGCCGCCCGGTTCGGCGATCAAGCGACATTTCGACCCGACCCAGCTCAAGACCGCCCAACTGGATATCCTGGCCCGCGCAGGATCGCGCATTGCGGCCAGCAAGGACTTGCATGAGCTGGTGGATGTTACCCTCGACGTACTCATGGAAAATTTTTCCGCCCGCTGCGCCTGGGTCGGTATACGCCGCAAGCCCGAGGGCGAGCTCGATGTGGTCGGAGGCAAACTGGCGTCCGGAAAGAGTTTCGAAGGCAATCCCTTGATCGGATATCTGGAATATCGCTGTATCGAGCGATTTCAGCATATCTGTATTCGCAAGGTCCGCGAACAAGCCGACGTCGGCAGTGCGCTGGCCGTCCCCCTCGCGGTCGGAACTACTACCTATGGCATGCTCTACGTGGACCGCCGGGAAAAGGTCCGACGCTTTCAGTATCCCGAACTGGAATTACTGGGCGCTTTAGGATCCCAAGTAGCCGCCAAGATAGAATATTTCCTGGCGGCCGCCGTCCGGCGGACGGAGGCCATGTCCTCGGCCGAGCAGGAGCTGGTCCGGGTGATCCAGAACCAGTTGGACCCGCTGAATATGCCCATGTGGAGTAATCTGCAAGTGGCCGCATACATGCGTTCCGGCCAGCAGAACTGCGGCGATGTCTACGATACGATGAAACACCCGGACACCGGCTTGGCCGCCTTCCTGATTGCCCATGTCCACACCAACGGTGGATCGCTCTCGTTTTCGATGGCCCGACTGCAGGCGACCTTCCGCTCGGCCATGCTCCATAACGATCCGCCCCAGGCCTTCGCCCGCCTGCTCAACTGGCTGATGAAGGAGGGCAACGATTCGTCCACCATCGATATGATCTGCGTCATCCTCGACCCGGCCACCGGCCAGATGAAATACGCCCGCGGCGGAAAAATCGGCGGGTTTTTTATCACCGCCCAGGGCGCTCCCCGGTCGATGAAGCACGCCAGCGAACAACGCGTGGGCATGGTCGCAAACTTCGAATACAACGCCCACCTGGACCAGTTGGCTCCGGGCGAGAGCCTCGTCCTCTATTCGCGCGGCGTGACCAGCGTGGCCGATCAGGAGGCCCAGCGCTTTGGTGAGGGGCGCTTCATTCAGCTTATGTGTGACGGGTTCGGCCAGACGCCGACGGCGACGGTACAGGATCTTTCCGACGAATTGGCTCCCTTCATCGACCAGGGTAGCCACCCCGATGACATTACCGTCCTGCTTGTGCAACGAACCTGAGTCCGGCGTTCAGCCGTTCGAGCTGGCAAAATTGTGCGCGGCGATTCCGCCAACGGGACTATCATGGAAAATTTGCTGGCGGTTGACCTGGGGATCAAGACCGGCCTGGGACTTTTTGGCCGCGACGGACGGCTGCGCTGGTATCGCTCGCGCAACTTCGGCACGGCCGACCGGCTGCGGCGGGCGGTGCATGGTTTGTTGGCCGAGTTGCCGGAACTGAGCCAGCTGGTCCTCGAAGGCGGTGGGCCGCTGGCGGATATCTGGGAGCGGGAGGCGGCCAAACATGGGATCGAGGTTATGCGGATCAGCGCGGAGGACTGGCGCCGGGTTCTTCTTTACCCGCGTCAGCAGCGTAACGGGCCGCAGGCCAAACGATACGCCGGTCGTCTGGCCCGCCGAGTGATCGAATGGTCGGAGACCCCCCGCCCGACCTCGCTTCGCCATGACGCGGCCGAGGCCATCCTCATCGGGCTCTAGGGCGTACTGGCTGTTGGCTGGTTGAAGAGTCTCCCGAAAGAGATTCAAGGCCCATAGGTCAACGGTATGAACAGCACGGACCGGATTCGCAACCCAGGCGGAGAGTTATCGCGATAGCGTCAGCCACAAAACCCGGAACCGGGAACCGTGACGATTGGCGTTGTGGCCATGTGCTTATGGCCATGCCTTCATGCGCCGCTGGACGAAAGCTTGCGCCGCAATTCGGCGGACTGTTGGAGCAGCAATGCCATGCGTTGGCGGGTCCGACTAATGGGTGCCAGCATCCGTTGGACCCAGATCATGATCGTGCCGGCCAGGGACTGCTCGGGATCCTGCTCATCGGCTTCCTTCCATTTCTCCAGCAGCCGATCCACATGCCGCTGTGTATGCCATTTCAATATCAGCCAGATGACAAGAAAATACACCGCCAGCAGCCCTACGTTCTGAAGCAGATAAGTGGCGCCCAGGACTCGCACGAACAACAGGGCGAAATTTCGCAGGCTGCCATCGGCCAGATAAGCTTCCAGGACCGGCTGAACAAAAGGAAACCAGAGCAGCGCTCCCCAGGTAATCAGTATGCGTGCGGACGCGCTGATCGCCCCGCCCGATTTGGTGTATTTATGATGCAGTACGTCCCGCCGGCTGTTGAGCGTTGCGGTCAACTGCCGGTGAAGTTCGCTTACCGCTTGTTCGGCCGCTTCCGGTCCCCACCATCGATTATCCCGATAAAGCCGACTTAGCATCGGATGGGTTTGATGCAGTTGGGCGAACGTGGCCTGTAGCATCTGCCGGGCCGGCCCTTCTTTCGCGTTCAGATAAGGGGCAACGAGCGTATCGATGTCCGCCAGGCCGCGCTGCCGCGGGATCGGCAGGCGGTAACGCAGCACAGACAGCATCGGCCCCAGAAGTTGATGCAGAACGTTGACGATCGGCCAGCGTTTGACCCGTTCATCCATGGCCTCGTCGGCCAGACCCATATGCAACGTAGGATCGTCGATCAGCCGGTGCATCCGCTCGATCAACGGGCCACCGAGCCGGGCCATCACTTCCTCGCGGGCGTCGTTTTCCAGCCTTTCAAGGGTGGCCAGATGCCGATCCATCTTCTGCCCTTCGAGCCAGGTTAACAGTGAGCCAACCTGTCGCTGGGCGGCCAGGCGCGAGGACTGCGCGATTGTTTGGGGCGATTGATCCTTCGCGAGTGATTCGCGCAGAGCGACAAGCTCCCCGAGAGACGAATCGAGAGCACTGATCATCCATACTTTCGGGGAAGCGATTCCCAGGACTACCGTAAGCCGGGAAGCATATTCCTCGCCAAGCTGCCGAACACCCTCCGGCCCCTCGCTCGCGAGGATCTGGTCGATCTTGTTGAGTACGAATACGTAGTTGCGCGGATCGTTACCCTCGGTGATGGCCGACAACAGCTCACGCGGTTTACGGTCCGCATACTTCTCCACGCTCTGAATGAATACCGGGTAAAGCATGTGCCGGAGCATGCGGCGGGTGATTGCAACGTGAAATTCGTAATGGCTGTCAATGTCCGGAAGATCGAGCAACACCTGCCGCATCCGCTGCGAATGTTCATGCGTTACGATTTCGTATTGGCCCGGAACCTCCCGTTCCAGCAACTCTCGCAAGGCAGCAGCTTGTGCGGCATGCGCATAGGCGATCACCTTTTCCGTACCCGCTCCGTGGGTGCTTTGGAGCGTGATCTTCTCGCCGACCAGGGCGTTGATAAGCGTGCTTTTACCGACGTTCTTGCCGCCGATCAGCCCGACCAGATAGTACTTCGGGACGGCGGTTGGATCCAGCACTGCATCATTAAGTACGGGCGCATCGCCTTCCATAAGCCGCGGCGGAGACTCCCCGATCAATGCTGCCGCTTCCATTACGATCTGTCGTGTTTGCTCCAACACGTCTGGTCAGCTCCTCAGGTCAGCATGCACCTTGTCGACCAACTTTTCCAAGCGATCCAGTTCCTCGCTTCGGGGAGCCTGTCGATCCAGCCAGTCGAGGACGAGCTCTACCTGCTCGCGGGCCAGCGCCTCAAATCTCTCGCTGATCCGTCGGTTACTCTGGCGGACCCGAGCGGCCACCTCATTACTCAGTTTCTCGCCTAACCATGTCGAAAGACTGAACCCGCCGATGATCAACAGATCGATCGGACCGAAAAACGCACCGTGCGTGGCCACCACCAGCGTTAGCAGATAAGGCGCCGCCTCCGACCAGCCGCTTATCCGCTCACCCCCCGGCATATAGCGGAGCAGTTTCTCGATCACACGCGTATCCCGCGGTTTGCGCTGGCGGTGCTCTTCGAGCCAAGCTTCCAGTGCGTGGATCTCCTCTACGGCGATTTGCGCGGCCCGGGCTGGGTCGATCCGGGTCCTATGGTAGTCGTCGCCATGTGTGTTTAACCAATCGGAAACGGTGTCATCGGCGCGCAGCAGATCATCGATCCGGCTTTGGGCGATGAGCAGTTGCTCACACAACAATTGTCCGAAATCGGGCATACTGCGCGATGCCGCAACCGTCTCGGACGTTAAGGCCGGTGTCGGCCGCTCCCCACGACCGACCAGATTCCAGATAGTTCGGGGCAGACGGGCGATCAGGACCGGCATCTGTCGTAGACGCTCCAGTACCCGTCCCGGACCCATCAGATACAGGACGCTTTGCTCCTGCATATGTCGTTGCAGTTGTCTGGTCAGTGGGCTGACATCCAGTCCTGGTGCCGAAGTCTTTAGCGACTGGAGGGATTTAAGCAAAGCGTCAATCTGATCGCGATGGCCGCGTAGTGGGGTGATAATCCGATCACTCAGTCGGTCGATCAGGTCCGTGCAGCGATTGACTAATCCTTCGTCGGAGGCGGATTGGTCGATATTCAAATCCAGCAAGGCTTGTTTCAAATCGGCCAGAGCAGTCCCCGACGACGGCTCGAACGGGCTATCGTGGCGTGGAATAACGAAAAGACGGGCGTCGGCGAATCCCCGCTCCGCCAACTGGTCGCGAAACTCCTCGATTACAGCGGCCTCTTCGCATTTGTTCATTACGAAAAACGTCTTAAGCCGATATCGGCAAGCCAGGCGATAATAGCCGGCCAGCTCGGTCATCTGGTACTTTTCGGGAGTTACCAGAAAGACGGCCGTCTGGGCCCAGCGAAAAACCTGGTCCGCCTGGGCGTGATGCGCGGGCTGATCGCCGTCCAGGTCCGGGGTGTCGATCAATGTAATACGGGAGGTCAGCGGATGATCCAGGAGTGCTACGAAAAGCGTTCCGGGTTCTCCGCGAACCGGGCCGGCCGCCGCCGTAACCATCCGCCGCTCGATCCCCAGCCAGCCTTCGGGAATCGCCGACAATTTATTCACTGCGGCAATCGGACCCGAAGTAAATGTCCGCCGATATGACGCCGCGGATAACCGGGTATCTAACAACTGATTCAGCAGGGTACTTTTTCCCGTGCCAGTCCCGCCCAAGAGGGCAACCAGAGGTAGCGACTCGCCGCGGCTCCGCAGATGAAAGCGCACTGCTCGGGCGAAGAGCTGCCATTGCTCGACGCATTGTCGGTCCTGCTCGCCCAACCGTGGATGCAGACTGAGCAACTCCTGATCCAATAAGGATAAATGCGATTCGATGTGCCCGCGAGGCAAGCTCATGACTCCAAGCAAACCGTAACGTCGGATCGTTGTCAAGCTGGCCCGGTAGGGGGCCTGTGTGCAAATAGTTGTGCCCAAAGTCTTCACGAGGCTGTAACAAAAACAGAGAAGCCGAAACCCATCTAGTCAGGCCGCGACTTTCCTGGTCGTAAAAACCATCAAGGCAATCGCCTAAACGATTGCCTTGAAAAGTTTTACAGAACGAGGCCGACGGGAATCGAACCCGCAACCTTCGGATCGACAGTCCGATGCTCTAACCAATTGAGCTACGGCCCCTCGTTATCGCGACGTCCCGCCGCCTTATTTGGGGGTTATTATAAAGGCTTACCCCTACCTGTCAAATGGGTTATACCACGCACCAGAGTCCTGAGGCAGAATACCCGAAGGGTCGGTTCCTGTTATGCGGACCCTGCCCGGTTTGCCTTCGGGCTAATGCGCAGCCCATACCGCCATACTAAAGCCTTATCCAGACATGCGACGGGATCGGGTGTGGCCCTTGCCGGTCAAGATGCGTCCCGGCCACTCTACGGTAAACCATTGCTATCACGGAACCTACTCGCGACGTTTTATGTCTGGGCAATCTCTTGCCACAAATGGAATTACCCGGTAGACTCATATTGGCGGCTGGCGGTGGCATGGTACAAGGTGTTCCGTTAACGGCCACGGACATATCGCGGTTTAAATCCGCTCTCCTGTTAAGGGACTCGATGCGATGAACGTTTCGCTGGTCATTATTAAGGACAAAGACGAACGCAAAGAGTTTTCACTCGAGCGAGGAAAAACGATCATAGGACGCAAGGAAGATTGCGGTTTGCGCATTCCGTTGGCCGAGATATCCCGTAACCATGCCATGATCATTTTGGAGGAAAAAGCGGTCAGTATCCGGGATATGGGCAGCGCGAACGGCACCTATGTCAATAACGAGCGGATCAACGAGCAGGAGCTCGAGGCCGGCGACCATATTGTCATCGGGCCGGTGGTTTTCACCGTCCAAATCGACGGTCACCCGGAGGATATTCGCCCGGTCCACACCGAGGTCAAGCCCCGCCGCAAGATGCGGGAAATGGCGTCCGTCCAGAAAGCATCCGACGAGGAGGATACGGCCGACAAAGAGGATATTTTCGAAGGCAGCGGCGATCCGATCAGCGCTCTGGAAGCGCTGGCCAGCACGGGCGATACGGCGGCGTTCGAAATGGATCTCGACCTGAGCGATTCTTTCCCGTCACCGGAAGAAGAAAAGAAATAATCAAGCCGAAATTCCCCGATTAAATACCCCATACGGCCAGCCTACCGGTCACATCGGCCGATTGGTTTCAGTTTGATAATGAAGTTGTTCATCTATCTGTTGCTGCGGCCATGGTCTCGAGCAAGATCTGGCGGATCAAACGTTTACCGATCAATCAGGCAAGCCGACGGATTGATCCGATTCGATAATCCGCAATATGGGTAGCCCGGGTTCCCCAGAATTGCTCTTCTCCGGGCGGTCATATTTCGCCGCCGCCCGTCGGTCGTCAATCTGTTCTCGAAAAGCCTTCCAGCGTCGGGCGGCCAGATTCTTGTACTCGCCCTTTTCGGCCAGAACGAAATCGCTATCAACCGCCATGACCTCGGTGTAGCGGATGGAATAGTGTTTCAGCCTCCGCATCGCGTCCGCATCGCCGGCCGGCACCTGCCCAAGATAGGCGTTGGATAGCTCCCGGTCGCGGGCCAGAATCCCATCACTGGCCTCGTGCCAGGCATCCGCACTCATGGCCTCCACCTCGTCCACCATATTTCGATAGGCGTCGGCCAGCGGCCAATCGGTGCGGGCGTTGACCTGCCAGTGAAAGGTCCGCTGCAATTTGCGGATGAACAGGTCGGTGGCCGGGTCGAACCTCAGGCAGGACGCGCAGAAGAAATTATCCATCGCGTCCATCTTGCGGTAATCGATCAGATTGCCCAGCCGGCAGATGGTGTAACTCTTGGTTCCCGGGAACGGATAAAAAATCGCCCAGCGCATGCGCCCCGGCCGCACGCGGGCGCACAGGTCAATGGTTTCCTCGATCATGGCCCGGGTTTCGTAGGGCAGGCCGAACATGATAAACGCCGATGTGTGCAGGCCGTACTGATGGCACAGGTCGAAGGCCTCGGCGATGGCCGCGTTGCTCATGTGCCGCTCGAGAATTTTCTTGCGCAGCTCCTCGCTGCCGCTTTCCAGCCCGAACTTGACGATCATGCACGGGGCATCGGCCAGGGCCCGGGCGATCGGCTCGGTCATAGTCTGCACGTGAGCGTTCAGCACGAAGGGGACGTTAATCCCGGCGTCGGTATAGGCCTTGACGAAATCGACGCAGTACGACTTGTTCAAGGTGAACAGATCGTCGTCGAAAATAAAGGTTTCGATGTGCGGATGACGCTCCTTAAGCTGTTTCAGTTCGGCGATCATCCGGGGGGTCGAATAATGCCGCAGATAGCTCTTGCGGGCATGTCCGCCGTCCTCGAGGTAGCGGTCGCTGACCTCGTGATTGAAGCAATAGGTGCAGCGGTAGGGGCAGCCGCGGGAGGTCAACATGCTCTGCCAGCCGTTCTTGCGTCCGATCATGTGCGGCAGGTCGAAGATTTCGTAATCCTTGGCGGGCAGCTCATCCAGAATCGGGTAAGGCCGCAAGGGATTCTGATGGTAGGTACCGTCCGGCTGCCGAACGCAGAAGTTCAAGGTGTCGGCCGTGCGAGGGTCACCCGCCTGGAGCCGGTCGATCAGTTCGGGCAGGGCTTCGTCGCATTCGCCGACCCCGATGTAATCCCAGAACCAGTCGTTCTTGAGCTCCTCGGTACACATGATTGCGTGGACCCCGCCGATCGCGAGCGGCACATCGGGCAGGGCCGTCTTGATTTGCCGGGCCAGGCGCAGGGAAAAGTGATACTGCTGGCTCATGACACTGAACGCGATGAAATCCGGACGCCATTGGCGGACCAGCTCGACGATCTGCTTATCGGCCGGGACCGTATACAACGCCTCGTTGACGTTAAGCAGGCCGGTGGTATGCCCCCGGGCCTTCAGGTACCCGGACAAGTCGGCGACCCCGTGATTAAAACCCTCTTCCGCGTTCAGGTTCGGGTAAATAAACAAAACACGCATGCACGTATCCTTACGAGCGTCTAGCTCCTGGTTAGGTTGTTATGCCCATTATGATTTGTGCGCGATGGCGGCGTCAAGGATGGGAATAGTACCCCATTTTGCTTGGCGGGTTGGAAGTCGTGGTTTCATAGGTATTTCCCCGGAACCGCTCAGGACGCTACAATCTCAACCATGATCAAGACCAAAATAGTCGCGACCGTCGGGCCCGGCTGCAACAGCGAGGCCGTACTTGCTGGAATGATCGATGCGGGCGTCAATGTCTTTCGGCTCAACTTCTCGCACGGCAGCCTGGACGACCATGCCGAGGCCGTTCGCCGTATTCGCCTACTGGCCGGGAAAAAGCGGGCCTTCGTTGCGATCATGGGCGATTTGTGCGGACCGAAAATCCGGCTGGGCGAAATAGCCGATGGCAAGTGCGAACTCCGCGAAGGGCAGACCGTCCTGATCCAGCGGCAGCCCGTTTTAGGCACGCCCGACCGGGTCAGTACCAATTACCCCGCCCTTATCGATGAAGTACGGGAAGGCCACCGCGTCCTCATCGACGACGGCAACGTGCTCCTCCGTGTCCAGGAAAAGCAGCCGGACGCGGTTGTCTGTCTCTGCGAGGTGGCCGGAACGATCAGCGATCGCAAGGGCATCAACCTGCCCGATTCCAGATTGTCCACTCCCACCCTTACCGAAAAGGATCGACGCGACTTGCAATGGGCCATGGAAAACGATCTGGATTTCATTGCTTTGTCTTTCGTCCGTCGGCCGGAGGACCTCGAGCAGTTGCACGATATTCTCAAGGGCTATCAAAGCGATATGAAGGTCGTTTCCAAGATCGAAAAACCCGAAGCTATCGAGCAACTCGAGAAGATCATTGCCCTGTCCGACGTGGTTCTGGTCGCCCGCGGCGATCTCGGTGTGGAAATGGAGGTTTGTCGCGTTCCCCTGATTCAGAAAGAAATCACCCTGCTATGTCGGCGTCAGGGCAAGCCGGTGATCATCGCCACCCAGATGCTGCAATCGATGGTCGATGCCCCCGTTCCCACCCGGGCCGAGGTCAGCGACGTGGCCAACGCCATCCTCGACTCCACCGACGCGGTTATGCTTTCCGCCGAGACCTCCGTCGGCAAATATCCGCTCGCCGCCGTCCGCATGATCCGCAAAATCGCCGAACAGACTGAATCCTTTGGCCAGCACTACGGCGACGAACTCGGGGCCAGTGGCACCTCCCTCTTTCCCGTAGCCAAGGCCGTGGTCCGGGCCGCGGCCTTGGTGGCCGCCGATCTGAACGTTCCCGCCGTCGCCCTCTGGACGGACCATGGCGATAGCCCGCGCCTGCTCTGTAAACTTCGCCTCACCCAACCGATCGCCGCTTTCACCGCCGATGAACGGGTCTGTCGGCAGATGGCGATCCTTTACGGCGTTTTTCCCGTCCATCGGCCTCAAGTTCTTGGATTACATAGTTTTATGGAACAGGCCGATC
>JAAYCU010000053.1 GCA_012729595.1 Phycisphaerales bacterium
AGGATTTCCGGACCGCTCGAATTCACTCCGCAAAATAAGGCGAACGTAAGAACGCAAGCGCCTCACAGCGATCGAACTGGACTTGACTGCATGATGTATACACTTAGAATGATATATAAGTTTGCGGGCGTAATTCAGTGGTAGAATGCCAGCTTCCCAAGCTGGACGTCGTGGGTTCGAATCCCATCGCCCGCTGTTTGACAGTCCTTGTCAGCGGTTTACAACTCTTGTCACAAGCGACATTTGCGACACATTCCTGAAAACGCCCATCACGATCAGTTTTGTCAGCAATTGACTGAAATGTACTCCTTTTGTCGTGCGGCGAATAAACGGCGCAATAAACTGGCGCTCCTCTTTCGGTGCCCGTTGCCTCCTGCTGAGCCTTCTCCAAATTCTTGGGTAAAGGCAAAGGCGGTAAATGGTCCAATGCCCCTCGGAGATCAATGAGTTCAACGTCTGCATAATGCTCATCGGTTACTCCCACAGCAGCGTGCCGCATCAAAATACGTCGGGTGGTCTGTGGTACACCTGCCGCAGCTAGAAGGGAGTTGAACGTTGTACGGAAGGCATGCATGTCGAAGGTCCGGCCACGCTCATCCAACTTGGGAATCCCCGCGGCAATAAGATCGCGATCCAGCACCCTCAGACAATCGCTCGGAATAGGCAGCAAAGGCATGTTGGCTGGCAATTGAGCTGGAACCTGTTGATCCTCCTGCAAAGCAGCGTTTTGTTCCTCGTCCTGTTCAGCCACGTATAGGGACAGATCCTTGGCCAAATCTGTCCGCAGCAGTATTTCCGCACCTCGCCGCGCTTTTTCGTCTGCCGCCTTCAGAATCACGAACGGCTTCGGCCCCCCCAGATGAGCCTGTCCAACCGTTAGCGACCGCAGTTCATTCACCCGCAGTCCGGTCAATAGTAGCGTTTTGTACGTCAAGGCCCGCAACCGCCCCAATGCTTCGAGTTTCGCCACTAGTTCGGGCTGGCCCTCTAAACGCTTTCGTGCTGCCGCCAGACATTCGTTTATATTATCTGGTGTTACGGGTTCGTAGGTCCAGTTTGCCCGCTTTTTCTTTTGACCTTCGGCAGGTTCTACCTTGACCGGCTTGCGTCCGTATTCGGCCAAGGGACGGCAGTATGTCGCCACGATGAGTCGTTCAAGTTCATCCACGGTTAGTGCCCGGCGTTGGCGCCGACGGTCGGCTCTCTCATTGGCCCTGCCAAGTCGAGTGAAAGGATTGACCAATAGTCGGTGGGTGTCCACACACCAGTTCGCGAACGCCGACCAGCTCAACGCATGGGTGTTACGCGTCCTCGCCCCCATACCTTTGGTTTCCTGATCGGCCAACCACCGTTCCAGTTGGCCACGGTCGAGGTCGGTCAGCTTTGTCCACCCCAGTTCCTCCACAATGCGTTCCAACTGCTTCCGCCGATTGTTTCGATGTTGCGGTGTTGACGGAAAGCCCGTTTTCCGGTTGATGTGCACGCGCAAGTGTTCTTCGTAAGCGTCAATGTGTTCAGTCAGCAAGGCAGTTTGATGATTCGCCGTTTGCGATTCGGATCGCGTCAATAGTCCACCCCTTACCAGTTCGGCCTGCCGCTCCAGATCCCGCAGGACTCCCCGCGCCGCGGTTTCGTCTCGGCAGCCGGTAGGTACGGTGTGCAACCCATCGCTATCCCGGTATTGAGCGACATAACGCGCCGATTGAATGCTGATGCGTGCTTCCCCGGCATGCTTGCCACGTTTTGGTACAACGATGGGTGCGTTTCGAGCCCGGCCGCGTTTGTCCGTCCACTTCGCGATCTGCTGGCCCCGCCGAACGATAATCTCTGCTCCAGCGGGTAACGTCTTGTACACAATCGGTTTGAATACCCGGCTCATGATTTAGTTTTCCTTCCGTTTCGCTTCGATACCCAAATAGGCGGCCAATTTGTCCGCGATATCCAGCCGCAGAGATCGTTCGCCCCGAAGAAATCGGCTGATTGACCCCCGGTGCACACCAGTATCCTGCTCGATTTGCAGCAGGGATAGTCCGCTCTCACGAATCGCATCCCGCAGCACATCGGACAAACCTGTATTTCGTTTTCTGCGCATGATGTCAATTATCCCATATTGCGCAACGATGTCAATTGCTTTTTAATGCGTCCCGCCATTAAGGCGTGGACGCTATTATGGTCCCCTTATGGGATGCAGGACACTGGGATCCTCTTGTTTGGACGCGAAATGTCCGGTTGTATCCGGACACCCATGTCCTGCATTAACCGACTGCCGGTGTCCGCATGTTTTCCAGATAATGGGTATACCCGGTAGGTGGAAGGGCCTTGTTTCAACCCGCCCCGATGAACGATACTCAACAATCCGATCCGGTACAGGCTACTGATGGCCCGCCGAGCGGTCCGTTCTGAAATCCCTGCCCGTTTGGCGAGATCTACCTGGGATGTCCTAGCCAAGCCGTCCTTCGTATCCCGCCATAGCAGCAACCAAACGGCAATTTCCGCCCGATTCAGTGTGCACATTGTAAAATCAGCGAATGTATTCAATACTCTGAAACGGTCACCGGTGCTGGTTTTCGACCTGCGCTTCGGGGGCTCCCTGGAATACACCTTGGCGGGCTGTTGTTGCCTGTCAGGTTGGTCCATAGGCGGCAGAACCTTGCAGCCTTCGAGTATGCGCGGTTCGTTATTCATTCGCCATCCCCATTCCCGCCCGGGGCAAGTGCTGTTTCGTCCCATGAAGCGGCTAGTGTGGGATAACCCCTGCCAATACTCCTATTGACAGTGAAACTTTGAGCCTGAAAGTACTGCCGCGGGCGATCGAAGTTAAAAAGTATGTCCCTGGTCTCGCCATACCTGGCCTTCAAGTGCTTTAACCACACCTGTTCGCTTTTGGGGTTCGCATTGGGTACCAGAATAAAGGCATCATCAGCCCCGAATTCCAGTTCTGAAGATTCCCGGAATGATGCCAGATTCAAACCGTCACCGTCGTACGAGCTGCGCCCTCTCTTATCCTTTGTCCGGGCCACCGCGGCTACAACTACCACGGCAACACCGGTATCGGCGAATTGCCGCAAATAATTCATCGTGGCATCAACCAGTCCACGCCGATTCTCGTGCCGGCCAGGTGGTGGTATTCGTTGGATATAGTCGAGGAGCAGTAGGTCGGCCTCAAACTCGTCGGCGGCCGCTGCGACGTTGGACAGATCGAACGGCGGACGCAGAAAACAGAGCCGATCCGCCACCGTAGCCAAAGTGCTCAATCCCTGGTCAATCCGATCCGCGTGCTCCCTGCCAAGCTTGCGATATCGGATCGTGGTCAGGTCCACCCCGGAAAGCCGGGCCAATTGCCGATCCAACAGCGTTTCGGGAGTCATTTCGACATTGCAAACCACCACCCGTAGGGTTTTTGTCAGGCGTAGGGCGTCTAGCGTCGCCTGCATGGTAAAGGCAGTTTTGCCAGCGCCGGGTGCACCCCCGATCAGGTTGACCCGGCCGGGTCCAACTTCGATTGTTGCCATTTCACCTTCGCCTATTGGATAAAGCACCGGAGGTTTACCCACAAGCAGATCGTCCCGCCAGGGATCAAGTACGTCAGACCCAATCTTATAGGCCGCCTTCTTTTTACCCATGGCTGTCACCACCTTCTTGATGGGTCAATCCACAATCAATCTGTCGGCGTACGTCAGACGGCGACAACCCGGAATCCAGAGCAGATTCAGACAATAAGGCATGGGCTAAGACCGATGGGCAGTCGAATTCGGCCAGATTTTTGGCCGCACTGAACAACAGTCGGTGCCGATCACCCTTCTTTGCCCCGTTCTGAATGAACTCAAGAGTGAGTCGGTTAAGGGTGGGCCTATCATTTACGGCTTGCCGTTGCTGTCTAGCCTGTATTTGTTGCTCGACCTGTTGCATCGCTCCCAGCCAATCGGTTGTCGCCAAGTCATTCCGCTGTGCTGACGCGGGTAACTCGAAGGGTTCGGGTTGTTCGGCCAGTTTGCGGATCGCTTCAATTTTCAGGTTCATGAGCTCATCGAAAGACAACTGTCGCTTGTACAACCCCGTTTTCGGGTGCCGGCTGTTAGGCGCACGAAAAAGTCGTACCTTGTCATATACTCCCGCATCAATTATCACGCCGGTCTCTTCGGCCCGTCTTTCTGCCATCCTTCGGGCCACTCGATGGAACGTTGTCGATGATTCCGGAGCCCAGAGTCCGGTTGGTAATCCCACGTGAAAGCCCTTGGCCCCGGAAAAGAACAGCAGCAGATTGTTCTCGTCGAGGCGGTAGCGTTCAACCAGGCCCATGGCCAGTTGGCGTGTTTCGTTCAACACTCCCTGCAAATCGCCTTCGCGGTCCAGATCAAACCAGAGCCATTGCGACCAACATCTCCCCTTGAAGTCCCGGGTTGAGCCGGTCGTTTGCAGGTGCCAACGGAAATCGTCGTCGTAGACAAACGCTGATAGGTAAGCTTCGCGGTGCGGTTCTGCTTTTTCCTCGCAGGCCGCATAACCGGCCAGAGCGGCCCCATAGTTTATCAGGATTCTTTTTCCGGCCTTGCTGTCGAGGACTCTGAACCCGTATGGGCAAGAAATCATGTTGCCCCCCCTGCAGAAGCAGTTTTCATCTCCTGTGGTTCGTTGTAATCATCCACAGGTGCATATGGGTCTTCGTCAACACCAATAACCTTAAAAGAGCGGACCCGATTATATTCTGTCCCGTCGTCGTCCCGCCGGAGAACAACATTCGCCTGAGCGCGGATGCCTTGGGGCAGGGGCTTTTCGAGCTGGGCCAACGAATGGATTCCCAGCTTGCCCAGGTCGCGCTTGGTCATTGGAATCGCGGCTTACGTCAACCATAGATTGTGCCAGATTTGTCGCCCAGCATATTCTCCTGCTACCACCTTGAATGTTATTCTATAGCACGGTTTGCCACTTCTAGCATTCGTAAGCTCACCGCTAACAATCTCTACGTTATAAAGGTCACCAGGCAGAGGAGCATAATCCTCGGCCGCTTCAGTTTTATCCCATGCTCGTGCCAGCAAATCACGACCACCCGCATTCAAGATTTCAGTTAATGTTTTTTTCATCACATAATACCTTTCTGATATTTTCTGTAAATACCGAAAATACCGATTAACATAACTCTTCAACTTGAGTTTTTTTCGCACTTTCATTTTTAACCCTTGGCAATCGTCTTCTATTCGGGTTTGCACCCCCCCAAAATCCAT
>JAAYCU010000054.1 GCA_012729595.1 Phycisphaerales bacterium
AAGGCCGACCTGCAACGCGCGGTCTGGCGAGAGGCGGTGAACGATGTGGTCAAAGTCAGTCATGAGCGTCCGGTACTCCGCCGCTTGGAAAAGCTCCTGGCGGCATGAAATCGGTCAGTTTAAGTTATGTATGCATGTATTCCACGGGGCGAAGCTTATGCTTGCCGTGCCGTGGACCGGCATATCTGCACAATGCCTTGCCCGTCTGATCATCGGCCTTTGGAACTCAAAAGGTGGAAACGTTTTTTGGTTAATACGCGCCGTCTCCGGGCGACCAGGACGAAACTTGGCACCAGCAGGGGGCGCACGAAAAACGTATCGATCAGGACGCCAGCGGCCAGCGTGAAGCCGACCTGTCGCAGCAGGGTCAGGCCGCCGGCCCCCAGCGACCCCAGGGTCGCCGCCATAATCAAGCCGCAACTGCTGATCACCGATCCGGTACGTATAATCGCTCGCTGGGCTGCTTCGCGGTCCTCCAGCTCCGCCGGTTCCTGCATAAGCCGGCTGAGAAGGAACAGGTTGTAGTCCTGTCCGACGGCTACTACTATGACAAAAACGATGATCCGCACCTTGTAATCCAGCCCGCCTTCGCCCAATACCCGGACAAAGAAAAATTCGCTCAAAGCCAGACAGGCTCCGAAGGTCATCCAGGTGGCCAGCATCATGAACAGAGTCAAAGGCAGATCGCGGACCATCAGGAATACGATAAGGGCGATCACCGTTGTTGCCAGAATCATTACTCGTACCTGGTCGCGGTTAACCACCTCCCTGACGGAAAGAACATAGGGGGTTGGCCCACCTAGCAGGATCCGGAATTGATTGTCGCCGACTTCCTCCTTCGCGGTTTGCTGCCGGGCCAGTTGCTCGACCTGTTCGATCAGACTCATGGCTTCCGGCGTAAATGGTAGATGGTCGATGAGTATCTCAAAACGCATAACCGGGGCGTGATCCGACCAGTACAGACCGCGGGTTAACATTTGCAGCGGGCCGGTCATGCTCCCCAGAACCTCGCTGCTCCTCTGTCCCAGGGGGTGATCCAGCGAATAGACCTCGTCCACTCCCGGCAGGGCTGCGATGCCTTCGGCCAGGCTGCGGCTCAATCTTTCCAGTTCCTCCATGCTGATCGGCGATGCTGGAAATTCCACCAACAGGGTGGTCGCGTAAAGCTGACCCTTCGAGAAATACCGCGTAGCGATTTGGTAACCGCGATCGGATGACGAACCGGGCGGCATCTCATTCAGAGCGTCGTAACGCGGTTTAGTGAGGAAGGTGGAAGAGGCCATGGCGGTCAGTAGCAGAAGCCCGAGACCCAGTACCGACCGCGGATATTGTGTAACCCAACTGGCCAGACGCGGCCAAATGACCCGTTGCCCATACGTCGGCCGGGCATTAATACCTCGCGGCCAGAACAGCCATCGCCCCATTTGTCGGGCCAAAGAGGGCGAAAGGGTCAGGGAGGCCAACAGGGCCAATACCAGAACCACTCCCAGTAATTTGCCGGCATTTTGGGTCGGGACGAGATTGGTGGCCATCAAGGTCGTCAGCCCGCAAATCGTGGTGGCCGCGCTCGCCAGGATCGCCGGCGCCGTCTGCCGGGTGGCTGTCGTGCAGGCGGTCTCATATTCCGGCAGCTCGCGCAATTCCTCGCCGTAGGCCGAAATCCAGAACAATGTGTAATCCACCCCGGCTCCGAACAGTAGAACTACGGCGAAGATCCGTTCAAGATTGGAAACCATCCAGCCCGCACGTTCGAGCAAGGCCAATAACACGAAAGCCAGGAATACGCTGGCCCCTATCGACACCAGCGGAACCAGCGGGCCGAATGGCGAGCGATATACTACGACCAGAATGATAAGCACCGCCGCGATCGTAACCCAGGTGGTATTGTGCAAGGCCGCCTCGCTGGCCCGGCCGTAATCCCGCCCGGCGGCGGCGGTCCCGGTAATTTCCACGGTCAGGCCCGACGGCCGATCCTGCTGCGCAAGCTCTTCGACCTGCTCAACCGTCTCCTTGCTGATATTGCTAAGGAAGTTGCTGGACAGGTTGAAGACGACCAGGGCGGCCTGGCCCTCGGGGCTGACCAGGCGGGGTTTAAGGAAAAACGCCGCGGGAGACAGCACGCGACCCTCGACGAGCGGGGCCCCCTCGCGGGCGATCCGGTCCAGCCAGTTGAAGTCCTCCGGGGTCAGGCCCTCGGGGCGATAGGCGATAACCGCGATCTGGCTTCGGGCGGCCAGCTTGGGAAAGGCCTTGACCATCAATTCACGGGCCTGATTGTGAGTTACGTAGGGCGGCAAAAAAGATTCCACGTCGCGCGGCGGTATGGGCTTGGCGCGGTAGGACCAGACCGCGCCAGCCAAGACCAGCACTGCCCAAAGCAGGATGAAAACCCATGCCCGCCGGCCCATCCATTGTCCAAGAATCGTGAACATTCCCCGGTTTTGTAATCGCATTACCCTTTCAGGACAAGAGGCTTGCTTTGGTTCTCTGCCGCCGGCCGCAAGGTGCGTCCATAGGATTGTTAACGCCCGATAATAATAAGCGAAAGGTGCGAGGGGGCCGGAGATCGTCGGATGAGCCTGGGGCCTTGGGGGGCCAGCCCTCCCGAATGAACATTTGATTAATACAAAACTCACATCACCCGTCCGGCCAACCGATATCTTCGGTGAACAAGCATACTCCCCGGTTCGGTAATAGGCGGGCGGCCCCTCCGAAACCGAACGCGGACAAGGGCGCGAATCATGGACGTGCGTTTCATCAATCCGTTTATTTTCTCCGTGAAAAACGTGTTCCAGACAATGCTGGCTACGGAAATCATCGTAGGAAAGCCGTACCTCAAGGACCACGACGAGCCTGGTTCCGACGTTTCGGCGATCATCGGTCTATCGGGTGACGCCGTGGGGTGTGTTGTTCTTTGTTTCCCGATGCAGACCGCGGTGGCCGCAGCCAGCAAATTCGCCGGCATTGAACTATCCCCTCAGCATGAGGATTTCGCTGACGCTTTGGGGGAGCTGGCCAACATGGTCGCGGGGCAGGCCAAGGCTAAGCTCGAAGGCCTGAAAGTCAGTATATCGTTGCCCAGCGTGGTCATCGGACGCGAACATGTGGTGTCGCAGTCGAAGAATCGTCCGCGGCTCGGCTTGCCTTGTGATTCATCCCTGGGTCGGTTCAGTGTGGAAGTGGCCATGGTCGTGGAGAAGAAGACTGCCGTCAGCCCGCAACCTGTGGCCGCAGTCGCCGGTTAAGATTTCGGAGTGTATTACCATGAAGATTCTGCTCGTAGATGATTCGCGCACAATTCGGAATATTCAGAAAAACGTCCTTTCCCAACTAGGGTTTACCGACGTAATGGAAGCCGCTGACGGAGTTGAGGCCCTCAAGCAGATCGCCGCTTGCAAGCCCGAGCTTTGCCTGATCGACTGGAACATGCCCAACATGGACGGCATCACCCTGGTGCGCAAAATTCGCGAGACGGATAAGAGCACCCCGCTGATCATGGTCACCACCGAGGCCGAAAAGAGCCGCGTGCTGGAGGCAATCAAGTCCGGGGTGAATAATTACGTGATCAAGCCTTTCACGGCTGAGACCCTCTCGGAAAAAATCAACGCGACCCTGAGCAAGCTCGGAGTGGCCGTTGGTTCATAGTGGAAAATGACGCTGCCCAGGCCGTCTATTGCCCACTGACCGCACAACGTACCCAATTTGGGTAACGCCGGGCCTCGGTATCAAGGCGTAGTGGCTATTGCCGCTTGTTACGGCGTAATCCCTCGCCCAGGTCGATTGTTCTTAAGAATTAATCGCGGATAGCGCATTTTCTCTCCACGCGGCTCCTTCTTTGGTGTCGTGGTACGCCATGATTGCTTTTTTGGGGGATGTTCACGGGATTAAGGGGTGATCGGGCAGGGCTTCTCGCCTTGCCGGCGGTTGGGCCTATGGGATAACCGTCGATCGAATGTTGGTCTCCCCTTGCCGGAACGGCCGAATCGGTTAAAATAAACTGATCTGGTTCGGAAGGGCTGTCGAACGGCCTGTTTCGGATCGGCGGAAAATAAACGGGCGATTAGCTCAGTTGGCTAGAGCGTTCGGATCACACCCGAGAGGTCACAGGTTCGAGTCCTGTATCGCCCATCGTTAAGCCGTTATTGTATAACGGTTTACTGATTTTAGACGGCGAAAAAACTACAACCGTTTTGGTTCGGCCTACAACCTGGGTATGATATTGGCTATGTCCACCCCCCTGCCCAAGCCGCCCGCCATGAAAAAGCACACCACCGGCCAGTGGTTCTGCAAGTGGGGCGGGCGGTTCTGTTATTTCGGCCGTGACGATGCGGCCGTCCAAGATCGCAGCCTCGACAGACTTTGAAGTTGGGAATTAAGCGTCCTGGCTCCGAAACAAGATACTGAATGCACGCCGCGCGAGAGCAGCACATGGGGCATGCTCTACGAATAACTATTTGTGAATGTCTCTCCTATTCAGCTAGTTTGACAACCCCCTTTCTTGTAAACGCAGTCAAAGCGTATCGGTTTTACTTTGGTTAGCATTGTTATTTACATAACCTATGGCATGGTGGGCGTTCAAGCTTGGCAACATCATGCATGAAAACAGCTTACATGCCTGCGGTGGCCGGATGCAAGCCGACGGAACCCCTGAGTATTCGGAGAATTGTCATCAATCAATTTCCCGTGTTTTCCTATAAGATTGGAAAATATTTGGATATTGCTGACTTGTTATGTGTCCCAAGTTATAATCAGGCGCACGAGGTTGACACTGGGATCGAAAAACCTCCAATGAAAAGGAAATGGAGATTGATACCAACTCGGCGCGAAGGGCAATTTTATGTGTTTTGCACACCAGTATTTTCGATGTTTGTTTTGTTTAGCAACAACTCTTGTCACTGCCTCAATCGTCGGTACAAGTTGCTCACCGATTAATCCGGAGTATCCGGCTGATTCTCTGGATGTATCGGAGTATGACAATCAGATACTCGCCCAACTCGGTGAGCGGTTCACGGTTTTGGCCAGAGGTCTTTCCGTATCCCAAGCCGCCGCTGCCCTGCTGGCCGAACTTCAGGGTGGTTATCCCGGGGTTTCTTCCGCAACCCTCGGCGGCGATGGGACCACGATATTCTTGACGATGTCCGATGGCGCGGTGTCGATGCTCAATACGAATAACCAGCCGTTCACCGATGACGGCACCCCCTCACAAGCGGCCCGGACCACGTTGGCTGGCGAGGGCTTGTACAAGACAATTGGGCATGCGACGGCGCGGATCATGACCACCACGCCCCCATGCACGGATCAAATCACACCGGCCACGCGAAAAGTTTTGATTATCAACACGGCCGCCATCAGCCACCCCGGTACCCAGCAATACGTTCAGGAAATCAAGGATGCGCTGATCGCGGAAGGCTGGTTGCCCACCGATATCGACGTGCGCAGTCGGGCAGGTTCCGATGATCGTGCCTTTTTGCCGGACTCGATGACTCGCGCCGTAGGTTATGGGTTGGTCTTCATCATCGCTCACGGTTGCCTGGCCGATCCGGGAGACGGGGTGCAACACGCCTTTATACAATGTTGCCGAACCGGCGGAGTTACGGAAGTGCTGCAGCCGGAACAATGGGCAATCTTGATGGACGAACGGAATAAGGCACGTTTAATACGCTGCCAGACTCCTGCCGAGAACGGCGGCTTCGTGAAGGATATTTACGCCCGCGATGATTATCTGATTGAACAGATGGCCGTCGGCGACGAAGCCCTGGTCTATTTCATCGCGCCGCATTCCTGGTCGGTGGCCAACGGGATCGCCGAACAGGGTGCGGGCAGCAGTCTTGGCTGGGAGGGCGCTTTTCATGGTAACGACGGCCAAAGGGCTGTCCTGGGCATGATCCGACGCATGACCGCGGATAACACTTGGACCACCGATGTACAAGCCTTTGAAAACCTGCTGGCCTCGGGCCTCGGAACCAGCCAAGCCCCGGATGACCAAACCACCACCGCCAAACTCACCGACATAGCCGGCGCCTTTTACCTGCCCGCCTGGGGGCATTTCACTGTCGACCCAGACAACTTTCCCGAAAAGGCGGTTCAGGCCGATGTCAGTATCAGTTACGCGGACTGTCCAGGCACCGCGATTGACTTCACGATTAACGCCAACGAGTCGATGGACATGGAATATCTATCGGCCGGCGAGGCGACGGTGACCGTCCAGGCCTTGAATAACGCGGGCGATATCATCGGTTCCGGCTTGCACAAAATCCCGGTTAACGGCGGGCAAAACGATTTACAACTGGCCACTTGCGAAGGCACGGCCAAGATTCGACTTTTCGAGTACCCCGAGGAGGGTCGTGACGCCGCTACCAGGATTTATATCGAGTTTGTCTACCCATTCGATTTTGAAGATGCTCCGGACCCCGTGGACTTAAGGGTGACGGAGGTTGCCCAATGGAGCGAACTCGTCCCGGCGGGGAAGATCACGGTGCATGCCACGGCACTCAATGCCTCCGGCCAGAGTGTCGGCGAATATTCGCGGGACGCGGAAATCGAATGCGACATCAGCCCGATCGAGCTATGCTTCGGCTGGATCAAGTTGAAGGCCTCCAACGTAACCGCCAACACGACGAGCGTTCGGGTCACCTCGGATAGTCCCCGGGTTCCCGGCCCGTACGAATTCCCAGCCGGCGGTTCCATGGAAATCTATGGGGCAAAAATCGATGAAGTCATCCATTTTGCCATGGAGGAGTTGGACAATTCAGGCCACGCGGTCTCTTCAACCACCAAAACGGTAACGGTCGCTTGCGGGCAAAATGTTGTCGATCTCGATCTGGCCAATTACGGTATTCTGATGGGCGCCGAGCCATCTGAAATCGCCGCTGACGGGCTGGAAACATCCTTGATTACCGCTACGTTGCGTTACTGGAAGGCGGGCGACACCTTGGTTCCGACAGGCGATCCGGTCGCCGGCAAATCCGTCCAGTTCAGCACGAGCCTCGGCACCCTGAGCGGGATAAATCCGGTCGTTACCAACGCCAATGGCCAAGCGACGATTCTACTTTCGAGTACCCAGGGCGGGGTAGCTACGGTCAGGGCTTTCGTGCAAGCGGACCAGAAACAAGGATCGATCAGCGTGACCTTCGGGTCGGCCGGGTCGGACATGACATTGAATTTGAAGTGGGCTCCCACTTTCGCGGGAACAACCGCGACCAGCGGAGTGTGTGAAGCTGGAGTTCGGAACAAGGACGGCACCCCCGCGGCCGGTGTACCGGTGCATTTCGCCCTGGTCGCCGGAGGGGTGGAATTGCTCGGCGCGTTGGACACGGTTACCAGCGGCAGTGGTACCGCGGCAATCCAGGTGCGCAGCAATGTCCCGGCCTTCGGACTGATTGAAGCCACCGTCCCCGGGACCAGTCTGGTCAAGCGCCGGTTGACGTTTTTCGGTTTGAAGGTCATTGTCTCCCCGTCCGTCAGCTCGTTACTGATCGACAAGGACGAGGTGTTGCTCACCGCTTCCGCCAGTCCCGACCCGGCCAGCGTGGGATTACCCGTGCAATGCGATTGGTTCCTACAATCGGGCACGAGTCGTCCCATCCGTAACGGAACCGCGGCGGCCTATGCGCGTTACGACTTCTTGGAAATACCGAACACGATTCAGGCCAAGGTTTCGAGAGGAGTCGAGCCGGACACTTCCTGCATCATCAGTGCCGAGCTTTCCTATTACGTAGACGGTGAACTTTCAGAGGGAGTAAGCTGGACCGGGAGCGTAGCCCCCGCCACGATACAATTTCATGGGAAAGGCAAAACCGTCGGCATCGAATTCGATTCCACGCAGCGCGAACTCCCGGATACCAATCCAAAACTTTACGCGACCACGGTAAAGGCCTATTTCCCGCTGGACGGTCCCGATGGCAAGGTCCGCTGCATCGTAAATAACAGTAAAGATGACGGGCAAACGGCGGTGCCGCCCGGCTGGCAAGACGGTACCAACACCCTGCTGGATAGTTGCGCGACCTGCGTCTTTACGGTGGCCAGCGATTCCAGCAACGCCACGGAAAACCCCGGGGCATGGATCGCCGAGAGGATGCAGAAATATCAGGAGGACTACGGTCACCTGACCATTACCGCATACTTCCCATGACCGCCCGCCCATTCCCGTGTGGTGTGGTCATAAGCCTCGATAAAAATTTAAAATGAACATCGACATCGAAAGCTGACCGTGTGATCCTCCAAGCCTCGTACTCCCAGGGTTTACGAAGTTTGAAGGGGCTGATCGGGGGCCGTCTTTTTGCGCACGAAAGGGCACGGCAGGAGGTCCCTGAAAGGGAATTTATCAATGGTGAGGTCGTACATTGCGTTTTGTTTAAACGCTGGCCACACCCATTACGCAAGATTTGGGCGGCTATTGAAGAAACGTCGATCTAGGTACAATTAAATTGTTACAAGCGGCCAGTAGTAGGCCGCGGGCCGTAAGAGGGACACTTATTCACATGTCCGGGTTCTTACCCGAACCGATTTAGGGAGTTCATGTCATGAACGTGCGCACGATGGTTTCCGTCTGGATTATTGTATTGAGTACGTGGATGAGCGGGATTGCCGCCGAATCGGCCCCGAAGGTTGTCAACACCGTGCCGGCTACCGAAGCCACCGGTGTCCATCCCGGTCTCGAGCAAATCGTGATTACCTTCGATACGCCGATCAAGATGAACAGTCATTCGCTGGTCGTGCTCGGCGACTTGAAGTTTCCCGATCTGGCCGGCGATGAGCCGATTTCCTTCCCGGATAATAAGACCTGCGCGATCAAGGTGAAGCTTCAGCCCAACACCGCGTATGGTCTGGGCGTCAACAGCAAGACCCGTACGGGGTTCAAATCGGCGGAGGACGGCACGCCGGCCGAACCCTTTGAACTTCGTTTTAAGACCACCACGGCCGAGCTGGCCGGCGCGATCCGGGTGCCGGTCGAGCCCCAGGGGCCGCACGTCGTCAAGACGGACCCGCCCAACGGCGCGACCGACCTGGAGGCCGGCACCTTCGATCTGACCATCGTATTCAACGAGCCTATGAACAAGGGCCAGGCCTCGATCGTCACTCCGCCCGACGGACCCCGTCTTCAACCGATCGGTCAGCCGCGTTGGGAGGACGCCCGTACTTTCGTCGCCCCGGTCATGCTCGAAGCGGCCCATAACTATCGGCTGGGCATCAACGTGCTCGAACCCAAACGCTTCATCAGCGCGGGCGATGAAACCCCCGCCGAACCTTTCGAGTTGAAATTCAGCACGCGCGGTGCCCCGCCCGTGGGAGCGGAAACCTCCGCTCCTTCTCCGGAAGCCCCCGGCCGCCCGCTCGAATACGCCCGGCTCCGTTACGACTACCGCAAAGGAGACACCGGGCGGGTAATCCGAAAGGCCATCCTGGACATGAAGCTGGATTTCTCCAACGGCCAGAGTATCCCGCTGGGCAATAAGATGGGCCTCAACTGTATCGAGGAGATTCTCGCGGTCGAGAACGGCCGCCCGGTCGAGATCCGTAAGCTCATCAGCGAGTATCTGATGATCCAAATCGATCAGGAGACCGGTCAGCCCGTGGCCGCTCCAAAGCTGGACGAGCCGGTGGCGGTAATAGTAAATCTTCGCTCCGAGCCGGCGGACGTTAACGCCGAACATGGCCGGCCTCCGCAAGAGCTGATGGAGCTTCTAGCTCAGGATTCGTTTGTGGATTTGTTGCCGGCCGGGCCGGTCAAGGTCGGGCAGAAGTGTAATCTGCCCGCGGAGACGGTGGAGGATATTAAGCAAGCTTTCGACAGCTCCGGTACAGGGAGATGTGATATCAAGCTGCTCGTCAAGCGGATCGGTCCGCAGGAGGTCGAGGATGCCCGCAACGAAATGTACCGAGCTCAGGGCGGAGGCACGCCGGCGACCTACATATTCGAAGTGGTGGAATTTGCCTTGGATTGGAAACAGGAAGGCGTAATGGAGGGCGGCGCTCCGTTTACCATGGAGGCCGACGGCAAGATCGTTTTCGCGATCGAACCGGGTATCATCTTGTCCTCCGATGTCGATGCCCGGATCACACTCCAGCCGATTCAGACTCAGGACGAGAATGGCCAGCCCCTGACCATCACCGGCGGCGGAACTTATTCGGTCCGCAACAGCTTCGAGCCGATCGCGTGGACCCGCGGAATCAAAGGCAAAGGGGATAAGGCGGCGGTCGAACCTGCAACACCCCGAACGGAAGCGAAGCCCGAGGTTACGGCTAAACCTGTCCCACCCGCGGAAGAGGGGCTTGTTGCACAGAATCCGATGAGCACTCCCCGTGGGGCGATCGGTTATCAGTTCGGGCTGCTCAAGCAGGGTAACATTGAAGCCCTCAAGGAGTGTTTTGCCGAGGATATCCGGGAACGTATCACCCCGGAGGCGGTTAAGACCGGTCAACGAAACGCCGAAAGCGTTACGCTCGACGATCTGCTTGGCGAAGTCATCGAAAGCGAGGGGCTGGGCGCCGCTCGGATGGTCAGGATCAAAATGAAGAACGGCCGAACCCTGACCACGCTTGTTTTCACCGATGGCAAGTGGCTGGCTGAAACCGTATGGTTCAATTAGGTCCGTCGCGGGTGTCTCATGAATACGCGTGGCGAGGTTATCATTATCGAGGTTCGATCATGTTTCGGTGGAATCACGCACGTTCAGCTTGCCTCGCGATCGGTCTGCTGATCAGCCTGGCTCAAGCGGCAACGGCCGGGCCGCGGGTGCTGAAAACCGAGCCGGCCGACGGAGCGGACAACGTCGCGGCGGACACCACGCGAATCTTGGTGGTTTTCGACGAGGCCATGAAAACCGACGGGTACAGTATTCTCCAGGTCGGTGACGGCGCATTTCCGGAAATGACCGGCGAGCAGCCCGTCAGATTCACGGATGAGCGGACGCTGGTTATTCAGGTCAAGCTTTCACCCCAGACCGCGTATGCTGTTGCCCTGAACAGCGAGCAACGCCGGGGCTTCAAGTCCGCCGACGGTACACCCCTGGTTCCCACCGTCATACGTTTTACGACCGTTGGCCGAAGCGAAGCTGATTCAACCAGCCCTGAACAACCCAAACCACCCCGCAGCCCGCTTGCTGATCTGTATGACAACTCGTTGGGAAAAACCGTACCGCAACCCAACGCACCCGCTGGCCCCGACGAACTGCCCAAGCTGTCAGCGGGTTGGACCCTGCTGGACGACAAGCTTTATGGTACGCAGGTGGCCATTCCGCCGGGCTGGACGCCCCGGGTTCGCGGCGGGGCCGCTCTGTGCATCGACCCGGATGATGTGGAGAAAGCCGGCGCATTTTTCGTTCCGGTTCTGCTCAAACAACGCATCCGGCCGGACGAACTCGCCGACAACCTCGACGAAATCCTTAGCCGCAGCATGCCGGATTACCAAACCCGCACGGAAAGCCGACCGACAGAGGATTCCGTGCAACGCAGCCTGACGGGCACGAGCGGCGGTACCAGGGTCGCGGGTACCTATCGCGCTATCGTCAGCCGTTCCGGAATGGGTTTCATAATGGGGTATCTGGCTCCGCCTGAACGCCTCGAACAACTTCGACCTATGTTTCACGAAATCCTGGGCAGTTATCGTTTTGTCGGCCCCAAGATAAGGTTGCAGCCGTTCAAATCGGCGGCCGTCGAATTGCAGATCCCGCCCGGCTGGCAGGTCCAGACCAGCGAAGCCAACGGCACGGCCAATCAGGATATCGATTGGGTTGTTACCTGCCCGCAAATGCCGGGAGCGCGAGTTTTCATGTATACCCCCAAGTATTGCACCATGAACTGGATCACTGACGCCTTCAACGCCCAGATCGATCAAATGAGCGCGGCCATGTGGCGTAATAAGGGGTACGAGGCGGCTAATATCGGTTCCGATCAGGAGGCATTTCAGGCGGCCTTGGGCAAGGTAATCCCGGGACTACGCATCATTCGCGAACACAGTATCGACGAGCTGCGCGAACTATTCGCGGCATGTTACGCGACAGCGGTACAGGCGATCCGACAAACCGGTGGCCGCTGGGATTTTTATGTTTACGAGCTTCAGGGACAACGTCAGGTTCAGGGCGTGAACCTGCGTAGCGTCGTCTATCTGGGGGCCAGCGTCGTCGTTACTCCGCATACCAAAGGGCCGATGGGCCTCTGGTCGATCCAGATTCGCGGCTACGAGGCCCCGGCCGAGCAGTTTGCCCAGGTGGCCACCCTCCTCGAACGTGTCTGTACAAGCTTTACCTATAGTTCATGGTGGATTCGCGAGGTTCAGAAGGCCAACGAGCAAGAGGCCCGGCAAATCCGCGAATTCTGGGCTCACATGAACAAGGTTGACCGGGAAATATGGGACAACCGCACCCGCACGCAATCGGCCATCAATGAAATGATGTACAACTCGCTGATTGCCGGCACCCCCGGCTACGTCAACACGGAAACCGGCACGATCGAAACGATTCCCACCGAGAAGATTGACGCTTTTCGCGACGAGTCCGGCCAGGTGGTCAGCCCCGAAGAGCTGATCGACAAGAAGATCGATCCGCATTGGGCGACCCGCCTCCGCGAGGCCAACGCCGACGATTACATGAACTACGATCGGCGGGTACACGTCTGGCCCTGATGATCAGCCCGCTAAGCCCTTTCGATGCCTCTTACAATTGCTGATAACGGACGAAGGCTTCCATGGCGTGATACTCGGGCAGGCCGAGCTTGTTGTAGACGGCCGCGGTTTCCGTGTTGCGGGCCTCGGCCCTTTGCCAGAACTCGCGGTCGTCGAACGGGCCGGGGAAGAGGGCCTTGTCTTTCTGGGACTGGTGCTTGAAGATACCGAATATTTTGTTGGTCAGTTCACCCTTGCTCAGGGGGATGGCCATATCGATTTCGTCCGGCTCCCATTCCTGCCAGGCTCCGCGGTACAACCAGACGATCTCCGGATGCTCGTCAAGGCTGCAGCGTTTGAGGGCGGCCATGATGGCCTCGGCGCAGAGCCGGTGTGTCCCGTGCGGGTCGGACAACTCGCCGGCCACGAAAATCCATTTGGGACGAATTTCGCGGATCAGGTTGAATACGATGTCGATGTCCGCATCGGTAATGGGCAGCTTACGGACCTGGCCGGTCTTATAAAAGGGTAGTTCGAGGAAATGGGCATGGTCCTCCGGAATCCCCATATGCCGACAGGCAGCCAGGGCTTCGGTCTGGCGTATCAGGCTTTTAACGCGTTGTACCTGCAAACTGTCCGCCTCGCCGGGCGTCTTACTCTCGAGGAACCGGCGGACTTCCCTAAGGACTGTTGTGCTCTTTTCGCTGTCCAGCTCGAATGAGTGGTTCAGGTCCGTCCAGAACTTGATCATCTGCAGGGCGTGCTCATCGGTGACCGCGATATTCCCGCTGGTCATATAAGCCACGAATACCTCGTTGCCTCGTCGGGCGAGGCGAGTCAAGGTGCCCCCCATACTGATTACGTCATCGTCCGGGTGAGGACTGAAGCAGAGCACGCTGATACCGGTCGGTAGCGAACCATGCTGGATAATGGTATCCAGCAAACGCCGGAATACCCGCTGATTCAGCATGTCGACGGGGCCGGCCTGGCGAACCAAGGCTGAAAGATGATGCAGATCATAATCGTCATGATCGAGCTTGAGAATGCTCTTGCCGGTTTTGAGGCTTAACCAGATGACCGCCTTCTGCTGCATGCGCGGGGTCCACTCGACATCGCCGAGTAACCAAGGGCAGGCCATGCGGGTGAGTTTCTCGGCCGCGGCGCAATCCACCCAGACTTCGGCGCAGGGATGCTCCTGCAGGAAGCTGGCCGCTACCGCGTCGGTGACTTCGCCCTCGACCGCACGCTGAATGATCGGCGCTTTTTGCTCACCGAAAGCCATCAGGATCACTCGTCGAGCCTGCAGGATCGTGGCGACCCCCATGGTAATCGCTCGACGGGGAACGTTGTCTTCGCCGAAAAAGTCAGCGGCGGCATCGCGGCGGGTAACTGGATCAAGTGTGATCATCCGGGTCATCGAATCGCGGGATGAGCCGGGTTCGTTGAAACCGATATGCCCTGTGCGCCCTATGCCGAGCAATTGAATATCGATCCCCCCGGCAGACTTGATATCCTCCTCGTAGGCTCGACAGTAGATACCGACCTCATTATCCGGTACGGTGCCGTCCGGGATATGCACATTATCGGACGCGATGTTCACGTGATCAAAAAAGTTTTCCCACATCCAGCGGTGATAGCTGTGCATGCTGTCCGATCGTATGGGGTAATATTCGTCAAGATTGAAGGTGATGACCCGGGAAAAATCCAGCCCTTCCTCGCGATGCAAGCGAATCAGCTCGCGATATACACCAATTGGTGTATTGCCGGTAGCCAACCCGAGGACCGTCGGCCGGTTCTTGGCGTTATTTCCAACGATCTCGTCTGCAATAAGGCGGGCCACCCGCTTGGCGGCTTCCACATCGTTAAGACATACCGTCGTGGCAAGCTTTTCACGGGCCTTGAAAACAGGTCCATCCAATACCGGCTCGGCTCTGATCACCGTACTTCTCCATGCATGCATCATAGGTTAAGGTGGGTAAGGAGGCAGGCATACGTTCCCGGACAGTGGCCTATCCCGCGTGCGGCCGCGGGCCGTATCAGGCCCGTTGCAGGGCTAGCCGTGCCGGGGCTTCTCGTAAGTAGCTTTGTCCCTGCGGGGTTATACGTTCCTGGCCAGGAAATACATACCGCCGGCGATAGCTCCCAGCAGCCCCGTTTGCACGGTCTGGAGGAATAGATCGCAACCGGTAGCCTGAAGCAGGCAACCCCCGGCAATGACAAACCCGATCCAACGATAAATACGGCTACGTCCCGTAAACATGCTGCTCTCCGATGTCAAAAAAACCAACTCGTGCCCGGCCAGTCAAGCTCCTTGCGACCAAGCAACAGCCAAGCAGTCTAACCTTTGTATCCGGCGCGTCAACATCCCCCAGAATTCCCGAAATCGTGGGTAGGGGGGCAACCCGTTCGGCCCGTCAATAATGGCTCCCCGGCTTGGGGCGGTTAAAACGGGAACCCATCAATTTATTTTTATCTTAAGTAGGGCTTTTGAGAGTCCGATAGACCGATCCAATATGGCAGTTTTTATGAGGCATATTATTTCTGGGGCAATCACGTCCAAGAGGAGACTATATTATGGCTAACACCAAATCAACACGTAGCAGTCGGAGTCCCCGCGCTGCCCGCCCGACTCGTTCAGGAGCGGCCCGCAAAACTACTACCGCCGCTACACGGGTAGGCAAAACTACCGCAAAAACCGCCAAAGGCAAAGCTCGACCGAGCAAAACCACGGCCAGCCGTAGTCGTCAAACAACGGCGACCAAGACTGTCAAAGCCGGTAAAACCCGCACGGCTCGAAAGCCGGCGGCCAAAACGACCTGCTGCCGCACTTCGCGACGTACTTGCAGCCGGGCTAGCCGTTGAGCGCCGCACGGCCACGGCTCGGTTATGGCCGGTTTGAAACATCGCTTGAACGCATTTCGCGTTGAAGCAGTACCCTGAATACCGAAACCCCTGGATTTCTACAGAGGACGTGAATACCCGACAAACCCGCCGCTCAACCGATCGGCGGGTTTTCTTCGCGCCGGCCTCGCCGGCTGGTCGGCGCATGATGAGATGGTCATGCGATCAAAGATCATGCCGTCTTGGCCATCTCCTGGGATTCGACGCCTCGGCGGCCCGGGCATCAATCGACCCGGCGGATCACAATAGCTTGGGGCCCTGAGCGGGGCAGGTGGACGATGAACACGTTGTCACCGAACGATCCAGCCCGGTTGCGCTCGATCGTCTGCCAGCGATCTTCATCCTCGTGCTGTACGGCCAGTTCATAGATGGTGCCTGGTTCGAGCGCGTCGCGGAGTTCCAGCCGCCAGCGATCTCCGCGTCGGCCGCGGATTTCCATCGCCAGCACGGTGGGCTTGTCCGGGCTCCAGTCGGTTACCACCGCGCGGCCGGGCGACGACGCCTGAACGCTAAGCCCATCGGCCGCCGTGGCATCGTAGGGGAATCGCTCGTACTCGTAAGGTCGGTCCGGTGCCACGTGCGTAGGGATGCCCACATGCAGCCCAGAAAAGTACCCCGCCATGAGGATGCGTTCACTGCCGTGGTAGAGCCAGCTCGGGTGGTTGTTGGCTTTGGTGTTCCGCCCCTGGTAGATCATGATAAGGTTGCGGTGGGTGTCAAGCAGGTGGCCGTGTGGATTGGTGCGAAATTGCGCATAGTCAATACCGCCTTCGCGCCAATCGTCAATGCCCACGGGCGGTTCCGACCAAACGTATTCGAAGTCGGAGAATTCGATGCCGTTGGTCGACCATGCCCGGTGCATGCCCAGATGCGAGCAGGACGCATACAACCAGAATTTCGCCGTTTCCCGGTCGTAATAGATGCTCGGATGTCGGTGGATGCGCATCGGGATCACGTTACGCATCTCCCACTCGAGTCCGTCATCGGAAGTGAACACGCCGAACGATGTGTCGTCCGGCGAAATGGCGTATAGATAATACGTACCATCGACGTACACCACGTCGGCGTCCTTGGAACGCGGTTCTTCGATCACGATGCGGTGGTCTTCCCACTCGAGGCCGTCGTTGCTGGAAGCGTGGACCGTATACCAGCCTTGCTTCTCGCGGTGGTCAATCGTGTACCACGCGCGGAACTTGCCGTCGATCTTGCGGACGGTGATTTTTTCATTGCTGGCAAACAACTGCGGATCGGGGATGAACAGCGGGTTCCGGTCCGACTTTTTCCAGGTAAGGCCGTCTTCACTGAACGCATAGCCATAGCCGGCGCCGCGGATCTCGTTGTTGCGGATGCGGTACCACATGTGGTATCCGTGGTCATCGCGGAATAGCCCGTGCGCGCCGACCCAGTTGCCCTCGGCTTGCGGCACGTCGCCCTGGCGCGGCAGGGTCACAAAATACGGTAGGGGCGCGCGGGTCCAGGTTTCCGCCCTCACCCGGTACGGGGCGGCCTCCACCCGAACATTGTCGATGGCGACCTGCACCGCCACCCCTGCAGGCTCATCGACGGCAAGAGCCAGTCCGTGAGGATGGACGATCGTAGCGCCGCACAGTTCCGCCAGAGTGCGTCCCGATTCGGTTTCGCACAGCCGCGCATGCATGACGCCGTCGCCGTCGATGCTCACCGCCAGGGTGTAGACGGTGCCGGGGGTGAGCCGGGCATCAAGGTCTCGGCGGTCGGCAACCTCGCCTCCGGCGACGCTGTCTAGGACGAGTTCCACGCCCTCGGAGCGCGCCCACACGCCTGTAAGCTTCTCGTACGTCTCCAGGATCATCAGGCCCACGCCGGAGTTCGGGGCGACGAGCGGCGCATCGAGGCGGAAGTCAAATCGGGCCGTCAATGGCGGCCGCAGGTAGAAGGCGTTGCTGGTGAGCAGCCACCGATGTTCGTCTTCCTTGTCGCCGGCCCAGCGCAGCGAGTAACCGCCGGCGATGGGGGCCGTCTCGGCCACGCTGAACCGTGGACGAACAAAGGCGTCCGATTCGCCCGCGTATTTCGGCAGGAAGTTGCGATAGTCGCCGGTTTCGAAACCATCATAGTTGCTTGGTGCCAGTCCCTGGGAGTAGGCGACAGTGTGTACGAGCAACAGCGATATAGCCAGTGCCCAGGTAAGATACTTTGTCATTATGGGGTTCCAAATCAGGTCAGTGGGGAATGTCCGGCAGACCGACCACCGGCGTCGCATTTCACGCATAATATGATCGTTCACGGGAATGTGCAAAAATTACGCCCCCATCCCACTCCCCGCGACGATCCCTATAAGCGTTTCCCGGAATACGGGGTGTTTCGATCGATGCCATACGTGCATCATATCCGCGCCGGCATGACGAACGGCTCGCGATACGTACGGGTCAACAGAGCGTTAGCTTCGGCATCGCCGCCGAACGTAAGCGCCTGGGGGTCGAATTCGACTGATCGGCCCAGCCGATAGGCGATATTGCCCAGATGGCACAAGGCCGACCCGATATGTCCATATTCGATCGGAGCTAACTGCTCAGCCTTATCGCGGCTGCGCACCACTTCGAAGAAGTTGGCCGCAAGCTCACGATGGCGTCCGTCTCCAGAGCCTTGTGGGCCGGGTTGGCCATCAATCACCGTCTCGTATTTCCCATCCAGATGAATGATCATATAGCCCTTCGATCCGTAGAAGATCACTCCCATGCTCACCCCGGATTCTTGATTGGACGCAAGGTTGCGTACTTCCAGGGTAAACACAACGCCATCTTCGTACCGGTAGGTGACCATTTGGGTATTCGCCGTTTCGCCCTGGTCTTTCCAGACGAACCGCCCCCCTTGGCTGGCAATCTTGATCGGTAACACATCCTGCTTATCGAGTCCCTCGATAGCCAGATCGGTAACGTGCGGTCCGTTGTTGCCAATTTCGCCGTTGCCGTATTCCCAGAACCAGTGCCAATTGTAATGGAATCGGTTGGTATTGAAGGTCTTCATTGCGGCAGGCCCGCACCAGAGGTCATAATCGACACCTTCGGGCACCGAGCTGTCATCTGCATGGGCCATGCTTTCGCGCGGCCGGAATACCAGGCCGCGAGCCATATACAAATCTCCCAGCAACCCTGCGCGCAGAAGACGCATGGCTTCCTGGCGACCTTTCTTAGCCCGCAGATGAGTCATCACCTGCACGACACGCCCGTACTTGCGGGCGGCTTCGATCATTTTCGGGCCCTCGGCGATGCAATAGGTGGCCGGTTTTTCGACCAGAACATCCTTGCCGGCCTGGCAGGCCCACACCGTAGCCAACGCATGCCAGTAGTTCGGCGCGGCAATACTCACGCAATCCACGTCTTGGTCCTCCAGCACCCGACGCAGATCCTTTTCCGTCTTCGGCGTCCCCCCCTTGACCAGTCCTATCCGTTCAGGGAATAACCGCTCATCGGGATCGCAAAGCGTCACGATGCGAACATTCTGCGAGGCTTGTAAATAATCGATATGATGCCGGCCTTGTCCGTTGATACCCAGAAGAGCCGTACGTATCTCCTCGTTCGGTCCGCGACGAGGCGCCTCCGCGGCATTTGCCGATCGACGGAGAACACCGGTCGTGCCGGCCAATACAACACCGGCCCCTGCAAACGCAGATTCTCGCAAAAAACGACGACGATCAAGCTTCGATGTCATACTGGTCTCCTTCAGGTGCGCGGTAATTGAGCGACTTCCCTACGCGGGTTGATTAGTACCATACCAGAACCCGATTATGTGCATCGCAACCAGTGTTATTATACACGATCAATGTAGTAGTCTCAAGTTCTTCGCGCACTCCATATTGTTCTTGCAAGGAGCATCTATCGAAAAGTAGGGGTTATCCCTTCGGCAGGCCACGCCGCTCCGCCTGGTTCGTTTCTTCTCGCTACGGCCGAGATCGATACGATAATACAAGCCGGTGGCTCAAATGCCCCGCAGCGCATACGCAGGCCATTAGTGAGCCGGTTGCGTTGTAGTCCCTATATCTGTGAACCCGGAGGGGGTTGAGCCATGCCGAAGCAGCCAACCCTGTCGGCGAGAGAGGGCGAAAGCGGCTTGGATTGGTTCTGTTGAAGTCCTCCAG
>JAAYCU010000055.1 GCA_012729595.1 Phycisphaerales bacterium
GCGATGATGTCCGCTATCCTGGCGATTCATGATGATCACTATCCCCAAGCCCTTGCTCGACCGGCCGCTTGATACCGGATAACATGCGCGCAAAACGCAGAGAAGTTTCGGTGTAAGGGCCTAAAGGTCTGCATTGGCCGATATACGCGGGTCGCGGCTGTCCATTTCGTTGTGTCTTTTGTCAGCGGGTTCTTGGGGATAAGATCCGCATGCGCAGCGTGGACAACGTATTAGCGGAGATCGACGACATGGAACGCGAGCTCGGCGCGCGTTCGTCGTGGTTTCAGGATGAAACGTTTGGTGTAAGCCGACGCTGGACGATGGAGTTTCTGGAAAAGCATACGGCCCGTAACAAAATACGCGGTTACGTATTCAGTTGGAAGGCTAATTCGCGGGCTAATCTGGCCGATGCGGAACTGTATCGCCGCATGGCCGAGGCCGGTTGCTACCGGCTGGACTTTGGTGTCGAGTCCGGCAGCGAGGAGGTGCTCAAGCGAATTCATAAAGCCATTACGCTCAAGCAGGCCTGCGCCGCCGTCCGCGCCGCGGCCAGTGCCGGCATCCGTACCAGCGCGTTTTTTATTATTGGACACCCCGGCGAGACCTGGAAGAGCGCGCTGGCAACGGTGCTGTTCGCACCGCGCTTGCGGGCGGATGACATTGCCGTAGGGGTTATGGTTCCTTATCCAGGAACCGAGGTCTGGGAGTATGCCAAGCGTGGGCAATGGGGGTATAAGCTGCTCAGCGAGGACTGGCGAGTCTACGATAAGTATTTCGGTAATGCGCTGGCACTGGAAACCTTGTCCCATCGGCAAATGGAGTTGCTTCAGGTATTGACCTATATCGCCTTCTATCTAGGTACTTTTAGGCCGGTGAGACTGCTTCGTTTTCTGTGGAAATACCGGCTGGCGGCGTGGCACATGGCTATGCGATTACTGCCGACCGGCCGGCATAATGGGCAATCATCGTAGGCGTGATATGGGCGCATGATGTGGGACGCTACCAGGGTTTCGTGTTTCCAGGCCGATATGGGGTCATGTGGTAGTCATCCGAGGGGGCAAGCGTCGCGTCGGGCGGGTGGGGCGGTCACGTTTTGAGTCGGGTGGGGCTTGGTGGCCTCGGTATCTCACCCCCCGGAACACGGCATGCGCGCTGATCGGAGGTTCAGGCGAAGTACGCGGCGAATTCGGTAACGCAAACCGTTAATATAATCCACGTACCCGTTACGCATGGTGTTGCGTATGTCGTGTGCCCTACTTGACGTGGTAGCGGCATGTAAGCGTTTTCCGGGTAGTCGGTCGTGCCTGGCCGCCGCCGCGCCAGTATGCTTGCGAGATGCCCGACCAACAGTTAAATTGACATTCGGTGGTTACGGATCTACTGGATAGGAGAACCCAACACATGGCAAGCGCGAATATAAGTAAAAATATCGGTTCCGTTCTGGATGCCGCTCTCGATGCCGGCCAGGGCCTGCTTCGCCTCAGCCCTAACTGGGTGCCCCGCAGCTTTCTGCACCCGGGCAAGCGGATCAAGCTTCATCCCGACGACTGGTACGCTCTAGGGGGCCATCGCGGTGGGATCGACGAGCGTTGGTTCGCCAGCACGACCGAGGCCATGAACGAGAACCGGGCAGACGACGAGGGGCTGAGCTATATCCTCTTTGATGGCAAGCGCTTCCTGCTCCGCGACGCCGTCTCCGAGGCCGGGGCCCGCATGATCGGCAAGACCATGTGGGAGCAGTACAAACGCTGGCCGGTTTACTCCAAGTTCTTCGACAACATGGGGCCCATTCCACACCACATGCATCAGGGCCATAAGGACGCAGCTCTCGTCCAGCAGGAGGGAAAACCGGAAACCTATTATTTCCCGCCGCAACTCAATCCGGTGGGCAACAACTTCCCGTACACGTTTTTCGGCCTGGCCCCGGGTACGAGCAAACAGGATATCCGCCGTTGCCTGGAACGATGGAACATTGGAGATAACGGCATTCTCGACCTGGCTCCGGCCTACCGGCTCAAGCCGGGAACCGGCTGGCACGTCCCGCCGGGCGTACTCCATGCCCCCGGCTCGCTCTGCACCTATGAACCGCAGTGGGGCTCCGATGTGTTCGGCATGTACCAGTCCCTCGTCGAAGGCCGTGTCGTGCCTTGGTCATTACTGGTCCACAGCATGCCGGAGGACAAACACCAGGATCTGGATTTTATCGTCGGCCAGCTCGATTGGGAAAAGAATATCGATCCGGACTTCAAAAAGAACCGCTATCTCGAGCCGATAGTGGACCAGGCCGCCAGCGGGGAGGGTTACACCGACCGGTGGATCACCTACGGCGACTTCGACGGTAAGCAACTGGTCAGCGCCAAGGAACTTACCGTCGAACCGGGCGTCAAGTTGACGCTCAAGGATCCGGGGGCCAGCGGCTGGATCACCGTTCAGGGGCATGGGCGAATGGGCAAGCTCAACATCGAAAGCCCGGCCCTGATCCGCTTCGGACAGGAAACCGAGGACGAGATTTTCATAACCCACGAGGCCGCCGCCAACGGCGTGGTGATCGAGAATACCGGTTGCGAGCCGTTGGTCGGCTTGCGTTATTTCGGCCCGGACACGCATAAGAGCGTGCCCCAGGTCGGAGATTACAGAAAATAACCTTGAACGCAGCCTCCAACTATGGTTGTACTGGCGTCTCGTTCGGCACGGCCAAGGTAGGCCGACACATAAGGATTTTTGGACGCACTCTTAACCAATCGTCGAGGATCTATCATGGCCAAGCGCATATCCATCGGTACGTGGGCATATTCGATCGGGCCGTACGCGGATTCGCCGGTCCCGTTCCCGGACGTGGTCGAGAAACTGCACGCTCTGGGCTTTGACGGCCTGGAACTGGGCGGATTTGGAGTGCATCCAAACCCGGACCTTCAGAAAACCGGGGCCGAGCGAGCCGAGGTCCGTAACCTCTGGGAGTCGCGGGGCATGGGCTGCAGTGGCTTGGCCGCCGATCTCTGGAGCGAAAAGCTGATCACCTCTCCCGACAACAGCTCCTACCTCGCCACCTTCCGTAAGAATGTGCGGTTCTGTGTCGATCTGGGTATCGATGTCATCCGCGTGGACACCACCGAGGATCCGGGGGTGCTCGGAGCGATTCCCGGCGAGCCGCCCAAGGACACCGTGATCGATTACGACGAAGCTCTGAAGCGTGTCTGCTCTACGTGGCGGACCTGTGCCGCCGAGGCCGCCGATGCCGGGGTTCGCGTGGTCTGGGAATGCGAGCCGGGCTTCGCCTTTAACAAGCCCAGCGATATCCTTCGCGTGCTCGACGGTGTCGATCATGACAATTTCATGATTATGTACGATACGTGTCATGCTAACATGATCGCCAAACACGGAGCTCGCCAGCCGGGCCGCCGCGAAACACTGACCGGGGGGGCGGCTGAGCTGGCCCGCCGCTTGTCCGGCAAGGTCGGACGTGTTCATCTGATCGATTCCGACGACACCCTGCATGACAACCACACCAGTACGCATCCGCCCTTCGGCGAGGGCAATCTCGATTTCGACGAGCTGATGCCCGCTATCGTCGATGCTGGATGCCCAGACGACTGGTGGACCATCGACCTGTGCTTCTGGCCCGATGCCTGGCAGGCCACCGAGCAATGCAAGAAATTCGTCGATACACTTGCAGAAAAATACGGATAAGGTTCGCCGGCGGAGATGTACGCCGGGGGATGCCTATTTTTCCTCTGCTGTCTTCGGCAGGAGACCGCCCAAGCCCGTGGTTACGTCCTCGGCGGCCTGTTTGGCCTTGTCTCCGAGATCCTGGGCCGCTTTTCCGGCCTCCTGCGTAACCTGTCCGGCTACGTCCGAGACCGCCTGCCCGGCGCCGACGGCCAGGGTCGCTCCGATTTCCTTAAGGGATTCGAGCTTGGCCAAGCCGGCGTTCAACTCGCCGAGTACATCCTGAGGAATCAGATCCCCGCCCTTCTGGACGGTGGCCATGAAGATCGCTTTCAGCAGGGTATTGACCAGTTGAGAGAGCAATAGGCCATGGTCACTATCGCTGCCTACATTCTGAAGACGCACCTCGTCGATCGGCACGGTCACCTCGGTCAGTTGGCCGCCAAGAGGAATAAGATGTACACGACACTTGACGTCCTTGATGATCACCTCACGGATAACGAATTTTTTGCCTTCCTTTTTTTCGGGCGGAGGCGTCTTTTCGGATTCAAAGCGCGAAAGATTGTCCATGATCTGCTGGTAATTGCTCTTGCCCTCTTTTTTCTCCAGGCGCATATCGATGCCGCTCAAGGATAACAGGCGCATCTCTACCGTATCGCCGGTCAGCGAGCCCAGAGTGAGGTCCAGGACGCCCTCGTCGAGCTGAAGGAAATGTTCGCCCTCGAAGCCTGGAGGGTTTGCGATTCTCAGACCTGACAGCTCCGAATGACCTGTCAGGATTCCAATATCCACTCCCTTGACCGTCGTATCCGTGCCCAAGGCATAGGTCGATCCTTTTTCGATTCCTATTCTGGCCAGCCGGTCGATCCAGACGATCGCCACCACGACCATAACCAACAGAACGACGAGCAACCCCGCCAGGGCCTTGATGATTCGGTTCTTTTTCATGATATGTTTCCTCTTTCGCGTGGATGACATGATGTTACGTCCGCCGACGGTCGTTTCGGGAAACAACCAGCCCAGCGGACCTCGGACACAACCTTGCCCATTACCCGATTATCACGCGAATACAGGGATTGTGCAAAACCGGCGCATAAAAAAAGAGGCCACTAATGTGGCCTCCTTGTTTTCGATGTTGGTGTGGATTAGTAGCGTCTGCCGCCACCACCACCACCGCCGCCGCCACGGTATCCGCCGCGACCACCGCCACCACCGCCGCCGCGATTCTCGCGAGGCTTGGCCTCGTTCACGGTAAGGGCGCGCCCGCCGTGGGTCTGCCCGTTGAGGGCACCGATTGCCGCCTGGGCTTCGTCGTCCGAACCCATCTCCACAAAGCCGAAGCCTTTGCTGCGGCCGGTCATGCGGTCGTTGATCACTTCCGCGCTTTGCACCGTGCCGTGCTGAGAGAAGAGTTGCTCCAGATCGGAGCTGCTTACGTCATAACTGAGGTTTCCAACATACAACTTTTTGCCCATCATCATTCTCCTGTTCGAGGGGCATTGCGACCCGCTTCTGCTTTCCGGGTCACGAGCGAAAGAGGCCTGCACTTAGGCCTGAAACAAGGCTGGCACGGCGACTGAGAAGAATTTCGACCGCCGATCAACAGGCGGCACATTTCCAACTCATTCGACAAACCCACCGGCGAGCATTGTAGCCCATTACCCTAGTTGATTACAACCCCTTTTCCCTGTCATTTCCCAGCCGGATCGGTAAAATCACGTTGTTAGTAGAATGTACGTGAAATCGTCATTTTCATGCTAATAAACGATGTGTGCCACCCATGTGTTTCCTTTGGAAGCAAGTATTTCAATAATCAATGGATGCGGTCGGGGATTCATCAATCCCTGACCGAGAATATTTATTGCATCTTCCAACGACACCATTCATCCCGCCGTGCTTCGGTCGTCCGGATCATACGTTCAGTTTGGCGGCCAGGTATTCAGATACGCGGGATTTGTCGATCCGTTCCTGGGCTCCGGTGTCACGGTCGCGGACGGTGACGGTGCCGTCTTCCTTGGTCTGGCCGTCGATGGTGAAGCAGAAGGGCGTTCCGGCCTCGTCCATGCGGGCGTAGCGTTTGCCGATGGACTGCTTGGCGTCGTACTGGGCGGGCCAGCGTTTGCGGATGTCGCGGTAGATCGGCTCGGCGATCTCCGGCATGCCATCCTTGGCTACCAGGGGAAAGACGGCGGCCTTGATCGGGGCCAGCCGCGGGTGAAAGCGCATCAGCTCGGGACTGGGCCGGGATTCGTCCACGGTATACGCCTCGCATATCACCGCCAGGGTGGCCCGGTCCGCGCCGGCGGACGGCTCGACGACATGCGGGGTGAAGCGCTCTTTGCGTTCGTCGTCGAAGTAGGTCAGATCCTTGCCGCTGCCTTTCCATTTCGGCTTGCCGTCCGGGCCGAGGTCCGGAACAAGCTTTCCGTCCTTGTTGACCAGCTTGCCTTCCATGTGGCTGCGCAGGTCGAAATCACCGCGGTGGGCGACGCCCTCCAACTCGCCGAAGTCGCCGTCGGCCAGGAAGGGGAAGGCGTACTCGATATCGCTCGTGCCGCAACTGTAGTGCGAAAGCTCGTCCTTATCGTGCTCGCGCAGGCGAAGCTTGGCGCTTTTCAGGCCGAGGCTGGTGTACCAGTTGAACCGCACATCGCGCCAGAACTCGTACCAGCGGTTGGATTCGCTCGGATGACAGAAAAATTCGATCTCCATCTGTTCGAACTCGCGCGAGCGGAAGGTGAAGTTGCGCGGAGTGATCTCGTTGCGAAAACTCTTGCCCATCTGGGCGATCCCGAAGGGTAACTTAACCCGGCAGGTGTCGATCACGTTCTTGAAGTTGACGAAGATGCCCTGGGCGGTCTCGGGGCGGAGGAAGACTCGGTTGTCTTCGTCCTTGATTGGGCCGGCGTGGCTCTCCAGCATAAGGTTAAACTCGCGCGGAGTTGTGAACGAACCCTGTTCATCACAGGACGGACAGCGCACCAAGTCGGTGTTGTTATTGCATCGGGTGCGATAGGCGATAATTGACTCGGCCTGCCACTGATCCAACAGCCGCCCACCGGAGATTTTCTTGGATAGTTTGCGCGCCCTGGCCTGTACATCGGCAAGGGCATCGTCATCATTGCCCATAGTGGCCAGATAACCGATCAGCTTGGACTGCGGGTCATCCTCAAGTCCGGAGCGAACTTCCCAAACGTAAAGCTGGTCATGTCGAAAACGGGATTTACATTTCTGGCAATCCACCATCATGTCGCTGAACAGATCATAATGCCCCGAGCATTTCCATACCTGCGGGTGCATGATGATCGAGCAGTCGAGGCCGACCATCTGGAACTCGCGGCCGTCGGGCCCGAGCGGTGGGTTGCGGACCATATCCAGCCACCAGGCGTCCTTGAGATTTCGCTTCAATTCGACGCCGAGCGGGCCGTAATCCCAGAAGCCGTTGATCCCGCCGTAGATTTCGCTGCTTTGAAAAACGAAGCCACGCCGCTTACACAAGGCTACGATGCGTTCCATGACGTTGCCGTTCAGATTGGCCATGCCGATAAAGTCCTTAATAACAAAGGTTTCCAACCAACTCGTTGAGCAAGAGCCGGCATTATAGCAATAATGACCATCGAACCCAAGCTTGCCAGGATTGACGCTATCCGTCCTCATTCTTACGATTAGGGGCGGGGTATGGGGGACAGTCGTGCCGATCGAGCTGAATATTCGGTCGCTGTACGTATTGTTGTCCGGGGTAGCCTTTACGAACATCACCAGCATTTATAAAGGGGTAGGCCAATGGATTATTCATGTTCTCGCAGGGATCTGCTGGTACGCACCGGAGCCGGAGTCATGGCCGCCGGCGCGGGGGCGGTACCGGTGATCGCATCGGGTACCGCTGGGCACAAGCCCAAGGACGAAGAGGGCAGCCAGCGTCTGTCCCTTGATAAACTAAGGCAGTGGGAAGCTCTGGAATACGGCCTGTTCATCCATTTTGGCATGAGTACGTATGTCGTTAATGAATTTCCAGACGGCAACGATCCCGCCACCGTCTACGCTCCCGATCGGCTGGACGTGGATCAGTGGGTATCAGTGGCCCGCGACGCGGGAATGAAATACGCGGTCCTGACCACCAAGCATGTGGCCGGTCATTGCCTGTGGCCTAGCAAGTATACGAAGTATACGGTGGCTAACAGCTCCGACAAAACGGATGTGTGCGAGAAATTCGTGGAGGCCTGCGCAAAGCGGGGTGTGCTGCCAGGTTTCTATTACTGCTCATGGGACAATCATAATCGTTTCGGGAGCCAGACGCCCTCCGATCCAACGACCTCCTGGCCCTATTGGCCCTGGGCGGAATACAACTTCAACCAGGTGGCGGACGAGCCCCGTTCGCCCTCTGGGCCTATGCCGGTTTATACCACTTCCATCTATCAAGGGTTTCAGACCGCGCAAATCACCGAACTACTTACTCAAACTGACCGATTTGGTGGCTGATGCGGCTTGGCGCGAATAAAAAGCGGTGTTTCTGGCCGATGTATGTTGTGAACAGCAACACACCGGAGAACACCGCCATGTTCACTATCGAC
>JAAYCU010000056.1 GCA_012729595.1 Phycisphaerales bacterium
AGCATACGGCAACGGTGTTGAATTTCGTGGCCGCGAATGGTGGCTACTGTAAGCGACAGATACCCCAGGTAGAAAAAGTAAGACAAGCCTACGAGGCCAAAGGTGTACGTTTCGTCAACATGGCCCAGACCATGCGCCAGGAGTTCTCGCCCGAGGAATTAACCAAAGTAATGAATTCGCTGGGTTCCAAAATTGAGCTGGCCAAGGATGATGACAACGCCATCGGACGTGGCAAGTTTCTGGTCCGGGGCTTTCCGACCTTGTTCGTCGTGGGCAAGGATGGCGTTGTTCAGGAAGTCATTATCGGGGCCAGGGCCGACCTCGAGGAGACCCTCAATAAACAGTTGGAGACCCTGACGAGCCAGGGTAGCGGAAGTTGATCAGGCCAGGAACAGTCGGATGACTACCTGCTGACGAAGAGATGCTTCTTGGCCGTTCGTCATCAGCAGAACCGGGAGCGAAGTATAACTGATGGTTAAGCCGCGCGGTGCGTTGATTCACGGTGATTGACGAACCGGGACGGATGCGGCCCGGTCGAAGCTGCAATTGCGTCCGTAACAAGGCGGTACGCCGAAGCCAAGATGGCTACGTAGGAGCAACCAAGCGGTCTTGGCAAAATAATTCAGAGAATGACGACCTTTAACCAGGATAGCTTGCGGTAAGGCATCGAGGAAACCTTGTGGACCCTCGAAGTCAGGGATTCGAAAATGGCAGGCGTCGATCCGGTCACCGTGATGTACGTCGCACCCGACGATGGCCGGCCGCCTCACCCGACGAGCGAAATCTTCCGCTCGCCAATTAGCTATCGGCAATAGGTTCTGGGCGTTCTGGATTTCCACGATATCAATCAAATCCACAATTTCACGCGCATGCCGGCCCAGGCTGCAACCAAAAAGGATATTGAACGGGTGCGGGGCAACGACCAATCCGCCCTGCCGACGCACGGCTTCGGCGGTTTTCCTTGGGGATTGGCCGGGCTCGACTTTGCGTTCCAGAAAAAGGCCGATAAGGTGTCCACTGTTAGTGGAGATTTCCTGGCCTACAATTACCTGCAAATCAGGCCCCGCCAGCTCCGCTAACCGACGGGCCCCCTCGATCGTATCATGATCGGTCAAGGCCAGACAACCAATACCATTGTCCCGGGCCAATTGACAGATTCTCTCGACGGACAGGTTGCTGTCGTCGGAATAATCGCTGTGTATATGGAATACGGCTTTGATTCGTTCCATAATACCCTCTCGTCGGGTGGCCCATTTCTCGGAGCAGTCCACCGTATGCGTACTATACGGATTGTAGGCATGAGGACCAAATCAATCCTGGCGAATCGCTGTATTTCCGTCGAAAATCAGACGATACAAGCTCGACGGCTCGTTTATAAGACGATATATTCGCACTCAGGCGGTAATTGGCGGGCGAGTTACACCTTGGCAATCATGTCATAACGAAACGAGGATAGATTATGAGCCGCGAAGTGGTCTTGGTCACCGGCGGAGCTGGTTTCATCGGTTCGCACCTGTGCCTGCGTCTTTTTGATGACGGCTACCATGTTCTGTGTCTGGATAATTTTTTTACCGGGCGACCGGAGAATTTCGGAGAACGATATCGGGAGCTGATGAGTAGCGGGCGGTTCGAGTTCATCCGTCACGACGTAATTGAACCGATCACCCTGGAAGTCAACCGAATCTTTCATCTGGCCTGCCCGGCTAGCCCGGTACACTATCAGCAAAACCCGGTCAAGACGATCAAGACTAATGTTATCGGAACGTGGCGAATGCTTGGGGTGGCGAAGCGCACTCGGGCCCGCATCCTACTGGCCAGTACATCGGAGGTCTACGGGGATCCGGAGGTCCATCCGCAACCGGAGGATTACTGGGGACATGTCAATCCCATCGGGATACGCAGTTGTTACGACGAGGGCAAACGAGTAGCCGAAACCTTGGCCGTCGATTATCACCGGCAGGACAAGGTGGATATCCGTATCGCCCGTATATTCAATACCTACGGCCCGAATATGTCCGTTGATGATGGGCGGGTAATGAGCAATTTCATATGCCAGGCCCTGCGTAACGAGCCTTTGACCGTCTACGGCAACGGCGGCCAGACTCGCAGTTTCTGCTATGTCAGCGACCTGGTCGACGGCCTGTTCAAGCTTATGGATGGCCAGCATCCCGGACCGATCAACCTGGGCAACGACAAGGAAATATCGATGTTGGATCTCGTTATGTGTATCGAGAAAATCCTCGGCCGCCCACTTAAGATGGAGAACAAGCCTCTGCCGCAGGATGATCCGGTGCGTCGCCGACCGGACCTGACCAAGGCTCGCCAACTGCTGAACTATGAGCCCCAGGTTTCACTCGACGATGGTTTGCGAAATACCATCGCCTATTTCATGAAAGAATTGGGTATTAATGCGGAAACGACTGGCTGAGTAGGCCTGTTGAAAAATACGAGGACCAAGAAATGGATTTATCCGTAAAAACGGCGGTCGAGGCATGGCTGAACGAGGGCTCCATCGCCGAATCGGACAAGAATGAAGTTCGAGAATTATTGGCATCAGGTAACGAAAAGGAGTTGACCGACCGTTTTTATCGTGAACTGGAATTCGGGACCGGGGGTATGCGCGGCCTCATTGGGGCGGGTCTCAACCGGATGAATATTTACACGGTCGGGGCGGCCGCCCAGGGATTGGCTAACTATGTAGCCGCCCAAGGCGAACAGGCCAAAAAAGCCGGGGTGGTCATCGCCCAGGACAGTCGGCGGATGAGCGATGCGTTTGCCCTGCGAACAGCCTGCGTTATGGCCGGCAACGGGATCACCGCTTATCTGTTCGAGTCTTTACGCCCTACCCCGGAATTATCTTATGCCGTTCGGCATCTTGGTTGTGCCGCCGGGGTGGTAATCACCGCCAGTCACAATCCAAAGGAATACAACGGCTTCAAGGCGTACTGGTCCGACGGTGTGCAGGTCGTGCCGCCACATGATGAAAATATCATCCGCGAGGTTCGCTCCGTCGGCGGGTTCGGCAAGGTCCGGGTGATGGAGCCCGAGCAGGCTCGGGCGAAGGGCCTGCTAAAAACGGCTGGAAGTGAAGTTGACGAGGCCTTTTTGCATGAGGTGCAGGCCTCCTGCCTGCAACCCGACCTGTGCCGCAAGCACGGGCGTAACCTTAAAATTGTGTTTACCGGTCTGCATGGCACAGGGGGCGTCCTGGTTCCGGAGGCCCTGCGTCGTCGTGGCTTCGAACAGGTGATCGAAGTTCCCGAGCAGGCCGTTCCCGACGGCGAGTTCCCGACCGTCCATTCACCTAACCCGGAGGAAGGGGCGGCCTTGAATCTAGGCATCGACCTGGCCCGGCGCGAGGGGGCCGACTTGGTAATCGCTACCGATCCCGACGGCGACCGCGTGGGCCTGGCCGTTCGCGGACCTGATGGAGATTTTGAGCTGCTGACGGGTAATCGCATCGCCGCCCTGCTAACCTATTACATCTGCGAACAGCGTAAGCGCAACGGAACGTTGCCGGCCGATGCGGCACTGGTAACCACCGTGGTCAGCGGCGGCATGATGAAGGACATCGCCCGGTCTTACGGGACGGAGGTAATAGAGGTTCTCACAGGTTTCAAATGGATTGGCCAGAAAGTGGGCCAATTCGAGGAGGCCCGACGAAGCGGGCGGCCAAGCCGGACGTATATATTCGGGGCCGAGGAAAGTTACGGCTACATGCCCGCTACGTTTGTGCGCGACAAGGATGCGGTTACCAGCAGTGCGTATATCGCCGAGATGACCGCCGTTTTCGCGGAGGAAGGCAAGGGGCTGCATAAGGTTTTGACCGATCTGTTCCAGCGTTACGGATACTATCAGGAGGGAGCCAAGAATATCACGCTGCCGGGCAAGGAGGGTGCGGAGAAAATCGAAGCCCTGATGAACACCTTTAGGACAGAGCCGCCCCAAACCCTGGGCGGGATCGCGGTAGTAGCGGCGGCGGATTTCGAGACCGGCCGCAACCACGACTTACACACCAATAAATTGATCGAACAATACGACCTGCCGGCTAGTAATGTGATGATGTTCACCTTGGCCGACGGCACTCGGGTTATCGCCCGCCCGAGCGGGACGGAGCCGAAGATTAAGTTTTACATTCTCACCCGGGCCCCCGGCGACGACCTGGAAAAAGCCCAGGCGGAGGCAACCGGCCGAATCGCGGCGATCGTCGCGGACATCGAGAACCTGGCCCGCTAACTTAAACGGGCTATATCCAGCTTAACCATGGCGGTAACGATGAGCCTTACCGGAATTCATGATTGGCCCTTAGATGAAAGCATGATTCGCCAGGCGATTGCCGAGGCCCAGGAGGCCCTCGAAAGCGAGGATGTACCGGTTGGAGCGGTGGTTGCGCGTCGTGGCTCAATCATCGGTCGTGGGCATAATCAGCGGGAACTATTGCAGGATCCGACGGCCCATGCTGAAATGATTGCCTTGACCGCGGCGGCGACAGCCATGGGTTCCTGGCGGCTGGAAGGCTGTACCCTTTACGTAACGTTGGAACCCTGCGTAATGTGCGCGGGGGCCATTGTACTGGCCCGCATCGAGAGACTGGTCTTCGGTGCGTTCGATCCGAAGGCTGGGGCCTGCGGTTCGGTATACAACGTGGTAGAGGACGGGCGGCTGAATCATCGGGTTAACGTGACCCATGGGGTTCTGGCCGATTCCTGCGCTGATCTGCTCAGCCGCTTTTTCGCCACACAACGGGCGAAAGGAAAAAAGTAATTGATTCTCTTGTTCGACGACAATCTAATGCATATGCTTGCCCCCAGTATTTTTGAGGTTCCCAATCATGACCCAACTCGTTCGCCTCAGCCTCTCGATTGAGAAGTCGCTTTATGAACGTCTTGAAAAAATGGTCCAGACCAGCGGATACGGAAACCGCTCCGAATTCGTCCGCGACCTGATCCGTGCCCACCTGGTTAAACGCCAGTGGCAGGCCAACGAGACGGTCGTCGGCACCGTCACCCTGGTCTACGACCACCATGCCCGCAATCTCAGCGAAAAACTGATCGATCTCCAACATCACCATCACGGGGCCGTGCTGGCCACTACCCATGTGCATCTGGACGAACACCTCTGCGCGGAAGTCATCCTGCTTAAGGCCAAGGCCCGGGAAATCGAACACTTGGCCGACCGCCTGCGGCAGCAGAAGGGCGTCCTGCACGCCGAACTGGCCATGGCCAGCACCGGGATCGACCTCAAATAGCCCCCTCGGCCAGAGAAATATTATTCCCTCCCGTTTTCCCTCTTGAATTTCCACGAAATAGAGTTATCCTATTAAATTATTACTAATATGTAATACGTAATAACGACGGCGAGTGTTTCTTGTATTCTTAAGGAGGAAATGTCATGCATCAAAATCCTTGGTTAGGCACCGTTATGGTTTGGGGGATTATCTTGTCGGGCTCTTTGGCTTTTGCTGACGATCCCGACTGGGAAACCCTACCCTATACCGCCCATGCGGCCTATCAGGCCGTGGATGTCACTGGGGCCGGCACGTTTCTACCTTCCCCGCCCATACGCATGAAGGGCATTATTCTGAATAATCCGGAAGATATGCTTAACATGTCGGCTGGGGCGCCGGGAGTCGTTGGCGGACAGTGGCAGATTATCATACAGGCGGTGGAACCCGATGATTGGGGCGGAACAGCCTGCTGGATGGGTCAAACACCGCCCATCGCCCCCTTGCCTCTGCGATATACCAATGCGGAATGGGAAGCCGAAATGTCTCGGGTGAACTATGATCCGCTCACCGGGCACCACTTCCGCCAAGGCGATCTTGTCGAAGTACGGGCTCGCATCCCCGGGCTTTTCCATCAGGGCAAAACCAACATTAACGAAGCCCACAGCAAGGATCCGGCCAACGATTTTGACGTGATCCTTATCGAGGCCGGTGTGGGGCGACCGGGACCGGCGGTGATACCCAGCCTGGCCGACGCCGTATTTTTTGATTCCACGCGGTTGACTGGCGGAGAGTATTACCAAGCCACCTGGGTCCGCATCAATGACGTGCAGATCGTCGGAGGCACCTGGGGCGCCAATGCGATGCTGAGCATCAGCGATGGAACGGCCACCCTGCCCATGAAACTTTCCGTTATGGGCGATTTCAACGATTACGATCCGCCGGCAGGCAGCTTTGATGTCCTGGGCATCTTCAACCAGGAATCCCCGTCAAATGATTTCACCACCGGATACCAGGTGTGGGTAATGCGGATGGCGGATATCGTGGACCATAATACCGACCCGATTCTGCTCAGCGCGGTTTCCCGGAAAATCCACGGCCAGGCGGGAGTATTCGATCTGGACTTGCCCCTCAGCGGTACGCCCGCTATCGAGCCACGTGTCGGCGGACCGACCGAGATCATCCTTACTTTCAGCAAAGCCGTACAGGCCACCGACGGGCAACTTGACGACACCGAAATAGCCCTTTCGGTCGGCACGCTGGTTGACGCTGCGATGGACGGGGCCGAAATGCGTCTGGTACTCGCCGATATTCCCACGCCCTCACTGTTGACCATCACCATCAGCGGAATCACGGACCTGATTGACAACCCGCTGAGCGGCGACACCGAATTAACCGTCAAGGTGCATACAGGTAACGTTAACGGCGATAGCGCGGTCAATATCCTCGATTTGTCCGCCGTTAAAAGTCAATTGTTCGCGCCGGTAACGTTCTCGAACTTTACTTGCGATGTTCTCGTCGATGGAACTATTAATATACAGGACTTGAGCAAGGTTAAGACGCATTTGTTTGACTGAATGCCATGAATGCGCATTCCCAAACAGGAAGTGATTTTCAGGTGCGCAACGGCCGACCCCCGTGTCGGCCGTTGCACCTTTATTCATATTTACGCCAACGGCCAGTCGGCTTCACTTTAATAGAGGTGCTGGTCGTGGTCGCCATCGTCGCTTTGCTCCTGGCTCTGTTACTTCCCTCCCTGCACAAGGCCCGTAGGCAGGCCCGCATCGTTGTAGCCCACCATGACCTCCGCCAGATTACTATGGCGCTTGATGGCTATGCTCTTACAAACAAGGACCAAGTACCTCCTACCCGAGAAAGCTGTAGTACCTGGGTTTCACACCAATTACCCATCGAACTGGTCAAGAACCGCTGGCTACCAAAAAAGAAAGGAATCGCCCCTCAGGCAGATATGCCGGATGTCTTCGACCCGGACTCTACCTATAAATATCGTGCGCCAGGCGGCCTATTCCTTAACGAGGGGACCGGCTACATGCCAAAAGGGTCTTACTTGTTCGTGCCCGACGATTATCCCAACTGTCGCGCCGAACCGAAGGCGGATTACACAGATTTCTACAATGAACGAGATAAAAGCCCGGTTATCTATACCGTCTGGAGCGTCGGCCCAGATCCGAAATCACCCAAATTCGACCGGGTGCCCTATGGCAACGACCTGATCGAATACGCATATTTCCCTCTTCGTCGCAAACTCTGGTTACTGCACTCGGGCGACACCGGCCTTATTACTCACAGCCGGAACCGCAGGGGCCTGATTCATACCAGCCCCTGATCTTATATCCCGTTAATGGATCATCTCTTATCTATATTCCTACCCAGTCTTATGTTGCTCCGTGGCAACCCCGGCTTTCGTGCGTCACCACCCGGCAAGGGGGGACCGCGTCGAGAAACATTCGCCCGTAACGTTTGGTCTTGATCCGCGGGTCGAGTACAACCACGCGTCCCCGGTCGGTGGCCGTCCGGATCAGACGCCCGAAACCCTGCTTGAATTTCAGGATGGCCTCGGGCACCTGGTAATCCATGAACGGATTGGCCCCGGCCGCCCGGATATGTTCCACCCGGGCCTCGATCAGCGGACGGTCGGGCACCGCGAAGGGCAGCTTCACGATGATCACGTTGATCAAGGCCTTGCCCGGGACATCCACACCCTGCCAGAAGCTGTCCGTGCCGAACAGCACCCAGCCGCGATGCCGATCCTCGCCCAAGACGGCCGTCCCGCGGAACCGTTCGAGCATCAGCGACCGCGGCACGCCCTCGCCCTGGACCATCAAACCCAACGCCGCTCGCTCCAGCCGATCGCGCAGCCGCTCGGCCACCTGCCGCATCATCTCGTAACTGGTAAACAACACGAACGCCCGCCCGACGGTTTCCGTCACATGCCGTTCAATCGCCTCGGTTGCCGCCGCCAGAAAAGCCGCGCTGTCGCTCGGGTCGGGCATGCCGGCCTCGATATGCAACTCCGCCTGTCGGGCATAATCGAACGGTGAGCCCAGCAGCAGTTCGTCCGCCTCCTCCAGTCCCAGCCGGGCCCGGATGTACGCGAACCCCTGCCGGCCGCCGACCGACAACGTCGCGCTGGTCAATACCGCGCTGTTCACTTCGTCGAACAACGCCGTCCGCAGTTCGTCGCCGACCATGACCGGCGCCTCGCACAGGGCGATCTGGCCGCGCGGACCGTTCTCGACCTCCAGCCAGCGGACGACCTCGCTCTGCTCCTGTTCCAGCAGCTTGCGCAGCTCGACGGCCAGCACGCCCGCCCGCTCCTGAAAACTCTTGAGCTCGTAGGCCTCCTCCTCGGTCTTGACCTTCTTGCCCATCGCCCGCAAGCACGCCTTCAGCTCGTTCAGGGCGTCGCTCAGCGGGTTCGATACGGGCACCCGCTCGGTGATGCGTCCGTTCGGCCGTCCGTGTCGCCGATGCCATTCAAGCAGCCGCTTCCAGAAGTTCCGGGAGGCGTTGCGGGCCGCGCCCACCGCCTTGATCGCTTTCTGATCCTCGTAACCGAGCAGCAGACCCCGGCCGGTACGCTCGTTATACAGACCGTTCAGCAGATAACGCACCTGGCCCTCGGAAACCCGCCGGCCGAAATGGTCCGCGGCCACGTTCTCGAAACTGTGGGCCTCGTCGATCACCACGAGTTGATAGTCGGGCAGTAGGGCGCTGCCTTCCCGGCGCAGGACCAGGTCCGACAACAGCAAGGCATGGTTGACCACCAGAATCTGCGCGTTCCGGGCCCGCCGATGGGCCCGCTGATAGAAGCATTGTTCTTGGTACGCGCATTTGCGCCCCAGACAGTTGCCGTGCTCGCTGCGTACCGTTTCCCAGACCGCCGGGTCCGGGGCCGGCAAAAGCTCGCTCAGCGACCCCTCGGTGGTTTTGTACGCCCAGTCCTCGATCCGCCACAGTTCGTCGTATTGCTCCTGACCGGCGAATAGCGTCTTCTGCCGTTCGCTCACCTGGCGCAGCCGCCGGATGCACAGGTAGTTGTGCCGCCCCTTGATCAGGACGGCCGAAAACTCGTCCGGCAAGACGGCTGCCAGGAAGGGAATGTCCCGATCGATCAATTGCTCCTGCAGGGCGATGGTATGCGTGCTGATGAGCACCCGTTCCTTGGCGTGGACGGCCCGCTGAATGGCCGGCACCAGATAGGCGAAGCTCTTGCCCACCCCGGTACCGGCCTCGACCAGCAGATGCCGCGGTTGGCCGAAGGCCCGCTCGACGGCGGCGGCCATCTCCAACTGCTGTGGCCGCGCCTCGTAACGCTCCAGCCGACGGGCGATCAGCCCCCCCGCCGAGAATATCTCCACAACCTTCATCCCTTCAGCTCCCCGGTCCCACTGGCCAGAGGGTTGGAAAGAGATTGCCACCTCGGACTCAAGCCAAGCAGGTTAAATATACACCCGCCGGCTATCGGAACGCGCGACGTATCGCCCCCGAAATTCGGGACCAATGCGCAATAGGCCATTGCCTAGCTATATGGTTACCGACGCCGGACTTAGGGCCCTTAGGGACGCCCTGATCATCCGATTCACTTTTCGATAATCGGCTTTCCCTTGGCAAGTTTACTTTCCACGCTATCGGCCACAGCATAGTTACCGCAGACATACACCTTCATACCCATGGCCTTGGCCATTCCCGCCTTGGCGAACATGGCCTGGGTGGCCGTCTCGGCGTTCGGGGCGTAATGAATGGTGATATGGTTGGATTTATGCTTGGCCATCAGGGCATCGCGGGAGACTCCGTAAAGAATCGTATGGGCGATCGGCCATTCCTCGGTAGTGGCTTTCCAACGCCGCTCGGTTTCTTCATCAGGCAAATCGACCACGCCACCGCGGCCGAGGTCCATGCTCAACACACCCTGATCCACGTAGACGCGGCTCCAGACGATTTCACCGGCCTTGCAGATACATTTGGTGGCAGCCCCGCCCTTATGGAAATACATGTGCGGCTGCCGTACGGCGGTAACCCCTTTCCATCCGCCGCGGACATGCTCGGCCGGAGTATTACCCGAAAGCTCGAACACCCATACAAAGGCATCGATGTCCACTTTCTTGCCGTCATACCGTCCGGCATAGCGTTCGCCCCAACGCACGTCGTGCTGGGTGGTTTCCGGACTGATACCCATACCCTGCAGAACCATTTTGCTCATAATCTGATCGACGCCGCAACCCATATCGGCCTCGTTAGCGCACATGACCGGCTCGCCGGGAAAGAGAACCTCGCCCTCGTATTCGACCGGCGGGCGCTGCGTGCTGTTGAGCATGGCCTCGGGCAGATCGGAGGCCGCGCAAAGCCGTGCCAGGCCGAGTTGATAGGGAATCCCTACGCAGGCCAGGCCTTCCCGCTTGGCGAAACGCAATATCGCTTCGTACATCTGCCCCTGCTCGGCCAATTGATCATCGGTAACCTTAGTGGCGAAGTCGGCTCCACGATCAACCTTCATGCCCCACTTCTCCAGCTTGCGAATATGGACCAGACCGCGGTCCTTCGGAATGGTCTGCATTTCCGCGTAAAGGTCGGATTGGTTCAGGCGACGAATGGAGATTCCTGTATTGACCATGACCTCTTCGTCAAAGGCTGCGTTCAGCATCCCCATGCATAACGGATCGAATACCCCAAGCCGAGCTCTTTTTACCTGAAGATACTGGCCCAGGGCCTTACCGAAATCCACGGCTTTTTTGTATTTTCCGGGTGAGATATTCTCGAGTTTTTTGGCGTGGCGGATATTGTATTTGATCTTGCCGGTCCGAAGGAACGCTGCAAGGTTTTTCTTGGACGCCTTGTCCAAAAATTCTTCCGAGCTCCAGATCATGGAGTGTCCCTTCTGGTTCCTGGCGTATTTATGCTTGGTCAGACAGGCCTCCAGCCCCAAGGCCCCGACCAGACCGGGGGCGGCCCCATCGAAGTTTGAGGCGATCAGAATGGGGCCGCGGTGCTCCCAGAGCCGATAGGCCACCATGTTGCTGTACTGCCAGACGGACTCCGCCACTACAAGAACGCAATCCTTGGGTATCCGGTCAAATATCTCGTCGCCCTGGGCCTGGCTCTCAATGAACCCATGCTGCATCTCTGGGTCATACCGATGAGCACGGGTCAGCTTCCAGCCGAGTTCCTCGAAGGCGGCAGTCAACTGTTTTTCCATCTCGACCTGCCCCGGCCAGCAAACCAAGTTCGCCGAACGCCGCTCGTCGCCGTTGGCGATCATGATCGCTTCCTTCCGGCCGACCTTCATAAGCTTGGGAGTCCGCAATTTACTCTTATCCAACGAAGCCATCTTTCTGGTTCCTTTCTTATATAGACATACCGCTACGCAACGTTCCGGGCTTGTAGACCACGCCATTATAACTCGGGGCCGCTCAATTGAAAGCGATTGTGGAAGTTATTATTGAAAGGCACCTGATCCCTACGTCGCGTTCCTGCGTACCAGGCATCGCTCTCTGTTAATGCTGAAGCCGACTATCGAGCATGAATAATCAAAGATTGGAACTGGAATTCTTTCAGAAATACCGGCCCTAACCATTTGTCCCAACATCACTACTGGCAAGGCTGTCCCGCACGGCATAATTGGCAGGGCTACCCGAACTATTAAACGGGTACTCATGGGATAATCCGCGAATCGTTTGTCAATTACGCCAATGCAAAGACCACCCCCACGAATCGAGGGTCAGTATTTGGGGAATGTCTATGCCGTCTTTGGATTCATCACCCGGCCGACGAACAGGATCGCCCCACTATGGGCATCTCGAATCATGAATACGAACGGATGATCCGCGCGAAACACCGGGTCAGGCTTCACGATCATGGCCGATCGCACCATGTTCACCGCAGTAGCTGCCGCCGCCTCGGTACCCTCCTCGTTAACCTCGACAAAAGCTTTATGGATAACCGCCGCGATGAAAAGATCTTTATTGCCGGTCATACCCGAAAAGTCAGCCGCTCCGCTGAACGCGAGGGGCATGCCCATGGCTTGAAGAACGTCGCCGAGGCTGAACTCGCAAGTCATTGTGAATTTGGGGATGGTCGCAACCACATTTCGTTTACGCAATGTACCCAACCAGTCATCAAGTTTGCTGATCGTTAACATGCTCTCGATATCGCCGATGCCTCCCTTTTGCCTGGGCAGTATGATGACCATCGATAAACCTTCCCCGACGTAAGGCAATTCCAGCACCTGTACTTGATCATCCTCGGTATAGCCAAAACGATCTGCCTGGTTCATCATGGGAACGTCGATTTTCGTACCATCAGACAGCGCAAACGGCTCATTCTTGGTCCTTGCTTCCTGGAACGGCATGAGCCACTGACCTTTGAAATAAATCGCGTTAGTCAATATAAGCGTGGTTCCTCGCTCGATAGTTCCAGGCTGAAGCAAATCCTTTATTTTCTCCTTGGTCTTATCCTCGACCCATTTATTTACAGTTTTCCGGGCCTCCTCGGCGGCCCGGTCGAAATCCACTTCCCGCAGGGCGGCGTGGTAGCTGTTTTCCACGAGTTCCAGATACTCCTTGAGAAACCCGTAGCCCTTCTGCCCCCATAGCGCGTTGGCCACGGACAGTTCGTAGTCGCCCTTTTGGCCCGCTTCGTTCTGGGCTTCGATCAGGCGCTTGAAGTCGGCGTGGATCTCCTCTGCGGCCCGCTCGAAATGAAGTACGCCGGCCATCTGCTCGGCAGTCGCCCCCCGGGCACCGGCCCAGGTCATGGCCAATGCGGTCGATATGCTGTAGGGAGAGTAAAATATGTTGCTATCACCGGCCTTCAGTTTCGCATAAAGCTCCAACGCAAATCGATTGCCGGCATGAGCCGTTTCGTGACCTCTGGAAGTGCCCTGTAAAAGTCGATCTACACCAGAGTTAGATATTTCGACGGCCATCAATGTTGTCGCCAGGAGCCCGATCATTCCCAAAACTGTCAATATACCGTTTGTCGAAAACATGCTGGATTCTCCTGTATTGAAACCACGCTCAATTAGACGCCAACAAACGCCCCAGGTTCCAAGAAAATGTGACAATCGCGATTGCGTTAACACCGATCAACTTTAACCGACAGCGTCAGGCCTTGCGATTATCTTCGAAAGCGGCCGGAGAATACTGGTCTGCATATATGCATAAAACGCTACCGGGCAAAATCATGCATTGTCAGGCTGTCTCGACTGTTGCGGCCAGTACGACCTAATAAGGAACCCCTGAAAAATCCCGTTTCCAACGCCGGATCAGATCGTCAAGGCTTCCGCTGAACCAGTAGATTTTTCCGCGAATAGCGCGTTTCCCGTACGGTGGTAGTCCGCCGATATTCACGATACTGTGTAAACAATCGGCTGGATGATGATTTGTAACATGCGAGGTCCGTTCCCAGTATATGCCACAGACCCAAGTCTTTTCACGGTTGACCCTACTGACCAGGCCGGAGTCGATAGATGCGCCCATTTCCGCGTTATACGGGCCTACCAAAGGCATTTTTTCCAAGCGCCCGCCGGTCATCATACTATCGATTTCAACGCCGTGAGGCGTGCGTGCCCCGACGGTTTCATGCTTCGGCGGCAAGGGCTCCCAGACATCGGTACGCAACACGTAACTCAGACTGGTTCTGGGAGCGTTGTTTTTTGCTTCCTCTGCCCACAAATCGAATTCGCTAAACGCCGGCGTCAGGGCAACGGCATGTCGCCACGCCGCGTTGGTCTCACCGGTCAGGCGAAAGCACTGCTGAATGCCGTAATAGTTGTTCAGACCAGTTGCCTGTGTTTCAATAATCAGCAGAAGATCAACGCCATCCCGGGTGGGGGCTAAATAAAAGGTCCATTGCTGCGGCGCCCACCCCTCTTGATGGGAAAGATCTACCACATAACGAACAACTTTCGGCCGGGTGGAATACACTTGTTCGAGCCGGTCAACCTCGGTCGGCTCTATCCCGGCCTCGACCAAATCGCTCGGGACCGGGCCGTATATGATCGGCTCATGCTCGTGGAACCGATAACCGATACGGTTCCCCGGCAACTGGCGATGGGAAATAGTGGCGAATCTATCTTGTTCAATCATGCCGACTTCGATCGGCGAGCAGGCCGTGCAGAATAGCGAGAACAACACCCCCCCAACCCCGATCAATCCTCGCTGCTTGGCATGCATTACATCGGTTCCTCCCTATAAGCGAACATGATAACCATACATGAAACTCCCCCGCATGGCGAACGGAATACAGCATTGCGGCCTGGTATGATTGGGGATAGTATACTCAGGTGAGTTATTTGGACGGTCTCCCTCCGAGATTGCTTGTTGAAAGGGATGCACTATGTCACGTTTCGTCTTCGCCGTTGCATTGTCGTTCATGACAATCGGCTTCATGGGTACCAACATACTCCTTGCGGACGAGCAGAACAGTCCGGTCTTTCGCCTGGGTATGGTAGGGCTGGATACTTCGCATGTAATACGCTTCACTGAGTGGCTCCATGATCCGCAAAACGCAAGCGGGTGTCGAGTCGTTGCCGGCTTTCCGGGCGGTTCCCCGGATATTGAGTCGTCCATCTCTCGAGTAGAGGGTTACACGAACGAGCTACGTGAGAAGCACGGGGTGGAAATCGTCGCCAACGTCGAAGAGCTATGCTCCAAAGTTGACGGGGTCTTGATCACCAGCGTAGACGGCCGTCCGCATCTGGAATATGCAAAAATAGTATTTGCCGCCCGCAAGCCGGTATTCATCGACAAGCCGATGGCCGCCAGTCTGCCCGATGTAATAGAAATATTCCGACTGGCAAAAGAGGGGGGCATTCCTTGCTGGTCCTCGTCGAGTTTTCGCTATTCGAAAAACATGCTGGAAGCTACAAGCGGGAAGATCGGCACGATTCTCGGTGGAATCACCTATGGCCCCTGCCACCGCGAACCCCACCATCCCGACCTATACTGGTACGGGATTCACACGGCCGAAGCACTCTATACACTGATGGGGCCCGGCTGCGTTTCAGTAACCAGAACATACAGCGATGGCACTGACGTCATCGTGGGCACATGGAAAGACGGCCGCTTGGGCATATTTCGTGGGGGGAGCAGCCCAGCTCCCGGCCAAAGCTTGAAAGCAGGTTTCATAGCCTTCGGAAGCGAGGATGTATATCACGGCCAGCCGGACAACTATGACGGTCTGCTACGAGAAATTGTAAAATTCTTCCAAACCGGACGCCCCCCCATTGCCCCCGCGGAAACCATTGAACTATTCGCCTTCATGTCCGCCGCGGACGAGTCCAAAGCCAAAGGCGGTGCCTCAGTTGAGCTGCGACCGCTAATCGAACAAGCTTCGGCGGCGAAATAATCCGCAAACACGAATGACAACTCTCAGGCATGCGGAGTATATTCGGTCTTCGCCACGTCAATACGGCCCGACTTGACCTCGATAAAGGGTTGCCCATCCTTGACTCCCACCGTCCCGTAACCGGTCGCCGTGCATAGAAAGGCCCGGAAATCACCTTGC
>JAAYCU010000057.1 GCA_012729595.1 Phycisphaerales bacterium
AGCAACAAGGCCAAGTCCGGAATATCACGGGTAATAGGTCCGATCTGGTCCAGACTGCTTCCGTACGCAACCAACCCGTATCGCGAGACGCGGCCGTACGTAGGCTTTATACCGGTAACGCCGCAGAAAGAGCTCGGCTGGCGGATGGACCCGCCGGTATCCGAGCCCAGACTCGCTGGCACCAGATCGGCGGCCACCGCAGCGGCCGATCCTCCAGAACTGCCGCCTGGGACACAATCCAGATTCCACGGATTACGAGTCGCCCCAAAGGCGCTGGTTTCCGTACTGGAGCCCATGGCAAATTCGTCAAGGTTGGTCTTACCCAGAATGATCGCGCCGGCCGCATGAAGTTTTTCCACTACATGTGCATCATAGGGCGCCCGAAAGTTTTCCAATATTCGACTGGAACAGGTAGTCCGGCCCCACGATGTACAGATATTATTCTTCAAGAGCACTGGCACGCCGGCCAGTTCGCCGACCGATTCGCCGCGGGCCAGACGGGCATCGATTTCATCGGCCTGCTGCAAGGCTCGTTCGCCGTCATACTCGACCAGGGTATGCAGCAGCGGCTCATACCTCGCGATCTGCTCCAAAGAACGGTCAACACTATCCCGCGCGCTGCTCCGGCCTGAACGTATCGCGTCGCGAATTCCTATCAGCGTGGAAGTACTCATCCTATACGCTATCCTGTTCAAGAACCTTGGGCACGGCAAAGAAGTTGTCGTCACGTTGCGGGGCGTTGGCTAAAGCCTGGTCCGGCGAAAGCGAGGAACCCGGCCGATCGTCGCGAAAAACATTGTGTACCGGAAGAGCGTGCGCGGTGGGCGGCACGTCGGTCGTATCCACCTCGTTTAGTTGTTCCATATAGGCCAGAATGGCCGACAATTGCTCACTGAACCGGTGAACCTCCTCGTCGGAAGGCTTTAACCGGGCCAACATGCTGATATGGCGAACTTCTTCCTCGCTAATCGCGCCGGCCATGACTCATACTCTCCTGGCTCAGCCTTTACACTTGCGTTGACTCGACCGCTTGCTCGACTTTCGCGCTGGCCCAGAAGCCCAACAGGGCACCGGCCACACCTACACCCAGGTACTCGATCGGTAATGGCCGTACCAACTCGTGCGGAGGGGTAGTGGCCAATTGGGTATAATACTTGTAATTCGTGGCCCAGGCCATGTCGGCTCGAAGGTAACCCAGAAGATACCCGATTAACGCCACGGCCAGAGCGGCCAGAACATACCAATGCGACTGGTTGATACCGGTAAAATAACGTGCGGTCATGGCCCCGAAAAACAAGCCACCGGCCACCGATGCAATTACTTGTCCGCGAGCAATGGCGGCAACCGGAGAACGAGCAATGGTCAACCAGATAAAGATCGCCCCAACCATCGCGGTGACCAGCAACGCCGGCCAGCCCGACCAAGGCGAGGCTTGATCCACGGTCGCGACGGTCGGCTTGCCCGACAAAGAACCTCCACCGGCCGTAACGGAAGTCAAGGAACCATTATCCGAGCCGACGCTATTTACCAGGCTTCCGGCCCACAGCCAGCGCCAAACGGTCCAGGAGACAAACCATGCCCCAAACAGTACCGCAGCCCAGAGCAGGCTATCCATGACAAGATGACGCATCAGGGTCGAACGGGCGGCCTCGCTGTCGGCCGGATAGTAACCCAGCAAAACCTGCATGCCCCCACCGCGCAAGGCCAGGCCGATTAGGCCGACACCAGCGGCGAACAGACCCGCCTCGGGAAGACGGCGGCCGGCGATTGCGGTCCCCACGGCCGAACTAACCGCAACCAGCAACCCCACGATAATCCAGGCGGACATCATCCCGGACTCGCGCAGAACAAGGGTCACGGCCATATCTGGATCCACCGGACCGGCAGCATGCCAGCCGACAGTATCCAGAACCAGTACCGCCACCACGCAGGCCAGAACCAGCCGGGTCTTCTCCTGGAAGCTTAGCGGCACACAATCCATCATGGCAGTCATTTCCATCCCGCGAAAGTAACCGATAAACACCAACCCGGTCAACTACGTCCAGGAGGGTTGATAAATAACGCTGGAAAAACCGGCGTTGACCGGACGTAGCCAGGGTTTACAATCGGCATAGTGGATAGGAATATCTTCGTTTTTTAAAGAATCGAGCTTCTATGAAAGTCGCTTTTATCGGTCCGCCGCTCAGCGGCAAATCAACGCTGTTTCGGGCGGCAACAGGCAGTACACCGGTCAACCATCCGGGAATGGGCGAGCATCTGGCGGTCATCAAGGTGCCCGACACCCGGCTGGACTGGCTATTTGCCCACTACAAGCCCAAAAAGAAGGTGGAGGCCACCATCGACTGCCTCGACGTACCGGGCTTTTCGCACGAAACCGCCCAGCAGCAGACCGAATTCCGCAAGTCGCTGCCCTCGATCCGCAAGTGCGATGCTCTGGTCGCCGTCGTCCGCGCGTTCGATAACCCGGCCGTGCCGGCCTACCGCAACCGGGTGGACGCCAGGGCGGACCTCGACGAGCTGATGGCGGAGTTGATTTTCTGCGATCTGGAGACGGTGGCCACCCGCATCGAACGGCTGGAAAAATCGCTCAAAAAACCCACCAAAACCCACGAGCAGGAAAAACGCGAACTGGAACTGATGCAGCGGTGCCAGGCCGCCCTCGAAAACGAGCAACCCATCACCTCGGCGATTAAAAGCGAGGAGGAAGGCAAAATGCTGTCCAGCTTTGCCTTCCTGACCGAGATGCCGCTGGTCGCGGTCATCAATGTGGATGCCGACCGAGCGGCCGAGCAGCCGCCATTCGCTTGTCCCCATGCCCGGGCGACGATTGCCTTGTGCGCGGATATGGAAGAGCAGATCGCGGAACTTGATCCGGCGGACCGAACGGCCTTTTTGGCGGACCTGGGCGTCACCGACCCGGCCCGCGACCGGTTGATCCGGGCCTGTTACGACGCGGTCGGGCTGGTCTCTTTTCTGACCGCCGGCGGCGACGACGAGGCCCGCGCCTGGTCGATCCCCCGGGAATCAACAGCGGTCGATGCTGCCGGAAAAATTCACTCCGATATAGCCCGCGGGTTTATCCGGGCCGAGACCGTGGCCTTCGAGGATTTGAAAGCCGCCGGTGATATGAAGGCGGCCAAGGCGGCCGGAAAAGTCCGTCTCGAAGGTAAAAGCTATATCGTGCAGGATGGGGATATTATTACCTTCCGCTTCAACGTATAACCCTCAGGGCAGTTTTTCCGCCACCATCGCCCCGTGCGTGACCGCCATACGCACGTATTCATTCACTGCGTAATCGCTAACCGCGCGGTTGGGGGTTGGATAACAACGCGTGGCGGATTCGGAGGCGTCCGCGACGGTCGGCGGCGCCCCGCTCCACTGCTGACGCACGACCAACAAGTGCGGCCCGTAGTCGGCATCCGCCCCGACCACCGCGGAAACGCGTCCGTAGATGCACAGCGCGATCGATCCGCCCGGCCGCGGCAGCACGGCCACCTCCACCCGCGCCGCCCGCTGCTCACGATACGCGGACAGAATCGCCGCCTGCTCGCCCAACAACTTATCCATGTCGCGGATCATACCCGGCCCTCACTTGCCACAAGGCTCAACATGACCGGCGGATTGATCGGCGGGGCTTGCCGTTCGGCACGGCCGGCAACGGTCAACACGTTCCGCTCCTCGACCCCCGACGCGGAAACCGCCCGCACCGCCCACCGCACCCGCGTATCGTGATCGAATCCGGCGGTGGTGAAGGCATAATGCCATTGCCGCCGTCGGTAATCGACGACGCCGACCGGGGTTTCATAATCCATCGTTCCACGACCGCCGTCATGATATATATGGAAGATCAACGGCTCGACCTGCTGGCCTTCCTCCGTATATGTCCAACGCAATAGAAATCGGCCCCCGCTCAAGGCCGTCACCCGTAAATCCGCCGGAGCGTTCGGGCGGCATCCGACCCACCGACCGGCCTCATCGAAGGCGGTCGTCGTACTCGCCTCATCCGTACAATTTCCCACCCCGCCTCCGCCGATCGCCGCCAGCCGCCACATATACACCGTCGAGGCCGCATGACGAATCCACGGAAAAGTCCGGATCGTCACCGCATCGTGACCGGCCGCCCCGACGATCGGATCGCAGTCCGCCGGGACGCGACCAACGGCTCGGAACAAATTGTACCCCCCGGCGATACGCGGAAAGAAAAACCCCTCCGTGGAACAAAGCCCGTTGGCGATACCCTTCGGCGTCCAACCGCGATGGATCGGATCGTAATGCCTCAGCCAGTATTGAAGCAGATCATTCGTCATAATATACCTTTGCAAACTTCTTCCCTTCAACTCGGCGTGATGGTGACGACACCGTCGCTTTCGTAGGGTGTCAACGTTCGTAGCGTGGTCACGCCGTCGTCGTCCTTGATGACGTTCACGCCGGTATCGATAGTATGCTCCCGCTTGTTCACCAGGGCGGCCTTGACCAGATGCAATTCGTTGCTGTCCATATCGCCCTCGCCGTTGCCGTATTGAAATTCGCGGGCCTGGACGGCCGGATGAGCCAGCGTATTTTTCACCAGGGCCAGATAAACGCACCCGCGAGTCAAACCCGTCGTAATCGTCAGCACCGCGGTCCACAAACCCGTATCGGTCAACCCCCCGTTGCCGGCCTGATGCGTCAGTGCCGTCGTCTCCTCGACCACTTCCCCCGCTTTGAACGTATGATCGCTGAAATCGTACGATTTCAAGGATCCGTCACCTTGCAGCTCGTATAGGTAAAGCAGTGTCTCGCCGCCAATAACCGGCTGGCCGTCGCCGTCCAGCAGAAACGCTCGAAACACCACCCGATCGCCCGACTCTCGAACATTGATCCCGCCAAAACCCATACATAAACCTCCGTAGTAGTCAGCTATCAGCTATCAGCTTTCAGCATTCAGCATTCAGTGTTCAGTGTTCAGTGTTCAGTGGCCAGTGGCCATCCCCGGCACTGACTGCTGACGGCTGAACGCTGACTACTGACTACTGATTACTGATTACTGACCACTCTCTCTACATTTCTCCTCCGGTGAGGATTCCACGTCCCCGGGAATTTTCCTTGCGCTGTTGCGCGCCCATGTCCAGATATGCCGGCCAGCCGGCCGCCCGCGCCGGCGAATCCCAGCGGAGTCGATAATCGTGACCGGCCTCATCCACGAACCGTGGATCAATGCCGACCACCGAACCTTCCCCGAGCGCGAAACCCTCCACCGCCGTCCCCCCCGAAGAAGGGTTGTACATATTATGCCGGGTGACGAGCAAATCCCCGAAAGCGGTCGGGGCCTTCAGGCAGGTCGCGCAGTTGTGCAGGATACAATTAATGACACCGGCGGCCATGGCATGACACTGCACGCCCACCGAGCCAATCAGGCCTCCGCCATCGATGGTGCAATTGATGACGGAGATATGGGAGCTGGATATCGTAGCCTGACGAACACCGACCGATGAACAGTTGAAGACTGTGCAGAAGGCTACCGCCCCGTGGGAAAACAGATAGATCCCCGTCGGGCAGTCGTGGACGGTGCAGCCGACAGCCCCGCTGAACATGGTCAGACTGATGCCGACCGATGCGCAATCCGAAATCGCGCAGCCGACGACCTGGTTGTAATTCACTCCCAAGATCCCCGTGCCGTGATGCTCGGCCGTGCAATCCCGCCACGTGCATCGGTCCCGACCACGCCACCCGTTATTGCCGTTTGAATTAACCGCCGCGCAGCGCCTGAACGACACATAATCGCCGGACGCCCATTGCCAACAGGTGTCCAGAGTATTCCGGACCGCGATATTCTCGATCCGGTAATAATTGTTGCCGCTCAACCCGACGAACCCGTGCTCGAAAACATCGGAACTGTCCAAGGTAACGATCCCGGCATCCTCGACCGAGGAACCGTAGCCCTTGATCCGGATCCAAGCGTCGGATGACCCGGCGATACATAAAGCGGCCATCGCCGTGGTGCAGTCGTTGTGTATATCCGACAGCGCGCCGCCCGGATAAAGGCTGTTGTCCGCCAGCAGGAGCGTGTCGTCGTCGATGACCGCGGCCACCGGATACCAGCCCCCATTACCGATCGACGCCGAGGCCAGCCAGATCCGATCACCGCTTTGGTACGAATAATCGACGAACTGACCGGCCTTGGTCACCCGCCGGGTCGTCGGGTTCCACGACCCGCCGGTAAACACGGGGATCGCGCTGTGCCGGGCGGCGGCCGTGTAGGGGCCAGTATCCTTGATGTAGACGTTGTCTCCCGGGGCCACGTGGCACAAGGCCTGATGAATCGTTTTGAACGCCAAGGCCGCGCTCGTACCGTTGTGATTGTCGTCACCCGAAACCCCATTGACATAATAATCGGCCATGCCTGCCCCCCTGCTGATCGGTATGCCGCCCGTTCCTTGCCCGTTTACGAACGCAATGCCGCCTTGAAAAACAACGTGACGGCCAGGTTGGAAATCGACCCCGTTCCGTCGGTCGTCACCCGCACGCTTACCGGGTTCGACGCGGCAATGTTCGCGTCCGCGATCGTCGGCTTGACCACCGCACCCGCGACCGGCACGACGGCGGCGGCCAGTACGCTGCTGTCGGCCTTCTTGACCTGCACGCTAGCCGATGCGCTGACCGCCGTGCAGTAAACCTGCACCCCCTCGAGCGTCAGGTCCTCCGCCGGATCGAACACATAAATCGCCACGTCCGCCTGGTTTCCGCTCACGGCCGCCGCATGGGCGGTCAGCACCCGCCGATCACGAACATTCGTCGCCTCCAGCGAAGGCACGCGAAACGCCGCATAACCTCGGACATCCACGATCTCAAGTTGTCCGTCAACCGCCGAAACGATCGCCAGCGGCAGAAAGGAAGCCACATCGCTCGGCCAGTAATCCGCCACCTGAAGGGCCGTCGCGCCGTCGAGGTAAACGACCTTCTGCGAATCGTCCGGCACGGAAATTCCCGATGCCCCCATAAACGAACGTCGCGTCCCGCCGAGCATGAAGCGAATGGGATAAACGCCGATACACAAACCCCCTTCATCCACCACCATCCCCTGCCGCCAGCCCGCCAGAATCCCCCGCAACCGCTGCTGAACGCGGTTGTATTGCACCTCGAATGATGGCACGCTGGTCGGCGCGGTGCCCTTGGCGATATACGGCAACCCCGTTCGTTGATCCGTCGTCCCATCCAGCAACTCGACCGCCGCATCCGCCGGCCATACCTCGTTCGGAAATATCTCGGACATCGCCTATCCCCCTTGGAAAACTTAATGCCTCTGTATTCGCCGAAGGCGGAACCTCGCCTGGGCGGGTCTCGCTGGCGTATCACCCGCTCAATCGCTCACTGGGCGTTATCAGAACCCCGAGCGCCAGCGACGGGCGGGGGGCGTGAGACTCTACGAACACACCACCTGCCATCGACCCCGCGCTGGCGCTAGGGGTTCTGCTCTTGTTATCTATCCCCGTGTAGCACATCAAGATTTCTCCTCCGTGCTTCCGGTCTTCGCCGGGTTACTACCCGACAAAACGTGTTAAATCACCCGCTCAATCTCTCACTGGGCGTAAACGAAAAACTCATCCGTCCCGTTGCGTCGTCCTGCCCCGTTGGCCGCAAATCAAACGCCGGCGGCGGGGAACTGTTGACCACGCACGAATGGACCACCACGCCGGCGGTGACCACATTGCCCGCCGCGTCCTCGGTGGCTACCGCGAAACGAAACCTGCCGAAAACAAACGGCCCCACCTCGAATGCCATCGCCGCCGCCGGATACAGATGCTCGTCGAGCAGATGCGTCCCCTCTAGATGACCGTCCGGCCGCACGCTGTCCAGGTGCGGACCCATTCCATGCCCGCCCAACAGATGACCAACCATCCCCATCGCGTCGGGCCAGAACGGCATCCGCCGGCCCGTCAGCGGATGGGCCCAGTCGATGCCGCCATCCCCCGCCCCGCCGTACACCTGCCATCCATCACTCGACCGGTAAGCCCGCCCCCGCACCACCTGAATCCGAATACATTGCATCGATAATCACTTCTCTCCGTGCGTCAGTATCTCAGTGGTCAAACCACCTACACCGCCTCCGCCGGCACCGGCGTGATCCCCAATACCAGCTCCGTTTCGTAGCGGCCGTTTTCCAACCGGAACTTTCTACCGAGTACCGACGGATATCTCGGCTCCGGACCGACCGCGGTGGCGAACCGCAAATGCCGGCCGTAAATCCCCTCGATCCGATCACCCAGAGCGTAACCCGTCTCGACCCACGGAATCACCGGCGCCGCCCGTACCGCCCGATCCTGATTCGTCACGGCCAGTCGGCGAGCCAGCGCGCCGATCGCCGCCGTATCATCACGTTCCGCCGCGATGGCCACTCCACCCGAACGTAATACATTCGTGGTATGCTCGCGGACCACGTATCGAAAAGACTCCGGACGTCGAATCATCAGCGCGTTACATTGCAGAGTCGGCAAGGCCAGACCATCCGGCCCGAAACCGGCCGTCAACCGATCGTCGCTCTCGATCACCCCCGTGACCCGCACGCGATACGTCCCGTCGATCAGGGCGTACCAGAGGTTCTGATCCGCCGGATCGGCGCCGGCGGGCGCGATCTCCGTCGGGTTCTCGCAATCGAAATAAACCCCCACCCGCTCATCGAGCACCCGCACCCCGGCCGCCTGTTGTTGCCAGCTCAATCCGCCATCGAAACTGATCTCGACCCATACGCCGAGAGAACGCCCCTCGGCCGACTGGCTGATCGTAGGCCACAACCGTCGCGGCCGCCGGGTCCACGCCCCCTTGCGCGTCACCGTCGCATCCGCCACGCTCGCGAAATCGAAAGGCCGATAGTCATCGAAAGGGGGCAGCCGATTGTACAACCCGCCGCCGTAATACCCGTCCTCGTTCAGAATCCACAACCGGCCGATATCCTTGTCGATCATGAACAGACCGCCGCGGCGGTGATAACGCTCAAACCATTCGCACGCCTCGGCCTCGGGGCCGCGGGCCTCGACCTCGGCCGGCGTCAACGCCGACGCCTTGGCCGCCGCCCGGTCCTCCGGCTCCACGTTGTCCAGATCGTCACGCGGAATCCAGCCCGGCCACAAAGGGACGGTCATTTCGTACCGCTTGACATCGCCGATGACGACCGGGCAATTCACGATCCGCCGATGGTCCCAGGAAACCTCGCCACGATAGGTGTTGTTGGCCGCCAGAATCCGCGACACCGAATGCGCGGCGGCATCGAAACGCGGCGTACCGTCGGCATGGCGTCCGGCCCGCGCCAGATACAATCTTTTCAGCGGGCCATCCTCCGCCGCCCACACCCGCAAATGGGTATACGGCCGGCCGGCAACATTCTCCGTTTCCGCCGTGAGGTGAACCCCCGCCACCGCCGACCATAACGCCAGGGCTTCGAGCAGATGCGTCGCCTCGCAGACCAGCGAGATCGGCTCCCTCCGCAAGGCCGCACTCAACGCGCCTGGCGAACCCCAACCACCCGCGATCAAATCGTCCGTTACGGAAAATACGTTGCCCTCGCCGACCGGCCCCTCCCGCGAAAGATAAAACCAGAGCAGGTACCGCAACGCCGTCGCGTATGTCCACCTACTCCCGCGACCTTCATCGGAAGTAAACACATGCACCGCCCGCGCCCCACCGTCCGGCGCAGAGACGGCCAGGGGCACTTCCGCTCGGTTTCCCACTCCATCAGGATTGAAAACACAAGGCAACGCGGTCATCAACACGCTCCGCCCCGCGTACCGTTCCGGCGCGACCTTCAGGCCATCCTCAATCTGCCCGTTACGCATCCGACGGCCGTATATCAACGAATCCCGCGCCCGTTGCAGACGCTCGAATACATGCTCGGCCTCGAATAGATAATACTCCTCTTCCCGCCCCACGCGCCCGTCCCAGCGCGTGTTCTGCACCGGCGGATAACCCTCGAACAAAAACTCGCGACGGGCCGGCTCCGCTGCGTCGGTCATCACCGCCACCCGCCGATCCGGATGATAGCGCCGCCGAGCCTCTTCCGCGTCGAACGTATCGTCCATGCGTACCGAAAATACGGCCGACGAGATCGCCCGGTCCGCGCGTTGAAATACCTCTTCCACCCGCAACCGCTCATCCACCTCGAACTGCCCCGAACCATAAGCTGTTTCAACGGCCGCCAGCAGACGCTCCGCCGGCTCGGATCGAAAACGCATGGATGCCACCAATCCCCTCCTCAACCCAACAACTGCACGAACTCGATCTCACCATCCTGCAGCGCGCTACCATCCAATTCATCACGGCCGCGCGGCCCCACCCGCTTGTAACTTCTGATCACGCACGACCCGTGCGACCGCCCCCACGCATCGATCATGGCCCCGGCCTGCCCGTCGGCCAGTTCGCCCTCGATATCCGCCTCGATGGCGTTCAAGGCCGCGTCATCACTCGCCCGCAGACGGCCGCGCCAGATAATCGACCGTTGCCGCAACCCCAGATTACGCTCGAACACGCCGTTCACGCCGGGAAAGGCAAAATACGAACCGGCCCGTACCAACGGCCCCAACTCGACACGCATCTCGCTGTCCGCGCCGGCCAGCGCCCGACCGCCAAACGTCGGCGCGACCATTTCCGCCTGCCGACTCAGCGCGTAACGTTGCTCCCACACAAGCAAACCAACCGGCCCGCTCACCGGTTGCTCGTCGATCAACCGCAAACGCCGGTCGCCGTCCACGATGCTTCCTTCGAGGGCCTCGGCCACGCGCGCGGCCAACGTCAACAAGCCGGTTACTTCCTCACCGCCGCCCCAACCCTCCTGCTCACTGCGCAGACTTCGCTCCGCCAGCCACACGTTCAACAGATGCCGTCCCGGCCGGCGCAATTCCTTCTCGCCCGTGTCCCGGCCGACCGTCAACACGTATGCGGCCGGCAGACGTTCCCTCGCCAGCGCGGCCAGCACCGCCTTGCGCTCGCGCCACGTTTGCCCCTTCACCGTAGCCAGCAAACCCGATTCGCCTTGCGTCAGTCCCGCAAGAACGCTCCGCACGGCGGCTTCGATGGCTGTCCAACTGTTCATGGTTTATAGACCTTCCAGTTCCTCGCGGGACATGATCCGCTCGGGGCCGATGATCCCGGCGCCGATCCCCTCGGCCGCATTGCGGGGCAACTCACGAACGGCGGGCAATACCGCCTCGCCGCTGGCCACCCTTCGCAGCCAGGCGAGGGCCGCCTCGCGCTTACGCGTCACCGCGTCCGGGACCAGCAAACGACGGGCGTGCAACCGATATTCCGCGATATCCAGGGTCACGGCTCGGAGCAAGGCCGCCAACGCTTCCTGGCCGCCCGCATCTACCGGCACCGCATAGCGCCGGCCGAGAAAACTGTTCACCTCGCCCTCGGCCTCGCGTAAGGCCACGCTCGCCTTGTCCACATCCGCAACCCCGCTCCCGACATCGTCGGTCAACTGCACATAAGCCGCCGTCCCCAACCGCCCCTCCAGATCCGCATGCGTCGCGTACGACATGAATCCCCCCATCCCGAACCACTCGGCCGCGAAAGAGGCAGGCCACGGAAGATATGCTCACCCCCCGCGCCTGCCCCCTCCCCCGTATCCCCCCAACACTGACCGCTGACTACTGACTACTGAATGCTGATCGCTGACTACTGAAAGCTGATCACTGAAAACTGATTACTGAAAAGCTGACCGCTATTCTCCAAACACCGTCCGCACCGCGAACTGCCAGTATCCGTAGGTCATCCGATACCGGGCCCGCACTCCGAACAGGAGCTTCTCGCGTTTGAAACCTTCCTCGCTCGTTTCCGTCAGGGCCCCGAACTCCACCGGCTCGCGGTCCTGAAAAATGAACGGCCGGACCACCCCGTCGGTCTTCAGCAGATACCACGTGGAGGCCGCACTCAGCCACGGCAAGGCGATCACCCGGGCGATGCCCTTGACCACGTTGTCCGTGTTGGCGATCACCGAGGCGTTGACCGCCTCCATGGCCGTAAACAGCATCGACGGCGGCACCACGCAAACCAGCCCGCTCACCCCGATGTTCATCGGCTCGCCCTGATCGTCCTTGAACGCCAGCATCGTGGCGATGGCCTGCTTCAAGGCCGCCTTGAACTCGGCCGTGGTCGGATCGCCTGCGTCGTCGGCGTTGTACGTCAGGTCGTTATCCTGCGTGCCCGAATCGCCCGAGACGTGGGCCGCGCTGAAAAACGGCACGCCGTCGTAGCTGTGATAGCCGCTCGACCCCCCGTTGCTCAGCAGTTGGCCCAGCAGATAATCCTTGTGCGTCGCCGCCCGCCGGGCCAGCTCGCCGACCCGGACGCGAATCTGTCCGGTCTGATCGTCGGCGATTTCGTCGCGGTCCACCTCGATGGTCGCCTCGTATTTCAGGTTCTCCACCGAGTAGCTCTCCGTGCGCAGCCCCCGCGCCAGCCGCCCGGAACCCCACTCCCGCATCTTCGGCACCGTCCCCAGCCACTTGTAATTTTCCGAATCCGAGTTCGATGGAATCCGGGTGGCCAGTTCCTTATAGTACGTGTTCGTCCGCTCGAAGCGGTCGAAGAACTCGCTTCGCAACCCCTTGCTCAACAGTCCCGTATCAATCACCGCCATTGCTCACCCCGTTTCATGTAAATCCTGTTTCGTTGCTGCCTCGCCCGAAGCAGTCCACCGCACCCGTGCCGCTTCCTTATCCCACGACGCGCTCAAGCGTTGTTCAATATCAGGCCGCGATCTTCCTGCCCGCGATGTACCAGCCCGTCCCGTCGCAGACGATCGTGATCGAATCGCCGGCCGCGTCCATCTCGTTGTTGTTGGCCGCCCCGTCGATGGTCTCGCTGGCGTGCGGTTCGATGGTCAGCGCTCCGCTCGCCCCCGTCTTGACGAACGTACACCAGGCCCCCGCCCCCGCGTCGGCCGCCGCCGGCAAATTCAGATTGCCCGCCGTCGTGCCGGTCACCACGATCACGCCGCCCAGATCGCTCGTCCCGATGGTCACGTTGGCCGCGCTCGCCTTGCTCACCGCCTGATGCCTGAGCCCCGCCGACACCAGCGGCGCGGTCATCGTCCCGCCGGCCAGCGGCGTCGGCGTCGTCTGAATGCGCAGCACGATCCGGTCGGCCGAGGGCACGTCGATCTGGTGCCCGACGAAACTGTTGCCCGCCCCGCTCGCCGTCAGCGTATCGTCCGCCGACGCATAGACCGCGCCTTTGTTCTGGGCGCGATCCGCTCCGCTCAGAACGTGCTCGAAATCGCCCATCGTGAAAACGCGGACCACCCGGTCGCCGTCCGTCCCCGCCGTGTTGTCCGCCTCCTCGTAGGCAATCCCCGCGAAGGGATCGCCCGCGTTCAGCGGCCGGGCGTAACCGCCGCTCAACCCCACGAATCCGCCCCGGTAAACGCAAACCCCCTCCTTGACCGGCAGGCTCCGCAACTCCTGATCCACATACCGGTCCACCTCACGATTCCCCGTCAAAGCCATCATCCTGCTCCTTCTTACTCCTGCCCGTTCAACCCGCGACCACTAATCCCCACCCCGCTATTTTCTCTCTTCTCTCCGTGTCTCCGGTCTTCGCCGGGCTACGACCCGGCAAGCCGTGGTATATCCACCCCCGCCTCGCGCAACGCATCGCGCACGAACGCCTCCTCGCTGGTCAACGAAGCCATCCGCGGCTCGGCCCGCCAGGCCGCCCGGGCCGAGGCGATCACCGCCTGCCGCGTACCGTTGCCGTCGCTTTCGTCCGGGCGTTCCGTGCGTCCCACCATGACCACCGGCGGGGCCTGTTTCAACCATTCCTCGAACGCCGCCGGATCTTTCATCGCCAGCGCCATCGCCCACTCGCGCTGCGGCGGCAGCAGCTTGCCCGCCCGCATGGCCGCGACCACCTTCTCCTCCGCCTCGCGCTGCGTTTTTTCCATGGCCAAAGTCGCCAACCGCTCATCCGCCCTGGCCAGCACCACCTCGAGCGCGCTGTCGGCGGCCAGCCCCAGCCGCAGACAAAGCGGCTCCACCGCCGCCCGCAGGCGCTCGGCCGTGCCAACCTCGGGTTGATCAACATCAGCCGTTCCGTCAGCCGACATCACGGCCAGGTCGCCCTCTTCTCCGGAAAGCACCACGTCATCCATACGGTTCACGATCGGTTTCATTCCCACAATCGCCGGCTTGTTGGTCAACGCCGCCGAATGCAAGGCCACCACCCGCCGATCACTCTTGCGGACCAGCACCACCGGCGAAAGGTACCGGTACTCGCGGGCCGTGAGTTTTTCCCTGGCCGCCTCCGTCCACTCGACCGCCGCGAACAAACCCGCGCCTGCCTCGTCCGCCTCCGTCGGGTCCGCCGCCTTCAACGCGCGAATCCACCCGGCCGCCGGCGCCTGGCCCGTCGGCGAGGCATACACCCCGCCCAGACTCTGGTGCTCGTAGTCGATAGGCACATCCGTCCCTTGCGCGTCGAACGCCTCCAGCACCAGCCGCGCCGACTCCGCATCCAACACAAAGTTACCGTTGGCCGATTCCACATCCCCCCAAGGCGCGATCAAAACCCATCCCGGTGCCGCGTCCGCCGCCCGGCTCGAAAGACGGATCACTATCCGGTCCCGCCCGTCCCTCGCCGATTCCACCGTTTCCTTCTCTTGCCCCGTATTCATTGATACCTCCATCCATTGTTGGCCGTCGCCCTCGACGCCCACTCCGGATCAACTTCCCTCACCGCCTTCACCAGTCGCCACCGCTCATGACGGCCGCATCCCGACGCCACAAAATCACCGTTATTCGTTCCGCAACCCCGCCATCCAACGGAACGGGAATACCCCCACGCCGGACGACCCCATGGGCAACGCGCTATCAGGAAACCTATACCGGCCAGACCGCGACTCAAGGCCGTGGAAGAAATGAAAAAACGGAATCCTGCTGAAATCGCTACGCCCCCATTTCGCACTTCGAGGCACGAGGGGAGTGTCACACTATCTTGACATGAGGACATGATATGAGCATGGTGTCCCCATAATGCGTGGTATGATTTATGCTACTGAATGGGACACGTTTCCTGCCTGTTAATATATTAGAAGCAATCATCCACGGCCAATAATGCCTTATTTACGGTACTATCTCGTCTATTCTTCTTTTTCCAATCAAGATATTCGTCCATTCCCTCGCAATATACTTTAATGTCTACTATTTTCATAAATTGTTCTGTTACGGTTGCTATCAGTTGTTCCCTAACACGAGATGTATTATCGCCGATATCTACTATATGCACCCTTTTAAGGTGATTATTGCACATATTTATATATATAGATGTCCTTAGTAACCAACGTACCCAATAATCTGTTATTGGAAATGAATATCCTATAATCACAATCTCATTAGCTCTTGATAGTACCTCTGCCGCCATTCTCCAGATAATCGCTAGACGTGGATATTGATTAAATGTTTTGATCATTGCTGGTGGAATAATTGCCGGAGAGCGATCCCTACCACATCGTGGACAGATACTAACACGATTGATCTTGAGAGTACGTGGATCACCGCTCCTTCTTGCTGATATTCCGGAATAGGAATATTCGTGCTTATACGAACACTCAGCGTTATTACACGACATCCAATCGATCGATCCATGAAGCTTTAAGTAGTAACCTTTATCCATAGATGACGTCGTAATATTGTGTTGTCCAAATACGGCTGATCCAATCAGTGCATCAATTCCATTATATAAATGTATAGGTGGTTTATAAATAGTATCACCAGTATTCTTTCCCCGCACTCCACAATGCTTTGCGCAGCCATACATCGAGGACAATGCATATTCACCTATAGTATCATAATTCAGCGTGATTACAGAATCACATGGATCAATGTTATCCCATAGCTGTGCATGCTTGCTACATATATAGTTATCATTATGACATGTATGATCTAATTCTGATGCAATTATATTTATGATATTACGCCTTTCTTTAGTTATATCCAGGCGACATATCTCCTCTGAATGCTTATCAACACTCGGCTGCGAGAATTGCGCTATACAACAGTCAATATATGTTAGTATATCCTCAATATTATCCTGTTCGGAATGTGCAAATCTGCTTAGGACAATCGATTCACGTCCAAGCATATCGAATACTATCTTGCTCAACTCTTGCATAAGGGGTAGCTTAAAATCAGACGCATGACTTGCTCCAGCACCCATAAAATATACGCATCGAGGCATGTAATGATCTCTTGTCATTGCTCAACCTCCACAATATATATCGTCCGTCCAACGGAATGAGGTGCGGATTCCCGTTTCCGAGGGTGATACGAGGATGAGTAGCAGTCATTAATGAATATGATCCTTATCGTCCTGTATTTGCGTCCGCTTCTTCCGTCACCACAGCACGCAACCCGCAGACGACTATCATAATTCGCGGACATCATATTATTTCTGCCCTCATGTCGAGATTTTGCTACGACAGCCTCATGCATCGAATCGCCGCGTAGTCGTGCATGATTATCCACATCATATTACCCAGCGGGAGAATCGTCGGCAACATACGTATCCCGCGAGGGGGACCATGGGGTCCGTGAAAGAACCGGCCTATTGAACGCGGCCGGGGTATGAAACGGGGACGCCTGGAATTAACCAGCGCGTCCCCGTTATTATCTTCTTGCACTCGAATAACACCCTCGTCGAGGGTGCCGTGCGTTCAGGATCATCCGATTTGCGATCCGCGGCCTTCCACCAAAGCCACCAGATGGCCGACCGTCTCCTTCAAGACCTTCGACTGGCTGGACAGTTCCTCGGCGGCGGAGGCCGATTCCTCCGCCTCGGCTGCGTTCTGCTGGGTCACCTTGTCCATCTGGGATATCGCCAGGTTGACCTGCTCCACGCCCTGGGCCTGTTCGCCGGAGGCCTGGGCGATATCATTGATCAGCTTGGTGACGGCGTCCACGTTCTTGACGATGGCGGCCAACGCCTGCAAGCGAGTAACCCGCTGGACCACGTGGAGGTACTCGATATCGGCCTGGAGGATATTTTCAAGGATTACGTCCGCTCCTGGAGGGCCTCGACATGACAACGCTGCTGTGGAAGGAATATCGGCAGAACCTGCGGTTTTTGATCGGGGCGGGAATCATAGTTTTGATTCCCTATATCCTCGCGTTTTTATATGGTCTGTCCTATTATCTGTTATATTCACATACGGCGCATACAAATAGATGGTTTTATGACCTGCTCATGGCCCCCAGTGCGATTAGTTTGATATTATCTATTGTAATCACCGGTTTTGTAGCCGCCAACATGTTCGCGGGAGAACGAGTTGATCGTTCGGCGGAATTCGTAGCTTACCTGCCAATTAAACGACGAACGGCTTTAGTCAGCAAATTTATCTATGCGGCGGGAGTTAGCCTGATTGCATGTATGATTAATTATGCAGTCTTTACCTTCACACTATTAATGCTCGAGCCTGCCAGCAGTAGGCGTGAGGTCGATTTGGCTTCGATCGTGTGTTACGCGGTCAGTGCGATTCTAATCTTTGGTGTTTCCTGGCTTGTCTCCGCTATTCAGAAAAGTCCGGTTATCGCCGGCATTGCTGGATTGGCAACCGTAACCTGTATCGCCTTTACCATGAGATTTATAATAGAACCCTTGCCTGGTATCGGTGCCAGTCAATCGCGCGAAGCCCGAATATTCTGGTGGTATTTCGGACTGAGCCTGGGCATCGGGCTGCTAAGCTTCATCGCCGGTTGTATCTGCTACCTGCACCAGGTGGAACCATAGAGGCGTCCCATAAGGGTAACAGCAGAAAGAGAACAACGATGCGAATCCGCCCACCCGTACGCAGCAGAAGGCGTCCACCAGCCCGCCCCGCCATGATAGGCTGATCTAGAATCCTTGCCAGAACGCACCGCGGGGGCCATGGGCAACGCGATATCAGAAAACATTTACCGGCCAGGCCGCGACTCAAGGCCGTGGATGAAATGCAATCCGGAATGAATACGGGGACGGCGTATTGAAACAGGGACGCACCTGGTAATCGCCAGATGCGCCTCCTGTTTCGCAACTTAAATCAGTTGTGACTCGTGTTCGGAGAAGTAGGCAGGAGACAGGAGACAGAAGGGAGCGGGCATAGGCCTCGAGCCAACGGCCTACCTCATCTTACTCCCCAACTACCGTGACCACCACCTTTCGCTGGCGGGCTTTGACGTCGCATTCCAATAGAAATATCTGTTGCCAGGTGCCCAGCAGGAGGCCGCCGTCGCGAACCGGTACGCTCAGGTCCGGGCCGAGCCAGGTGGCCTGTAAGTGCGAATGGCCGTTACCGTCCTGCCAGGTCTGCTCGTGTCCATACGCCCGGCTGGGCGGAATAAGGCGGTCCAGCACCTCGGGCAGATCACGCTCGAGGCCGGGCTCGAATTCGATGGTCCCCACGGCCCCGGTACTGCCCACGTTGAAGACATGAGCGATTCCCGTGCGGATCCCTGAGCTCCGAACCAGTTCCGCGACCCGTTCGGTGATATCGTGTATATCGCGATGACCGGTAGTCCGTACCTCAATCTGGCCTTGGTATGTCATGACACAGACTCCTCATATTTCCCGCTGGGATATGATAGCCACCCGGCGTAAAAATAGCCGGACGGCGCTCGGCTGCTTCCGGGCGCCGTCCGGTCATGTATCAGGCCTGATCCGGAACAACGAAAGGCGGGCGATAGTGCCGCGTCAGCATTGCGTTGGCCTCCGGGTCACCAACGATTGTTTCCGATCTATCGTCGATGATCAGTGTGCGTCCCAGAGTGTAACCGTTGTCTTTTAAATCCACGCCATTGGCTACCAGATGTTGTTCCATGCGTTCGATAGTTTCGATCTGGGCCTCGTTGAAGCCTTCCGGCCGGGGGTCGAATGGAACCTTGCCGCCCAACCGGTGGGAGATCAATGGCAGATGCCCGATAGCGCTGGAATAGTGGGCTTCGAGGATATCCGCGTTAAGGTCGGAGACCTTGCGGCTGCGCATGGCCTGTAGCCAATTGTCGTGCTTGTCGGCGCAGGGAGTGAAATCGAAGTCCACCTCGGGCAGCGGAACCGCCTGGCTACTGCCTTTGGGGAAGAAGCCGCCCTCGATCATATCGCCTTCTTCGAAATGGAAGATATTCCCGACCGTGGTTCCAAGATAGCCTTCGGTTGGTAACCCCCGCACCTCGAATATCAACTGAACATCCCCAAAGTCCATGAAAGCTACCTGCGTATTGGGAATGGTGCGCTGATCGTTGTAGCCGTACGTGCCGGCGATACTGATTACGCTGCGGGGCAGTTTGCAACCGTGAATGCCCCAACTGGCGACATCCATCTGGTGTACGCCCTGATTGCCGATATCGCCGTTACCGGTCTCCCAAAGCCAATGCCAGTTGTAATGAACGCGGTTGCCATGGAAAGGCATTTCCGGCGCAGGCCCGAGCCAGAGATTATAGTCGAGTTCCTTAGGGGGCTGGGTATGCGGTTTCCAGCCGATACTGGGGCGATCGCGATAACAGATGCCCCGGGCGATTTTCAGCTTGCCAAGCTTCCCTGACTTTACGACCGCGATGGCGTGAGCCCAACCCCGTTCGCAGCGACGCTGCGTACCGTGTTGCACGATACGTTTATATTTGCGGGCGGTCTCGACCGCAATTCGTCCCTCGCGGACATTGTGACTCATGGGCTTTTCGACCAGCACGTCCTTGCCCGCCTGACAGGCCCAGATGGTCATCAAAGCATGCCAGTGGTTTGGAGTGGCGATGGACAAGCCATCGAGATGCCGGTCTTCCAGAGCATAACGCACATCCTGAACGCAATAGGCGGGGCGATAGCCGCCGCGCTCCTCGCACAATTGAGATCGTGACTCGAACATGGAGGAATCCGGATCGATCAGACAGAGAATCTCCACGTTGCTCGACTCTTTCAGTTTCGCCAAGGCCACAATATGGTTCCAGCCCATGCTGCGAATGCCGGCCACGCCGACCCGAATGCGATCATTCGCCCCCAGAGGACGTCCGATGGACTTTTGAATGCCGGCAAAACCTTTCGCGACATTATCAGTCGAAGTCAAGAAACCGCCGCCGGCAGCCGCCAGAGAGCTTCCCAGAAATGTCCGTCTGGTCACGTTAGCCATGTGCGTTACCTCCCATTAATGTGTGCGCGGAGCATATCCCTCCCGGCAAGTGCGCCCGGTGCGCAATTCACCGCACCCTGCCCCGTGCATGCCCGGAGAAAATCAAACCTTGTCCGCCTCGGGAATATCGAATTCCTTGTTGCGCGGATCCCGCAGAAGTTTATTCGCATCTTCGGCGTGCTCACCGACGAAACGTTCCGTTTGACCATCGAACGACAGCAAGGGCCCGACCACGTATTCGGCTTTGTCTTCAGGAACACCCACGCCGTCCCGCATGATCTCGTGAACTTTCATGAATTCTTCGTAAGCCAGTTTGTCATCGCCGAATCTGCCCGCCTTTTGATTAAAGGGGACTTTCCGTCCGAGCCGGTAGGAGTTGTTCATCACGTGCCCGAGCAAGCTGGAATAATGGGCCACTTCCATGTCGCAGTTGGACATTTCCGGCTTACCCGCGCGGCAGGCATGGATAAAGCTGCCGAATTGACCGCCGGGCGTAATTTCGGCCGGCTCGCCAACCACTGGCTCCTCAGCCCCGCTGGGTGAGATGTATGTCTCTTTGATGATTTTTCCGCCGTCCTCGAAGTAGAAGTTATTCTTCACCTCAGCCGTATAGCCTTCATAATTGACGTTACGAACATTAAAGAACACCTTCTGTCCGTTCGGATACTCCGCGACAGCGAACATGGTGTTGGGAGTCTCCCCCTGGTCGTCCCAGGCGAACCTGCCGCCCATCGCCATGGCTCGAACCGGGGCGGTCTGTCCGGGCTCCAGGGCCCAGAAAGCCACGTCGAGCTGATGCGTGCCCTGGTTGTTCATGTCCCCGTTGCCCGTCTTCCAGAACCAGTGCCAGTTGTAATGAACCAGGTTTTCGTGAAACTGATCGATCATTGCCGGGCCGCGCCAAAGGTTCCAATCGAGCCAGTCCGGAGGAGCACTCGGCTCCTTGTGGCCGATACTGCCGCGAGGCTTGCAGCAGAACCCATGCGCAATTGCCAGCTTACCGTACTTGCCGGAATGGATGGCTTTGATCATATCGGCCCGTTTTTGATCGGAACGCTGCTGCGTACCGTGCTGGACCACGATGCCGTACTTCTTCCAGGCCGCGAGAGCCACGCGCCCTTCATGAATATCGTGGCTGGCAGGCTTCTCGACGTAACAATGCTTGCCTGCCTGGGCGGCCAGGACCACCATCATCGAGTGCCAATGGTTGGGAGTGGCCACTGAGATGGCATCCAGGTTTTTGTCCTCCAGAGCCTTGCGTATATCCGTAGTCGTGTTGGGAGCATCCTTGAGCAGGCGTTTATCCGTATCGACGACCCAGGCAACCTCGACGTCTTCCATTTTACTATAGTTATTAAAATGGTTGCGGCCTTGACCGTTGATCCCGACTACGGCAATACGTAGTCGCTCATTGGCCCCGCTGATTTGTGCGCTGGCTTTACGGCCAAAAAGGTTCAACGTGGCTACCGAACCGGCGGTGCCGACTGCACCCTTTAGAAACGTACGACGATTAAGTCTCGACATTTGTTCGTCCTTTCGTCTAGAGGCAGGAAACCAGCACTTAAATCTCGTGCTGATTCAGCCATATTATGGAATGAGAATTCCAAGCGTTGCCTTGCCTGCTGGAGATTTCCAGGCAGTATCTCGAAGAACAGGACTGAAGACCGGTGTTCCCCCCGGCTCCCCCGGTACTTCTCTCGGCTTCGATATCGATACCCGAGAGAAACACCGAACCGAATCGCCAACCTTAGCTGGCGGATCGTAGTCAACTTGTTCACGGATGACTGTGCCCGGCTACACTGCCGGGCCAGACCAAGTAATTGTACAAACCCGCGATAGCCCCGTCCACCCGAATTGCCCCCGACTGCGTAAGCTGATACTGTAAATCGAGTCGATGGTATTGACCTGTTGGCGAGCACCTCTGATAAGCGGCGAGCTTCCCTTATTGTGGCGACCAGGGATCATCTGTATGGCGATGGACGGTTCTCATGCATTCGCCGGTAGTCCGGGCATGGTCGAGAATAACCGTCGTATATACAATCAAATAATTGTGCCCCGGCAACCGGTTGTCGGCCAGGAGTACTCGCCAACCCATAAGGCCACGACGATCACCGGTCATTGCCGGCCCACTACTCGGGGGCAAACGGATTGTTATTGACTACGGAACAATAATCCCAAGGAACACTCATGGAACCAATGCTCGAACGACGCAGGTTTTTGAAGGGGCTCGGGGTAAGTATAGTGAGCGGAGTGGCTGGTACGCCCTTGCTGCACGGAGCGGAAGGCGCCTCGACGCTACCGTCCGACAGGGTCACCCTCGACGATCTGCCCAAACGCAAATTGGGTCGGATAGGAATCGATGTCGCGCCGCTTAGCTTCGGCACCGCGGCCATGGGCCATGCTTTTTACGAAGCCGAACCGTTCGAGCAAGTAATCAATGCGGCTATCGATTCCGGTGTTCGTTATATTGATGTCGCCCCGATCTACGACGTAGCCGAGACACGGCTCAAGCCTATTCTGGCCAAGCGGCGCAAGGAAATATTTCTGGTCACCAAAGCCATGAAACCCACGCGCGATGAGGTGTTGCGTTCTCTGGAAACCAGTTTCACAAGCATGGGAGTGGAGGAGGCCGATCTTTGCCATATCCATAACGCCGGGTTCTGGCCGCCGGAGGAGGTGATCGGAAAGGGCGGGGCCCTCGAAGGCATGTTGGAAGCCAGGAAACGCGGATGGACTCGATATATCGGTTGCAGCGGCCATATGCGGGTGGATCGCTTCGCGCCGCTTATCGAAACGGACGAAATCGACCTGGTCATGCTGGCCATGAATTTCGTGGATGTTCACACCTACAATTTCGAGGAGCGGGTTCTGCCCGTCGCGCGCAAACACAACTGCGCCATCGTCTGCATGAAGGTCTACGGCGGGGTGAGCGGTGACGTTTGGGGCGGCTACCGGAAGCTCAATCCGGGTCGGCTGGCCCAGGACGAAGCCACCCGCCAGGCCGCCGTCGATTATGCCCTGAGCATTCCCGGGGTCAGCACCTGCGTCGTGGGCATCAAATCGCTGGAGGAGTTACGGCTGTCCATCAAGGCCTTTCGCAACCATCGTCCGCTGGATGAGCCCCGGCGTCAGGCCCTGGCCGCCCGTGGAGCCGAACTGGCCCGGCAGTGGGGGCCGCGCTTCGGCCCGGTCGACGAATCGTCGGCCACGCAGGGATAGAGACTCCTCATCCGCGAGATTTCACGCAACAACCGCTACGCTCCCGCTTATCCCGTCGGCTTCGGCGAGGGGATACGGTAAAACAATACGTACAGCACGGGAACGACGATCAGGGTCAAGACCGTAGCGAAAGTCAGCCCGAACATGATGGCCACGGCCATCGACACGAAAAACGCGTCCGTCACCAGTGGAAGCATGCCGAGTACGGTAGTCAGGGCCGCCATGGAGACGGGCCGCACCCGGCTGACCCCGGAATCGACCACGGCGACAAAGGGATCCTTGTCCGTCCGAAGCTGTGTGTTGATCTCGTCGATCAGCACGATGGCGTTCTTGATCAGCATGCCGGCCAGGCTCATGAAACCCAGCAAGGCCATGAATCCGAAAGGCTGATTGGTGCTGAGCAAGCCGGCCGACACTCCGATCACCGCCAGCGGCACGGTCAGAAAGATAATCAACGGCTGACGTATGGTGTTAAACAGGAAAACGACCATCAACACCATCAGCAGACCAATTGCCGGAATCTTGCCCCACAGGGCCGTCTGGGCGTTTCGGGAATCTTCATATTCGCCGCCCCACTCCAGCGAGTAACCCGCCAAATGTAATTCGTCAGCCAACTGTTCAAAGCGGTTTTCGATTGCGGGTCGCAGCCGGGCGAATACCTCGCTGGCCTCGCCGACCTTCGGATCACATTTAACCGTAATAGTCGGGAGACGATCTCGTCGGCGAATGATCGTGTTTTCCGACTGGGTTTCAAAATCAACGATGTACTGGCTGATGGAGACGGCGCGGCCGGCTGTCGGGCTCCAGAGGGGCACGTCATGAATATTGCTCACGTTATCGCGTTCGCTCTCGGGTGCCCGGACGACGATAGGCAAGAGTTTATCCCCCTCACGATAAACCCCGGCGGCAGTGCCTTCAAAGGCCACCTGCAAGGTACGGGCTATGTCAGAACGGGTAATGCCGGCGTTGCGGGCCTGGGTTTCCGCGACGACTGGACGAATCAGCGGCACGCGCTGCCGCCAGTCATCCATCACATCGGTAGCGGTCGGTTCGTTGCGCATGATTTCCCGGACCTCGCCGGCCAGGCGCCGTAAAACGTCCGGGTCCGGCCCGCGCAGCCGGGCCTGAATCTTCTGTGGATCCCCCGGCCCAAGAACGAAGGGACGCGAAAAGGCTTGCGCATCGGGGAAGTTGGCATTGAGATAATCCTGAATGAGCGGACGCAAATCCTTGATCCGCTTGTAGTCCTCAACGCCTACCAGCAACATGCCGTAGGCGCTGTTGGCGTCCTCGGGCGCATAGGTCAACAGAAAACGCAGGGATCCACGGCCCACGAAGGAGGCCACGTCGGTAACCCCCTCGGTTTTGAGCAAATGCTGCTCGATCTTCTTGATGTCCGCCTCCGTGCGCGAAATATGGGTGCCCTGGGGCAGCCAGTAATGGACCATGAACTGTGGACGCGTCGAGGAGGGGAAGAAACTCTGCTTGACAAAGCCGAAACCGTAAACCGCCAGAATCATCAGGGCCACGAGGATGCCGACC
>JAAYCU010000004.1 GCA_012729595.1 Phycisphaerales bacterium
TTTACGTGTGGTCCGTGCTGGCATGATCGTCGTCCTCCATAACGCCACTATGCCCAAGGCCGCCTTCCATGGCCGCCCACCTACCTATCTATCGAGAAAAACCCCGCCAAAACTGTCACGGACCCCATTACGATATACCCTGAAAATATTGTTGGAGAAGGGGTGTGGTAGGCGTATAATGGTATGATTAATCGCGTATTTGGCGGATGGAAATCATGAGTGCAGGAAATCCGGAAACCTCGATCGGCAGGATTCTTGTATATCAGCCCGCTGGCACCGGCTGTGGACCATTGATTGATGCTCTGCGGCAGGTCGCTGATGTGCACTTGGAGGAAGAGAAGAACGCCGCCGTCTCTGCTCTTAAGCATGAGCATTTCGTCGCCCTTATCACCAGTGTTCCGCACATACTCCAGGATACTCCCAAGTCCGCCGGCCCTCAGCTAAACGTGGTCTTAGATTCGATCAACCAAGGCGTTTGCCTTGTGGACGGGTATGGGCGGATCATCTGGTGCAACGCGAAATTCACGGAATACTCCGGCGAAGTCGGCGAACGCATCCAGGATCTCTGCCGCGACATCTATCGGAATGCGAATACGGGATGGCCGACCAGCCATCGGCCGCGTTCGATCAGCCTGGTCAGCCCCAGCGAGCGATTTTTCGACGCCACGGTCACGCCGATGGAGGATCCGCTGGGCGACGGCACCCTGCTGGTCGCGGTGGTTACCGACGTAACCCGGGCCCGCAGACTGCAACAGAAAATGGACGCGATCGACAGTGCCTGTCGCGAGCTGGTTCGGCTGGACGGTGGGGAGGCCAACCGTATGGATGTCCGGCAGCGCCTCGACTTGCTGGAAAAGAAAATTATCCAACTGACGCGCGATCTGCTCCATTATGACAATTTCGTCATCCGCCTGCTCAATCGGAAAAACTTGAAACTTGATTTAGTGTTGCATGCGGGCCTGCCGATCGAGGCTCAGCATGTGGATCTTTTCTCATCCACGGAAAACAACGGAATAAGCGGTTATGTCGCCGCCACGGGCCGAAGTTATATCTGCGCGGACGCCAGTCAGGATCCCCGTTACGTAATGGGGATCGAAAACGCCCGTTCTTCGTTGACCGTACCGTTGCGCCTGCATGATCAGGTGATCGGAATATTCAATATAGAAAGCGATAAGACGGCGGCCTTTTCCGAGGAAGACCGGCAATTCGCGGAAATCTTCGGGCGGCACATCGCCATTGCTTTGCATATTCTGGATCTGCTTGTAGAGGAGAGGCATGCCACTACCGGGCGGCTGGCCGACAATGTTACCAGCGAAATCGCCGGACCGCTGGGTGATATACTCGCCGACGCCAGTTCCTTGATGGAGGACTACATCGGCCATGACGATCTGCGGCTCCGACTCCAGGGTATCGCCGACAACGTAGTGAAAATAAGAGAGTGTATCAAACAGGTCACCAGACCAGTCGGCGGAATTCTCGGCGGCAAGCCCTCCGAGACGCAGATCGACCCATTACTCCGGGATAAAAGTGTTCTGGTAGTCGACGATGAGGAGATCATCCGGCAAACGGTGCATGATGTGCTGAGCCGTTACGGTTGCCGGGTTGAACTTGCCCGCGAAGGTCACGAAGCCATAGCCATGATTCAGCGGCGTTCGTACGATTTAGTGATCAGCGATATCCGCATGCCCGGTCTAGATGGATACAGTATTTTCGCGGAAGTGAAAAAGATACGTCCAGACTGCCCGGTTATTTTCATGACCGGCTTTGGTTACGACCCAACTCACTCGATTGTTCGGGCCACCCCCGAGGGTCTGGCCGCCGTCCTCTATAAACCTTTCAAGGTGAACGAGCTTCTGGCCGGAGTCCGCGGAGCCGTGACTGCGTGATCCCGCGACCGCACTTGGTAATCAGCGATAAAGATTTTGCCATCCCGTAAGGTGCCAGATCACGACCGCTTTGAGCATCATCATCGCCATGGTCGGACACGATGGCTACGCTAAACACCATCTGGAAATTGAATTTTAACTACCCAGTAGCTGTTCCTCGTATAGGGTGTAGGAAAATATTACATGCCGATGTAGTTTGGCCCTGTGTAATCACTAGTGTCCGGTTATAAGTCGAATAATAGCAACTGGTTACAGTTTTGTTCCATTTCATTTATGGATTGATCTCCCGAAAATGCCCTCAAAATGGGCGTTCTCTCGAATAGGCCGACGCTCAAA
>JAAYCU010000058.1 GCA_012729595.1 Phycisphaerales bacterium
GCTCCCACCGGCGACCCGGCCGATCCGCTCACGCTAGAAGACCTATCGCACCGTTATCTTTGGAACCCAGCCGCCGTGGACCAGCTCATGGCCGACGAACAGATAACCGATCCGGCTGTTGCCGGCGTCATCGTCTGGCCGCTCGGCGACCATCAGGGCACCATCCGCGACCTGGCCGTTTCACAAAATGGTGTAACGAGTGTTGCCAACCACCGAGTCTTCGACAGTTACGGCGACCTGGTGTCGCAAACGAACGCCGCTGCGGACTGCCTGTTTGCCTATACCGGCCGTGCCCTGGACCAAGCGACCGATCTCCAGAATAACCTCCACCGCTGGTACGACGCTTCGGCGGGCCGCTGGATGAGCGAAGACCCGATCGGGTTTGAGGGGCGGGACGGCAATCTGTATGTGTATGTGGGGAACAGTCTGCCTAACGCGACGGATCCGGGAGGACTTGTCTCCCCCTGGGGCAGCCCATATGCCAACGCGATGCGCGAAGCAGGGCATGAATGCAATAGGCGTTCTCCCCCAAATCCCGTGATTGACTACACTCTGTGGCCCGGTTACGAACTCGGGTATGGCATGGCTCATTCCGCTTCGGAATGGAGCAAGACGAAATATACCGATGCCCTGAACTGGGCGAGTTGTAGAGCGATATCCCTGATTCCGGGGGTTACTATACGAGGTTACGAGTTTTTTGAATACAGAATAATGGACGGCAAAGGCAGCGCAGCACTGCAATACACTAGTTGGTCGAAAGACCGCCAAATCAGCTTTCGCGATGCATTTGCCAAGGCATGGGACGGCGAACTGTCGGCGTCTGCACAACACAACAATATCCCAAAGAATCTATTGCTAAACGTGATAATGGCTGAGTTGATCGATTTTCATTGGAATGACTTCCGCAATTTCGGTGCGTCCAAGGGACCAGGACAATTGACGCAAGGAGTAATCGATGCGTATAACCTTACCGGGGCAAACGCCTATCACACTTGGTATAGCACCGCAAACAGCATAGAAATGACCGCTCAGCGCATTGACAGGCAATTGGAGGAATTGCGGATTGCGTCAATCGGAGGTGGCCGTCCGGAAGATCCACTGTATTGCGATGTACCTGCGTTGTCCAATGTTCCGGCAATGAATCCCAATTTCACTCCCGCTTTCTCACCACCTTTTTCGGGGGGCGTTTGGCTCTCATGGAACTTGGATACAAATGACTGGAGCAAAGCTGCGCGGCGAGCTGATCCGAACGCCTCGTATCAAGCGATAACGGCCGCGGGTTCGGACGAGGAAACAGCACAGTTACACGCAGCAGCTCTCCTGACCGGAATCCTTCAGTGGATGAATGATGTTTGCCCAAACGCGGTTGGTTCTGATTCAGCGAGGTTATATGAACAGAAATGGACTTTAGGAATGGACCATACACCTGCTTACTACGCATACACTCGGGTGAGGGAAGGTATTTGGCCCATTTAACAACCATGGATCACGGAAGACGCGAAATGAAACGCAGATCGATCACTATTGCAGTCATTGTGACACTGATCGTGTTGCCTTGTGGGTTTTTGGTCGGTTTGACCGTTACACTCTACGAGTTGCGCCGAGCGTCCCGCCAAACCCATGCATTCCGAAATATCCAAGCAATGGTCCGTGAATACGATGGGCGAATGCTTGAATACGAAAAGCGACACTCAATTGGAATAGTGATCGAACGGCCTGATTTTGGGGATGACGATCTTGCGTTGCTGGCACAGTACATGGAGCAATTGGGGGTCGCAATCGAACTCGATCTTCACGGTACAAGTATCACGGACCACGGATTGCAGAGTCTTCACTCTGTAAACAACTTGGTGTTGTTGAATGCTGTGGCCTCAGGCGTTACCGAGCAGGGCGCCAAAGAACTGGTCAAGAACGTGCCGTTCTGTCTCGTCTGGTATGGTGAAGGGGAACTTTGCAGCCAGTAGATCGCGAGGACGAGGGGAGAGTCGTTGCTTTGCTTCGACTCCGGGCTGCTCAACCTGGGCTTCGCCACGTTCGACACGGCAGGCAGGGTGGCAAGCGTGGCAAACGGCAACGGAAGCAATACGCGCTTTACGTACGACTCGGGCGGCAACCTCGCTACCGTGCTCGACGCGGTGGGCAATATGACCCAGTGGGTCTGTGACGCCGAGGGCCAGGTCACCGAGGAAATCAATGCCCTGGGCGATAGCCGCTACTATGGCTACAACCAAGACGGCACCCTCGCACGCTATACCGACCGCAACGGCCGCGTCCGGGTATATGAGTACGACGGCCACCAGCGCGTCATGGCCGAAATCTGGTACGCCAACGCCGCCGACGCAGACGCCGCCGCCAACCCGGTCAATACCATCCACTTCGCCTACGACGATGCCGGACGCATCACGTCCGAATGGGACGACCTCTCGTCGGTCAGCTACGTCTATACCGACTCCGGCCTCTTGGCCGCTACTACCCAAGCGCACGTCGGCGGGCCCACCGTCGTCCTGGCCTACGCCTACAACGACGCCGGCCTCCGCACCAGTACGGCCGCAACCATCGACGGCGTGGCCGACTACGTGGATGAGTATGCATACGACTGCGAAGGCCGGCTCGTCGCCATCGCCCAGTACGGAGCGGCAGGCGGCAATGCCGTGGCCGACAAGCAGATCACCCTGGCGTACAACGACCAGGGCCTCTTGGCCACCGTCACCCGTTATACCGACGGCAACCTGGCCGTCCTCACCCAGTATTCGTATGATTCCGCC
>JAAYCU010000059.1 GCA_012729595.1 Phycisphaerales bacterium
GGAAATAAATTATGGAGCGCCTGGCGCTGCTGTTTCCGGCCCTCATAACCGTTTCAACACTTTCCGCCATCGTGTCGTTTTTCTTTCTGCAGTCCCGTGCCCAGGGACCGGCGCGGCTTATGATCATCGCCGGAGGCCTTTTTCTGGCGTTTCCATCATTATATATGATCGGAGTTGGCAAGGATGAAGACGCGATGGTTTGGGGCGTCATCGCCGCGGGAGCTGCAAACATTGGGACCATCCTGCTGAGCATCGGAGTGCTACTGTTTGCAATATCACTGCCGAGCAAGCGGCTTTGCATGAAGGCAGAGGATAAGAGAACCTTAAGCGACAAAATTATTCAGGAAATGTCGGACATAAAATAGAGAAATGCTTCTTTGAACCAACAAATCTGCGGTGCGGCGTACAACCGCCCGTGATTTGCCCCGTTCAAACAGGGTAGGGCGCATATTGCGTCACCATCACGCCGTCTTTGGCTCCTCGCTATCGAAGGCCATCGCCGGCAGCCCATTGATCGCATCTTTCTTCTGCTCGAAGTCCGCGTGGGAATATAGCGCCGTCATGGCCGGACTTCCATGTCCGACAAGCTCCTGGATCGCCACCTGCGGCACCCGGTTCGCCGCGCACAGGCTGACGAACGAATGCCGCAGCGAATGAAACCCCTTGCGGACAATGACCTTGCGCCGGTGGGGCCCGCCGGGCTCACTCGTCACAATGCCGCAATCCTCCAGAAACTTCTGGAACTGCTTTGATGCGTATTTCGGGGCAAAGTTACCAGGCAATTCGGAAATAAGTTACCAGTGAATTCGGAGCAAAGTTACCAGGCGTTTCGGGAATAAGTTACCACAAAAGGCGCAAGAGCGAAACAGGTGGTAATTATGACCGAAACGTATTGATACGACGCTGGATACGGTGAAAATCCGCCTCTTTTCAACTGAAAGGAGGACAGGATGGCAAGGAAACCGGTATCCATGCGTAAAGCGAAAGAAATTCTACGACTTAAACACGAACAAGGGCTGACGAACCGTCAGATCGGCGCTTGTTTAAATCTCTCCCACGTGAGTGTGGGCAAGTATCTGCGGCGTGCCGCCACGGCCGGACTGGGTTGGCCGTTGCCGGAGAACGTGAGAGAAGATGCCATCGACGTGTTACTTCTGGCCGGGCCGTCGACATCCAAGCAGACTCCGCGACCGTTGCCGGATGCGACCCAGATCCACCGGGAGTTGCAACGCAAGCATGTCACGTTGCGGCTATTGTGGGAAGAATACCGCCGTGAACATCTGGACGGATACGGCTACACGCAATACTGCGAGCATTACCGTCGGTTCCGCGATCAGTTGGAACCCCGCCTGAGACAGACCTACAAGGCAGGGGAAAAACTCTTCGTAGATTGGACCGGCGACACGATTCCGATTACCGATGCCCAAACCGGGCAGACCCATCCGGCCTCTCTGTTCGTCGCTGTTATGGGTGCCAGCGACTACATCTTCGCCACCGCATTCGAGAGCCGTCAGCAAGCATTCTGGATCGAGGCGCACATTCAGGCTTGGGAGTTTTTTGGCGGGGCAACGGAAATCACCGTACTGGATAATGAGAAGACCGGGGTGGATCGGGCCTGCCGATATGAGCCGGACCTGAACAGGTGTTATGCCGAATTGGCCACCCATTATGGGACGGTGGTGATTCCCGCCCGACCTAACGATCCCCGCGGCAAAGCCAAAGTTGAGAATGCGGTGCTGCATGCTGAGCGTCGCATTATGGCCGTGCTCCGCAATATGACGTTTTTCAGCTTAGGCGAACTGAACACCGCCATCCGTAACGCTTTGCGAGATATCAACGAGCGGCCATTCCAAAAGTTGCCGGGTAGCCGGCGGGAGCATTTCGAGCAGGTGGATCGGCCGGTGTTGCGCCCGTTGCCGTCCACACGTTATGAAACAGCCCGCTGGCAACACGCCAAGGTCAACATCGATTATCATATCCAAGCAGACTGGCACTTCTACAGCGTACCCTACCGCCTCGTCAATCAAGCGGTGGAGGTCCGCCTGACGGCGCGCACCGTGGAGGTGTTCCACCGCGAACGGCGCGTCGCGCTGCATCCGCGAAGTTACGAGCGGGGCAAAGCCACAACCGATCCCGCCCATCGTCCTTTGTCACATCAACGGCATCTCGACTGGACTCCCGGCCGAATCATTCACTGGGCCGAAACGGACGTGGGGGCATCGGCAGCCCAGGTCATAACCCACATCATGGAACACTGGCCGCACCCGGAGATGGGGTATCGCTCCAGCTTGGGCGTGATGAACTTGGCGCGTCTATACGGCAAAGAGCGGCTGGAGCAAGCCTGTCGGCGGGCACTACAGGTAGACGCGTGCAGTTATCGGTGCATCAAGTCCATGCTGAAAACCGGGCTTGATGCTCAGCCGATTCCGGCTGACCCGCCGATTGCCAAACCGGTTGTGCACGTCAATCTTCGCGGCGCAACGTATTATCAAAATAATCAACACCCTAATGAGGAGGGCCTATGCTGAACGAACCCACACGACAAAAACTCTTGGCGATGAAACTCAACGGCATGGCCGAGGCCTACGAGGAACAATGCACCCAAGCGCGCATGGCGGAGTTGAGCTTCGAGGAGCGCTTTGCCATGTTGATCGAGCGGCAATGGATATGGAAGGAAAATCGATCCCTGGCGGCCCGTCTGGCCTATGCCCAACTCAAGGAACCGGCCTGTGTGGAAGACATTGATTTCCGCGAATCCCGCGGGCTGAAGCGCACCGTAATCGATCAGCTTCGCTCCTGCGACTGGATCCGTTACCACCAGGCCGTAATCGTGACTGGGCCAACCGGAACGGGTAAGACTTATCTTGCCTGTGCCTTGGCCCACTTGGCGTGTCGCGAAGGCTACCGTGCCGTATACTTCTATGGCCCGAAGTTGTTCCGGGAACTGGCCATCGCCCAAGTTGACGGAAGCTTGCCCAAGCTGTTCAAGAAGATCGCGAAGGCGCAGCTTCTGGTCATCGATGACTGGGGGATGAGCAAGCTGGACGATCAACGCTACCGGGACATCCTGGAAATACTTGATGACCGCCAAGGTGTCGGAGCAACCTTGATCACCAGTCAGTTCCCGGTTGATCATTGGCATGAAGCCATCCCGGACCCCACCGTGGCCGATGCCATTCTCGACCGGCTCATTCACGGATCGCACCGGATCGAACTCGAAGGTGAATCCATGCGTAAACGCAAGCGCAAGAATGCCTGAACTCGGCACCCCTCCCGCAGCGGGAGGCTCCACATCGCACATTATTTACGAATGCAGGAAGAAGGAGAAAACAAAGAGCGTCGTCCCCAAAGCGGGACTCCGACAGCTCATAGGTACACTGTGGCTTGACTCAAAGTTGCCACCGTTATATCTTAAAAACACCAGCGTCGCTACGCTCCGATCTCTGGTAAGTAATAACCGAAACGCCTGGTCACTTTCACCGAAATACGCCCTTTGATGCGGCCGAGTTGTCCTTCTGGAAAACGGCCGCTTCTATCGGGAAAAGGTATTCGCTCTCCCCGGATCCCTTCCGCAGCTCATCCAACAGGGTTCGCAATACGGGGTGTATCGGCAGCGATATTTGCTTTCCCTTCCGCTTGGTTTTAGAGGGGATTATCGTGATGCTGTCTTCGCCAATGTTCGCCCATTTCAGCGGGACGACATCACCCAGCCGCATGCCGGTGTAAAGGCCGATTCCGATCATGTAACGGATCGCGCCCTGGGCTCGGGAGCAGATCGTCTTGAGTTCAGCCGGCGTGAAGTTGTGGCGGCTTTGGGTTTCCTTGTCCATGGTCTTGATGTTGTCCCAAACGTTCGCAACCAGCCCGGCCTTCACGCGCAGCACCTTGAACATGCTTTTCAGGAACTTCGTATGCCCGTTAAACGTCCGCGGCGACACCTTGGATCTCCACAAGTCGGCGATATAATCCTGGGCTTGGGCCTCGGTGATTTCGTGCAGGTACTCGACATGGACCTTGGCAATCCAGGTCGCAAACCGTCGCCAGATTGCGTCATAGTGTTGGATAGTCATTTGCCCCGGATTGCCTTTCAGGGGTGAATCAAGCCATGCCTGCCAGGCGGCGGCAACCGGCAAGGTATGGGATTGACCCTGCATGAGCCGGCGGGCGTACTCATTTCGCTTGATGTCCTGCTCTTCTGTTGGCATTCGGGAGATAAGGGCCATCAGCCCCGAGAAATAATCATCGACGTTTTGCTTGCCGCGCGCGGCCTGTTCCTTGCCTTCGGCAATGGCCTGTGCTTGCTTCCTTTGGGTGCATTTGGTAGAAAGCCATGTTTCCTTGCCGTCAATCGTGAAGCGCGCGTAATAATATTCGCTATCAGGTCTCTTGAATACTTTCGCCATAACGCCTCCAGTTGTTAGGAGTGCTCTGTGTTTTTCCGTCCTTAACATAGCACCACAAAAGAGCATTGCAAGCACAAAACGTAGCAAAAACCGTAGCAAAATGAATTTCGAGCGTATAATCGGGGTTGCCACACACAACGAAAGCCCCGTAAACATTGATCGAAGCCAGCTTAGCTCAGCCGGCAGAGCAGGTGATTTGTAATCACCAGGTCGTCGGTTCAAATCCGACAGCTGGCTCCCAAC
>JAAYCU010000060.1 GCA_012729595.1 Phycisphaerales bacterium
AACAAAAAAACTTTTTGGAACTCGCCGCTGGATCATCAAGAATGCAGGTCACTGCGGGGAAGGATTTCCGGACCGCTCGAATTCACTCCGCAAAATAAGGCGAACGTAAGAACGCAAGCGCCTCGCGCCGCCAATATCCGGCTGGTTATTATCCCAACGAAATCCTACAATGGACGGTATGTGCCGGTTTCTCTCGAAACCAATAGAAGCTTGGTCGAGCTTGCTTGCGACCGTCCTGGTGATTGGCATTCATGGGTGTGGGCCGGTGGAGATTTCCTGTCCACCTTGGCCGATGCCGGAAGATGGTCAACCCTGTGAACGGGTATATACAGGGGAAGGCAATCCCTTCGATATCGGTCTATTGGCAACCCGCCGTCTCGAAGTTGCCCAGTGCGAACAGGGGGTTCCGCGTGAGTTGCTTATCTTTGCCCCACAAGAGGAAGGATTCTACGCCGTTGTTGTATTCCAGCACGGATTTATGTCTCGTAACGGGTATTATTCCCAAATGCTGGAGCACGTCGCCAGTCATGGATTCGTGGTCGTCGCTCCCCAAATGTATCGGCCCGGCTTGAGCGTCTTGCTGGGCAGGCCTTCGGCGGCCGAGGAAGCCGAGGTCGCCGCCCGGATCATCGAATGGTTTCCGGGAAACCTCGATACCATCACCGCGGTCAGGGCATGTACTGATCGCCTGGGAATCAGCGGGCACTCCCGGGGTGGGAAAGTGGCCTGGCTTGTTATGGCGCGACATGGCCAATACGCCCGGGCAATCGCCGGCGTGGATCCGGTGGACGGTACGGGCGGGCCGTTTGGTGGACAGGACCGCGTGACCGACGCACCCTTCCCCTTCAGCGTACCGGCGTTGGTTATCGGTGCGGGTCGTGGCGGCCGTTGTGCTCCCGTGGGCGACAACTATGCGCGGTTCTATGAGGCGAGCGCGTCCCCGGCCTGGCAGGTGCTCGCCCTGGAGCAAGGCCACGCGGACATGCTCGACGATGAAACCCCCGGCTTCAATCTGGCTCGAAGCCTTTGCCCGGGCGGGCCGGATACGGAAGGCATGCGGCGCCTGACCGCCGGCCTGCTTGTTGCGCTATTCCGAGCCAGCCTGCAGGGCGATCAGACGGCCTATGCCTATCTGAACGACGCCGATGCCGCGCCGGTCAAGGTAGCAGTGACAGGCAAATAATGGCGAATATAAGATCGCAAATGCAATCGATCGTGACCTGAATCAATGCGGTCCAGTTCGTGAATGGACGACTCGTCGCGTATTTTTAACTGTTACCAGCCGACCGACTGGTTCGGCACGATCAGGATCGTGCGATCATCGACCCCGCGCGGCGTGCGCCCTTTCCACGGGCTGGGCTGGGTGGTCGAAGCCGGTTGATCACGGGCGATCATCCCGTTGATACATTTCCAGACCTGTTGCTCGAATTTGCGAGCGGCCAGGGCGTTGACATCCAGATGGCGGAGGTCTTCTTTTCGCCGGTCGGGGCGCGGTATTTCGCTGTCCATCGGGCCGGCTTCCGCCCGGACGAAGGCCACCGGTTGGGCCTCGCCGGTTTCCACGATGACTCCCATGAAGCCGGCGTAGTCCGGCTTGGCTGGGGCGGGACCATAGATAAGACACAAACCCGCTCGTGCCCGGTCCGCGGACTGGCTGATCCGGAGCACATCCGCAGTGGGCATCT
>JAAYCU010000061.1 GCA_012729595.1 Phycisphaerales bacterium
AAAGCCGACCTGCAACGCGCGGTCTGGCGAGAGGCGGTGAACGATGTGGTCAAAGTCAGTCATGAACGTCCGGTACTCCGCCGCCTGGAAAAGCTCCTGGCGGCATGAAATCGGTCAGTTTGAGTACTTATTGTTTCCAAGCTTGGTGTATAGGTTGACCATTTCGATTGCGGTCATTGCTGCATCTGCACCGCGGTTGCCGGATTTAGCCCCGGCCCGGTGGATTGCCTGTTCCAGAGTGTCAGCGGTCAGAACCCCGTAGATGACCGGCAGGCTGGTTTCCATGCCGACCATGGCTACACCTTTCGCCGTTTCGCCGGCCACAAAATCGAAGTGAGGCGTATCTCCCCGTAAGATACAACCCAGGCAAATAACCGCCTCGTATTGGCCGGTCCGAGCCACCTTGCTTGCGGCCAGGGCCAGTTCCCATGCACCGGGAACCCAGATGGTGGTTATATTCTCGCTTGAACAACCGTGCCGTTCCAGGGCGTCGACAGCCGAGGCCAGCAGGCGAGAGGTTATGAACTCGTTAAACCGACTGACTAAGATGGCGAATCGGTGCTGTTTGAGCACCACCAGATCCCCGCTGATCGTTGATATCTGAGCTGCTTTGTCTGCCATAAGGTTGTACTCCCATCATGCCGCTCAATCACGGACACGGGCCGTATTTTAATGCATGGTATTCGCCAAAACAAGTTTGGTACCTGGGCTCAAATTCACTACGGGAGCGGCGAGTCAAGACAGTCCGTCGCTTTTTTCGCCTTTTAAGCTTATTCTGATCCCCAGACGATGGGTTGGGAGAAGGGGGCATCGGTTCCAGGCGGAACGCCCGATAGTGGTCCTGACGGCTTGGCTGCATACGATGCAATCAATGGGAATATTAGCTCGCGGGATTCAGAAATGGCACCACCCCTTTTTGTTGTGGATGTGAGTGGAGAGTTCTCCGAAAGGCAGGTTGTCATCCTCTGGCGGGACGAACCGCAACCGCCCCATGCCGCGTTGGATCGACTTGTCGAAGACACATGGACGCGCCTTTGTGAGCAGAAGCGTGAGAAAGGAACCTGGCTCTATAACGGCCGGATGTTGCGTTATTTACGCCATCGGCTTGAAAACGGAAAGTTGATCATTGAGGCGGGGCCGACGGATTATGCGGCCTTCATGGCCACGAATTATCTCAATCCGCACCGGGCGGAAGAGTTCGGCTGGGAAGCATACAGCAATCCGATCGGTATTTCAGCCACGGTGATAGCCTCCGATGGCTGGCTCCTGTATGGCCGACGCAATGAACAGGTTGCCTGCATGGCCGGTTATGCTCACACTTTCGGAGGCACGCTGGAGCGCGATGAAATGCTGGCGGACGGCACCTTTGACGCCTTTGCCGGTCTGCGTCGTGAGTTGGACGAGGAGCTAGGCCTGAAGGAGAAAGATATTGAGAGGCTGATCTGTCTCGGCATGATTCGAGATGGATTGACCCGCCAGCCCGAGTTGATCTTCGATGCTTATATTCGTCTTACAAAGTCCGATATTGCCGCACGCGTTCGTCCCGGGTGTGCTGACGAGGAACATGCCGAAATCCTGGCCTGCCGCAATAGTCCGGATGCGGTGCTGCCTTTCATACGGGACACTCACCAAATTGCCCCGGTTCTGATAGGCGCTATCATGCAGCATGGCCGATACCGGTTTGGACCTGCCTGGTACGGGCAGGCGAATAAGTATTTTTAACAATCCGCAATAGCCATTTGCACAATCAGCAAATTGTATTTTATAACATAGCTATGTCGCCTGCCTTGCACACTATTTCTCTGAGTACTTCGCTGACGATGCAAGTTGGAGGTTATCGGTATGAAGGGTAATGCACTGTAATTGATCAACAGGAGGGGAAAATCATGAGGTGGATTTTCGGACTAACAAGCACATTATCTGGTAAGGTGGCCAAGATGGTCTGCGGAACACTGGTGGGCCTGCTGATATTGACTCTGCCACCAGTCCAAGCGGATGACGACACGTCTCCGGCAATCGTGCGGGTCGAGGAGGACTGGATTCTGGTTCTAAATGAACCGAACGACGCCATGTTCGCGCCTCAGTTTCACACCGTGATGTCGCCGTTTGGTCATCTGGAATCGGTTTATCTTCAGGTTATCTGGAATTACTGGGAATACCCGGAGTTCGAGCCGGGCGGGTTGCAAATGCAGGCCTGGGACGGAGGCCTGATCGAGTACGAGAAAGATTTTCATGGACAACAGTTGAGTACAAATGCCGAAACCGTCTCTTGGACTCAGGTTTTGGAAACCGACGGCACAGTACTCACTTTCCGGATCGAGAACGGACATTCCCAGACCTGGGGCAATTTTGGTGGCGAATATATGCAGATTCACGGCGTGACCAATTTGCCCAACCTCAATAGATACCTTACGAATCTCTCGGTTGTCAACTCGTTGGTTACTTATGGGGCCAACCGAGTGGATTTGTTTGCCATAGCAGCGGTTCGCTACTACAGCGAAGAGGGGTTAATTGTAACGGATAACGTTACCAAGGTTATTACTCAGGCTATGGCAGACTAAGTGTACGAAATGCTGGTTTGACTCACCGAACACCAGATGGTGCCTTGGGATTTGGAGGATAATACAATGATTCACAGGTCATTACATGGACGAACCGTCCGACACCGCGGCAATGCTACCGCCATGACTCTGATTTCCATTCCCGTATTGCTGGGCTGTGCCGCCTTAGTGATTGATTCAGGTAATCTTTACAATGTGCGATCTGAGTTGCAACGCTCCGCTGATGCCGCAGCCCTGGCCGGTGCATGGGAGTTACTGGATGACAGTCGTATTTCCGAGGGCTCGGGGACATGGAACGGAATAACTACCGCCCGACAAAAAGCGGCCGACTATGCCGCCCAAAACCCGGTCCAAGGGAAGGCTCCGCAGGTTGATTTGAATGAAGGTAACGCATTTGACGGAGACATTCTCATCGGCTATCTGAGCGATCCGAACAACCTGAACCAGTCGATAGATGTCAGCAACGACATTTATTTTAATTCGATCCGAGTAGCCGTCCGCCGCGACGATATTCGCAATGGGTCGATCAACACTTTCTTCGCGAACATTTTCGGGATATCGTCTGTTGAGAGTCGGGCGTCTGCGACGGCCGTTATCCGCGACGGGGTAACGGGCTTTAGAATTCCGCAAGGTCAAAGTGTCAACTGCCAATTACTACCGTTCACCTTAAAAGATACGAAATGGGACGAATTACTGGTGGGCACCTGGTCCGTCGGCGACAAATATTCATATGATCCCGAGACCGGCACTGTGACAGCGGGCCCCGACGGAATTCTTGAGTTGAATCTATATCCTGGAGCGGGCGCGGAGCAATTGCCTCCGGGTAACTTCGGCACGGTGGATATTGGGGCCCCGAACAACAGTACGTCGGATATCGTGCGTCAGATTCTCCATGGAATCAACGCATATGACCTGTCATTTTTCGGCGGAGAGTTGCAACTGGGCACAGTCGACAATCCGTTGATCCTGAACGGTGATACCGGCTTGAGCGCGGCGGTCAAAGACCCCTTTGAAAAGATCAAGGGGCAACCCCGCATAATTCCTCTGTTTAGCACGGTTAGTGGTCCTGGGAACAATGCCATGTATACGATCGTAGGGTTCGCTGGCATTAGGCCCTTACACCGAAACTTCTCTGCGTTTTGCGCGCATGTTATCCGGTATCAAGCGGCCGGTCGAGCAAGGGCTTGGGGATAGTGATCATCATGAATCGCCAGGATAGCGGACATCATCGCG
>JAAYCU010000062.1 GCA_012729595.1 Phycisphaerales bacterium
AAAGCCGACCTGCAACGCGCGGTCTGGCGAGAGGCGGTGAACGATGTGGTCAAAGTCAGTCATGAACGTCCGGTACTCCGCCGCCTGGAAAAGCTCCTGGCGGCATGAAATCGGTCAGTTTGAGTACATAACATTTCCATGGATCAGGTCAAAGTCGGCTTCCGCGGAACGGATCTGCGTCCGGCGCTGATTTGCGACAACGTGGAGGGACTGGTACTCGATCGGTTCTCGGCGGACCGCGCCGAAGGGGGCCTGCCGCCGATTCGACTGGTGAATACCCGAGGCGCTTTTCTACGCGGCCGTCCACCGACGGAAAACCTGTTGCCATTCGTCAGCATCGCGGGTCCGAACACGAATAACCTAATCCTCGATCCGATGCTGATGATCGCAGGCCAAAAAACGCTCGACATCGGCGAGAACGTCCCTCCGGACGCCGTATACCATAGTGCCGGCAGATGATACTACCGGCTGTCTCGACAGCTCAATCTGCTCCGTCACCGCCGATCGAGCATTGAAGCGAGGCTACGTGGTTTTCGTGGGAGCACTCGGGGCGATCCAGGCTTGGTACGATCCGACCCTGTATTGCATTACCCGCTAGGCGTTTTATAATGGCTGGCATCGTATCTTTGTGGGCATGAGGCCTCTCGCCCGAGCGCGTGGTCACGTGTCGGGAAGGGATGTCCGATGAGACGCATAGCCATAATCAACCAAAAAGGCGGTGTCGGCAAAACCACGACGACGGTCAATATCGGCGTGGCCCTGGCAAGAGCAGGTCATCGGGTTCTCTTGATCGACCTTGACCCCCAGGCGCATCTTACCTTGCATTTGGGGCAAGATCCCGGGGCGGGACAACTGGGCACCTACGAATTACTCACGGGGTCCGCATCTTTCGCCAAAGCTCGACGCAAAGCCGGGCAGAACCTCTGGCTGGTTGGATCGAGTATCGATCTGGCGGGAGCCGAAGTGGAACTGGTTAGCGTGGTCGGGCGTGAAGTGATTCTCCGCGATTTACTTGACCAGCATGTTGGCGCGGGGCGTGATCATCATCGGCCTCAATACGATTACGTTCTGATCGACTGTCCGCCTTCGCTGGGGGTGTTGACATTAAACGGGCTTTGCGCGGCCGGCGAGGTATTCATCCCCCTGCAACCGCATTATCTGGCTTTGCAGGGTCTGGGTAAGCTTCTGGAAACGATCTCACTGGTAAACAAACGGATCAATCCGGGCCTGCTGGTCAGTGGAGTCGTGTTGTGCATGTATGATGCGGGAACCAAGCTGGCCGGCGAGGTAGTGCAGGACGTGCGTACCTTTTTCGGGGAAGCCAAGGACCAGGATCTGCCCTGGCGAGCAACTCGAATCTTCGACACGGTGATTCGTCGGAACATCAAACTGGCCGAGGCCCCTAGTTACGGGCAAAGTATTTTCGATTACGCCCCAGACAGCAACGGCGCGAAAGATTATGCCAGACTCGCCGCCGAGATCCACGCTCCGCCGGCGGTCCTCCACTCGGAAGAAAGCCCCGAAGCAGCCGCTCCGGAAGCGGCCTCTCCACAGGAAGTCGCACCGCCGGAACCTCCCGTACAGCCGGAAGAGCCCCCCCCGCCCTCGTTAACGCCCCCCCTCGGGGCCACCGCGTAAGCCAGTCCTCAACTCTCTAGCTCGCCTTCGCTCGTCGGACGTTCATCCAATACCCTGCGTATCACCGTGGCCAGGTTTACGATGGAAAAAGGTTTTTGCAGGAAATCTACCGCTCCCTCCTGTCGAAGCTTATCCACTACTTCCGGCTGATCGAACCCGCTGACCAAAATAACCGGAGCATGGGGGCAGCGATTAGCTATTCTCCGGTACATTTCTATCCCCGAGTGTTTTGGCATGTTCAGATCAAGCAGTATCAGCTCGATATCCTCGTTGTTGGAATTCAGAAAAGCCGTAGCTTCTTCGGTGTCCGTATGTGTAATCACGATATATCCGAGGGGCGACAGGATACGTTCGACAGTTTTGGCGACGGCCGGATCGTCGTCGATGAAAAGGATGGTTTCTGATCCGCGGGGCGCATGCATGGCCCCGACCTCGGCGGCCACAGTGGCCGGCTCCTGGGCCGGCTGGCTGGCGGCGGGCAGCCAGACGGTCATAGTCGTGCCCTGCCCCAACCGGCTATCAACTTCGATATGACCACGATGGCTCTCCACGATACCATGGGTAGCGGACAAGCCCATCCCGCGTCCATTACTTTTGGTCGTGAAGAACGGCTCAAAAATCCGTTGAACGGTGGCCGCATCCATCCCGCAACCATGATCTTCAACCCGCAGGCACACGTATAGGCCCGGAGATCTTTTCCAGGCAACGGCCAATTGCTCATCAAGCCTAGCGGCATATGTGCTAATAGCGATCACGCTGGGGGCTGTACTGGCCTGTACGGCGTTGAGACAGAGGTTCATGGTCACCTGCTCGATTTGAATCGGGTCGGCTACAATGGCCGGCAGATCCGCATCCAGTTGACGAACCAGTTCAATTTGCGGGGAAGTCGCCCGACGAAAGATTTGCAATACGGATTTTACCACATGATTAAGGTCAGTAGGTGCCGGTTTCTGCAGCCCGCCGCGAGCGTAAGCCAGAAGCTGATGGGTCAGGCCCGCCCCACGCTCGGCAGCATCAACGATATCTTTCAGGGCATCGCGAACTTTGTCGGGCAGAGAGGGCCAGCGGCTGAGTACCGAGGCATTGCCGATAATAACCGCCAGAAGGTTGTTGAAATCGTGAGCAATACCGCCGGCTAAGGTGCCAATACTCTCGAGTTTCTGAGATTGGATAAGCTGCTGTTGAAGCCGTTTGTTCTCGGTAATGTCCAAGGTCACCCCTTCAATGTAACCTTGTTCCGAATAAAGACGGGCGGACATGGCGGTGTCGATATCTCTTCCATCTCCCAGATGCAGTCGGGTTTCATAGCCATTGACCTCTCCATGCTTAGCAAGCTGTTCGAGAAAATCCTGCCGCTGCTCGATGGAGTAGAAGGCTAGGGTGGATACGGTATTGACCACCTCACTTGGGTCGCCGAAACCGAGCAATCCGGCCATCGTCCGATTGCATTTCAGAAACAGACCATCTTTGATTCGGGTCCGCCAGAAACCGACAATCGCCGTCTCGTAAAGGGTGCGATACTGCTCCTCGCTTTCGCGCATGGCGTTTTCGGCCCGAATGCGAGCGCACAGGTGCCCTAATACGCTGGCATATAAAGCAAGCAATTCACCGTCGCGTTCGGTCAACTCGCGGCGGGTCAGAAGATTGTCGCCGGACAGATATCCGATGGTCTTCTGACCATCCCAGATAGCGGCTACGATCCGGATCCCCTCGCCTACGGCCCGGCCCTGAAGATCGTGGAGCAATCCTTCCGTACGGAAAGCGATAGGCCGGGTACTATGAAGGCAGGCTTGCACATCCTCGCGCTGATCCACGCGTAAAACGTGGCATTCGTCACATAATCGGCCATGCTCATCGATAGCGTACGACCCGACCATGACCTGCGGTTGGTCCGTGGTAAACCATATTCCCAATCGGTCAAAAGCGAGTCGACGATGGCCTTGCTCCACCGCATTGCGGCAGAGATCATCGATTTCCTCGGCCTCGGATAAGTCAATACTGATTTCCAGCAAGGCGGTCAACTGCGCATGGAATCGGCGTTCAGCTTCCTCGCTACGGCGCAAGGCAGCTTCGATCATGGCCCGTTCGGCGATCTCTTGACGGAGTTTTTCGTTGGTTTCTCGCAGCTCGGCGGTACGTTCAGCCACCCGCCGCTCCAGCTCCTCATGGGCCTTGCGCAGGGTTTCCTCGGCCTCCTTACGCTCGGTGATTTCGTAATTGAGCCCGACCAGACCAAGGGCACGGCCGTGGGGATCGTACCAGGGGATCTTGGTGCTGAGATACCACCGGACACGTCCCGCTAGATCGGGAGCCTGATATTCACGATTGATCATGGGCCGATTTTTCGTGAGTATCTCCTTCTCTTCCTCGGCGTGAAACCGGGCCCAACCTTGGTCCATGATGTCGAAATCGGTTTTGCCGTAAATATCTTCTTTACTTGCATATTGGAAGTAGTTAGCCACCGCTTGGTTGACGAACAAGAATCGTCCCTGCGAATCCTTAGCGAAAATAAATTCCGGAAGATTATCAACAACCATCTCGAGCAGGCTGCGTTCGGTGGCCAAAGTCTCCTGGAATAGTTTGTGCTCGGTCATATCGATGGGAAATACGGCGGCGCGAACAACCTGTCCCTGCCGGTTAAATACCGGACAAATATGGCAGTCGAATAGCCGCCCGGCCTGTTCGGCCTGACACTGCACCTGTTGGCCGGTATCGAAAACCTCTTGAACACAGGCTTTGTGCATCTCTGACAGTTCAGGCGAAAAAAAACGGAAGATTATGGTCCCAACCATATCCTCAACGGCACCCCCTAGCCTCGTAGCCGCAGCTCGACTCAGGGCAACAATGGTACCGTCAGCCTCTAACAGGATCGCCGGATTGGTGGTAGAGTTCAGCAAAGCCTGGCCAATCTCGGCTTGAGCATGCAGATCGCGATCCGATCGTTTGATATCCTCGATTTCCTGGCCAAGACGGAGATTCTTGTCGGCCAGTCCGCTGTTGCGTTCGCGCTCACCCTCCAGGGCTTGCACGCGATGGCGCAGGGCATCGATTTCCGCGAGAAGTTCCTCTTGACTACGGCTCATGGCACTTTCCTCACCCAGTTACGTACATATACGGATGTGTCGTATACCTGCCAGTCTTTCGAGAGGCTTATCAGCCCCATAAGGATTCCAAGCCCATACCTGCCTACAATCGCCAATATACCCAAAATTCCGCATGCAAGTCGAATATGAGTCCCGCATGTTCGCTTGGTCTGCCCCCACCAAGCCAAAGGCCGATCACGACTTGTTGCTCTACTCCACACCTGAGCCTCTCGACCAATCTAACCCGAAAAGACTTGCTGGAAGCCGTGGCGGCCCGGACAATAACGGCATGTCGAACAAATCCACAATCCTACGTTTATCCGTCGCCCAGACCCGGGCCGTGGATCGTTACGCTATCGATGTGTTGGGCATTCCCGGCGTGGTACTGATGGAAAACGCCGGGCGGAATGCGGCCGACCTGATCGAGCGAAGATTGAAGCGGGTGAGTCGGCCGGCAACCCGGCGGATCGCCGTTGTCTGCGGTAAAGGCAACAACGGCGGCGACGGGTTTGTGATCGCCCGGCACCTGGCCCATCGGGGGTATCCGGTCGATATCGACCTTTTCGGCCGGGCGGAGGAGCTGGCGGGTGATGCGGCCATCAACTACGCCATTATCGAAAAGATGGGCCTGCCCATCCGTCGCTTGCACGATCGGCGAACTCTGGCGGCCGCCGCCCGGCGATGGCGAAAATCCGCGGCAGTCGTTGATGCCCTGCTGGGTACGGGCTTTTCCGGGCAGGTGCGCGAGCCGATCGCTTCCGTTATCGCGGGGATCAACGCCCTGCGCGGACCCTTGATCGTGGCGGTGGACGTGCCCTCCGGTCTGAATGCCGATACCGGAATCGCCGAGGGCCCGGCCATCGAAGCGGATATGACCGTCACCTTTCTTGCGGCCAAGAACGGGTATGCCCAGACCACGGCCCGCAAACACCTCGGCCGTCTACACGTGGTTAATATCGGGGCTCCGACCGCTCTGATTAGGAAACGGCTGGGCATTTGATAACGCGGTTTTTCATAAGCCCGCGCTACGACTCAGTGCTGATGCCCATGATGGTAGAGCTGGCCGAGCTTCTCGATGGCGGCCTTGAGGGCCTCGGCGTTGGCCGGGTCCACCGTCTGTTTGCATTTCATGGCCAGGCGCATGACCCGGTGATGGGTGGCCAGCGATTCCAGATAGGCCGTATAGCCCTCCGCGCCGGGTTCGACTTCCTTGACCAACTGGGTCAGAAAATAAGCGGCCACCGTGTCAATGATCCGAGTGGCATGCTCCTCCTTGGTGATGACCCAGCGGGTCATCTGGTTGACGCTGAGCGGATCCTTGTTCTCCGCCAACTTGTGCATCTCGCTCATGGCCTTGGCGATGGTGGTGGTATCCTCTAGCAAGGCACTGATCCGGGCACTGTCGTCATAAATCCCACAGGGAACCTGGCAATGCGCCCATACGGATCGATCTCCGCCCGATAGCAGCAGGACACCCACGGCCAACGCGCCCAGTCCGGTCAACAGATAGCGTTTCATCGTGTCTCTCCGTTTTTCAGGGGACTCGGATTAAACACCACTTCCCATCAAGCAGTGCTCATACATTACAATTCTAGTCGCCAGATCCGATTCGCCAAGTCGCCGGTCCATACGCCCAGCCCGGCACTGTACGTTGGCCAACACGAATTCAGCCTGCGTGTACCGATGTGTAGGCTGCAACGAGGACGATGGCCGTCATTGTCTACTCCAAATCATAAATACGGTTATCGCGTGACAGGAACCCCGTTTGGACCTGATTGTGCGGTTGGATGTTTCCCTGATCGAATGCATAGGTCTCGGTATAACGCTCGGCCCAGGAGACCGCGTGCCCATCACAGAAGGCGACGTTCGTTTTGCCTAGATGCCGATATCCTTGGGTGCCCGCGGACCGACCGGAAAAGGAGGCATCACGACCCTTGAAAGGTGCCCGCATGAACTTGTTAGCCCCAGCGGTATACTCGCCGTCGCCAAACATCGCGCAACTGGCAGGATATCGGATATCCTCTGGACGAACGGGATTTGCCGTAGCCACAAGACGGCCGGTTGGAACGGGCGGCCATCCGGTAATCTCGGCATTGTATTCGCAATACCCGACGTAGCTGCTGTTGTAATTATATCCGGTGTACGGGTAGGACGCCCAATTATCGCTACCGACATACGAGGGACATTGATTGATCTGATCGACGCCCATTCCCTGCCAGAGCAAGCCCGGCTTTATGAGGGTCTTACGCTCGCCGCTTTCCCATCGGGATTGCACCCGCAGATCCCACCCGTAGGAGATCGTGCCATCGGGGCTGCCGTAAAGGTACGGGGGAAACCGACCATATGTCCCCACGTAACCGTGGGCGGCAAGTCCCATTTGTCGAAGAGTGCTGAGACATTGCGTGTTACGGGCTTGCTCTCGGGCCCGCTGTAAGGCAGGAAGTAGAATGGCCACAAGCATGGCCATTATGGCCGTAACGACCATCACCTCGATCAAGGTAAATCCCTTGTTGCATATAGGTATTGGGTTGTGCATCGACCGCCCTCGCGAGCTACTGCCCCATGCAAGCCGGGTCGGCGGGGATGTCCGCGCCACTGAAGCATCTTTGCAGGATGGCGAAATCGTCCTGATCCACGTCTCCGTCTTTGTCCAGGTCAGCCCGCGCACAGGCCGGGTTCGTTTGACGGATTCCGGGGCCGGTCACGCAGCTTCTGAAAAATACCAGATCGTCAGCATCCACGTCGGTATCGCAATCGAAATCGGGGGCGGCCGCCTCGGGATCAACAATGGCAACGGCGTCGATCTCCGGGGTCATGCCACTATCAGTCGGATTTTGAATACGAATATACTGAAACCATTCGATCCCAACGTCGTCCAGATCAAAACCCGTTCCCCCAGCGCTGTATCCGTATTTCCGGGTATAGTAGGCGAGGGAATGGCCTTGAAAACTCGCAGGGCTTAACGCGGGGTTAAACGGAATCAAGGGGTTGGTTGGTGCGCCCCACCAGCCGTTATGGGGTAGCTCGGAGGGTGCGTCGGGGTCGTAGATGCGGCCAAGTGTTGGGGCGAACATGTCGGCGTTCGGGCCGTCGGTGAACATATACCAAGTTGTCAGTTCGGGATGCTCCGGATCATATGTTTGAGCAACGGACACCGTTCCCGGTTCAGCCCAAACGTTCGAGGTGCCAATGACACACTGGTTCGGATCGCCGTTTTGCCAATAGGAACTGCCGTCAATCATCTGAAAGGTGTTGCCGTACACAATGAAATCGATCCCGCACGGATTCCGTGGGTCGTTGGTGACGGCGCGGTCAAACTTAAGTATCAAATGCCCGCCTTCTCCGATCGAAACCAACTCCCAGACGCGAAAGGCAGGATAGACTGGAGCCACGGTGATCGGTTCCTCCGGCGAACCGGCCATCCAGTCGCCCGTGGTGTCGATGGTCGGTCGGCCAAGCGCCGCCTCGGGCAAATTGAAGGGGGTATGCCATATCCAGTCGAAAGGCACGGCCCCGCCTTGAACATATTCGACGACCTCTGTTGCGTAATCGGAAGCATCGTATACGTACTCGTAAGCGAGACCAGCCGAGCATGGGAAAATCGCGGATATGGCCACGAAGGTGAACTTTATTTTTGGATACATGGTAATCTCCTTGAATAAGGGCTTTCGAAAGTGAAAAGTTGGCCGACCTCGCGCCTGATCGGACGCGAGGCCGGCCGGCATTCCCCGCTTATCGTCCTCTTCGACGCAGGACACCCAACATTCCCAAGCTTAACAGTAACATCGTCGCCGGTTCGGGAACGGCGGCGAAACCATCGATGCGCAAGCCGTTGGTATAGCCGCCGCCGGTTCCGTAAATATCCGTCAGCTTGACGTACAGAACGCGATCCAGGCCAGTTCCGCTGAGGTCGAACCAGTTTCCACCGGCGCTATCTCCATAGGCGGCAAGAACAGCCGACGTATCCGTCCAACTCGCAATCCCGCTGGCATCGAACGGCTTGAACTGATCTGTCGGGTCCAGGTCACTCAGAGGCCCCGCTGTGTAGCGACTGCTGGAGGGCAGGATGTTGTTGGGGAACTGATACCCCAGGCTCGGTGTGTTGAGGGACACAGCCTCTCCGTTATTCAGAGCGACCCAATCCTCTCCGTTGTCGCTGACGTAAATCGAGGCTCCCATATTGCCGTTGATATACGCACCGTTGGAGAGGTTCATCATCTGCGCGGTGTAAATCCCCAATTCCGTTACGCCCTCGGTAACGTAGGCATAATCGGACAATTTGACCGTGAGCGTTCCTGAGGCGATGATCGTGATTTGCGACGGGGTCCACGGGCAGTTCCACGGCGTGACCACATACGTGCCCCCGGTATCGCGGGCGATTTCTCCCAGGACCGTGTTGAGGTTCGTGTAGGAACTGTGGCCGAAGGTCACGTCGGAGTAGACCACCTCCGACGCGGTGATGCCCGCCCAGGCGGGCGTTGTTATTGCGGCAAACAGTGCGATTGCCGTGAACATCCTTTGTGTTGAAACTTTCATCATTGTCCCTTTGTGTTTTGTCCAGCCCACAGGCTGAAATGACTTCTGATTCGTAAAAAACTCTTTTTCCATCGTCGCGGCGCAACGGCCGCCGACTCGCGACCCTTCCTCGTTCATTCCGTATGGATTACGCGCGCCTCCGTCGGCGCATGACCATGCTCATTCCGCCGACCGCCAGCAACGCCATCGCCGCCGGTTCGGGAACGACGGAAATATCCTCGACGTAGCAAACTTCGGTCGAAATTGACCCGAAGATGCCGGCGTCGTCGTTCGTAACGGTGCGAACACGGACGTAGGCGATGTTGGGCAGCGACACGTAATTCCCGTCCAAATCAATCGCGTCGGAAATATCCACCCGGTCGCCGGCGGGATTCCAGTCGGCGTAGCCGTACAGGTCCAACTGGCTGCCGCCGGCGGCGATGAGGTCTACACCCCAGGAACCGGTCCAAACCTGAACCTGCATCGGATTTCCCTGGTTGTCCAACGCCCCGCTGGGATCGTCCATAAAATCGTAGATGCCCGAGATGGGGCCGAGTCGAGGATCGCCGACGATATCGTAGTTGGATGGCTTGATCATATAAAACATCTCATCCATCCAACCGTCGGCTGTCGCGCCGGTTTGCCCGAGAACGGTCGTCTCCATCGCCACTTCGATATAGCCCGGCTCGGACCAGTAATAGTCGGAACCGTTAATGTCGAAGGGATTCCCCTTGACGCAGATATCGTTTCCCGAACCGTTGTTGACCGCTGTGGAAAACCCCACGACCAAGCCAGGTGAATACCCTTGATTTAAATTGCATCCGCCAGTCAGACGCGAAGGCAGAAACAGAGGGTCACCCGACGGACTGTTCTCGATAGTCGCATCCGTCCAGTTTCCCAGGGATATCCCGGGATTCAACTCGTCCTGGGTGATGGCATTGAGCGGGTTGCGCCAGGCAAGCGGAGTCCCGGCAGGGTGTGTGCCGATTTCGCAATAACAAAGAACATCGGCGAATGTTTGTGTATCGGCCGTCGCTTGGCCGGCGAAAAGGCCAGGTAGAATTGTGAAAATCACACCGATGACGTAATAACGTGTTCGTGTTTTCATGATAAATTCCTTTCATAACGGGTAAGGAACTTCCGGAGACGACACGTGCATCGCCCGCAGCCGGAAGAACCGGTATTAAGATTTACTTGCGACGACGCCTCAACAGCGTCAGGCCGCCCATCGCCAGCAACGCCAGCGCCGCCGGTTCGGGAACAAACGGCACATCCAGCGGATAATCATCGAACGTCTGACCGCTGGGATACTCGCCGGACCACAGGATCGCGTTGATCCCTTCAAGCTGGCCATCCTGGAGCAATTCCACGTTATAGCCCGACATGTTGGCGTCCCATTCTCCCAATTTCGTCCAATCCGAACTCATGGCGCCCCATTGTGCATACGGATTGTCAGTGCTGGCCAGATTCCAACTGCCTGTTTCCGTATGCAGATGAGAATCCGTACCGTCGTCATAGGCGATATTGTAGAGAAACGCTCCGCCATAGCCCGAGGTCACGGTGAAGATGCCCGCATTGTGAAATGCGTTCAGCATATCCGATTCATACGCCGTGCCGTCCCAACGGAAACCAAAGGCGTGCGATTCGGTTTCATACGGCCCGCCCATGAAGTTCCAGTCCACGACCAGAATGGTTTCGTTCGCGCCGCTGCCTGCCCAAGCGTCCACTTCAATACAGGCATTCAGGCCGGAGGCACTTTGGAAATTGTACGGCGTTGCGTACAACGCACCGGTACACGCTAAAACAACAATCATGGATAGTATTTTTTTCATTTGAGTATCCCGTCCTTTCATGTGCGGTTCTGTTTGAATCCGCACAATGGTTTGATCCCAACAGGCCTGCCATTGCGAGGGGGCACTCCGTGTGCCCGCACTGAATCCGCTACAGGCCGCCGATGAAATTGAAAACTACGCGCCTCTCCGTCGACGCGCCACAATGCTCGCTCCGCCGAGGGCCAGCAACGCTAGGGTCACCGGCTCTGGTACTACATTCATAACCCCTACCCCTTGTCCGGCGGGTAGTCGGAAATCAAATCCTCCTGTTCCCGTGGTCATCCAATTGTCGAGGATGGGGTTGCCTTGGCTGTCCAGAAATGAACCATTGCCGGGGATATCCATCAGGCGTACGTACTGAATATTATCGAGATCGACCAAGCCGTTGAGGACGAGCTCTTTGTCGACCAGTTCCGCCAGATCGAACGGTGTGCCATAGCCGCTGGCGTGCTTGCCCGCGAGGTTGTAGACGTTCGAGACATCGTAACCGGCGAACGCGCCTGATCCGGCGACCGGGGCCGTATTCGTCGAAATGCTGTCAAAACGCACGAAATCCACGCCGTTGGACGACACCTCGACATAGGCGAACTCCGCGAACAAACCGTTGGGCGAGCCGTAGGTGAAACCGTTCTCGAAAACGGCGAAATCATGTCCCGCGCCGTCGCGAATACCGGTCGGGAACGTCACCGTCAGATAGCCCGGCGAATCCCCGTTGGCGATTTGGGTGGCGTCCAGATCTCCCAGAGAGTTATAACCGGTCAGCGAGATGCTCGTGCTCCCGCGCGGGGCGAAATAGGTGCCTTCCCCCAGCGGAAGAATGTTGTTGGCCCACTCGACAAACAGCGGACTGTTGGATGGGATCGCCGGATCGATGGCATGCGAGGTATCCGTCGGCCCGGAATACATGCCCGCGTATCCCGGGGGCCCCCATGCCATGAAAGACAAACCCACCAAAGCCAGAGACAACCGATAACACATACAACACACTCCTTCTCCCCGATGCGCGCGGGGAATCCCCCTGAACACAAACAGTTTTGTTCTTTTCCTCGAGTTCTAGGGGTTGCCAAGGCGCAGTACGGCTGCCCAGGGGAGCGACAGTCGATCCCTTGGTGTCCTGAGCGCGAGGACACATTGGAGTCCAGCGCGTTCGGCGTAAACCAAGGTCGCTCGATCTATTGCATGGAATAAGGGAGCAAAACCCTGCAGTCCCAAAACGCGAGGACTCTTAAGGTTTCGACAGGCAGGTCTTCCGGCTCGGGGTTGCATCCCGTTCGCCTTCCCATCGATGCCCGTTGCAGGCTCGACAGTGGCTTTTTGAACGGGACGCCGGCGGGCCTCTTGGCCCACCGCCCATTACGGCGGCGCGTCCGCAGTGGAATTCCTCTCTGTCTCCATAAGAGAGGGCACCACACTTCCCTTTTCACCTGGCGTTAAGGCTTTTCTTCCGCCCATCACCAAGCACCTGTCATTGTCGGCATCTTACATGCGCGATCGTATTTGTCAAGCATATTCCAACATTTTTCCTCGGACTTAGAGCATTTCACGATTGGGTGTATCGATAGCCGCAATGTTGAAACCACCCCTCGGCATCCTCGGCTGTGACGGCCTGCAAGGCTTGAGTGATC